>CAJORB010000084.1:0-9196 GCA_905236565.1 uncultured Treponema sp. | reverse complement strand
TGCAAAGATGTCACTTGCTGCTCCGGATGACGCTAACCGCGCAATCGGAACATTGGATGAGGCACTTAAGAAAATCAACAAACAGCGTGCTGACCTCGGTGCTTATCAGAACCGTCTTGAAAAGACAGTAGTTGGACTTGATATCGGAGCAGAAAACCTCCAGGCATCTGAATCAAGAATTCGTGATACAAATATGGCTAAAGAAATGGTTGACTTTACAAAGAACCAGATTCTTAGCCAGGCTGGAACAGCAATGCTTGCGCAGGCTAACCAGCAGGGACAGATGGTACTTTCACTTCTCAGATAGTACAGTCTGTTAAGATAGGCTGAATAAATCAACCCCGATTAAGCCTGATGTTAAAGCGCAGGCTTAAAAATGAGTTCTGTGAAAATGCTACCCCGCAGAACTTTAAGACGAAAGCTCGCGATTAATTCGCGGGCTTTTTTTTACGGATTTAAAATGATAGAATAAGTAAGAGAGAGAAAAAGTTATTTGAGGTAAAAAATGAAAAAGTTCACATCGCTTTTTTTTGTTGTATTTTTGTTTTGTTTTAATGTTTTCTGTGATGATGGTGGAACAAGATATCCTGAAGACTGGACTTATGGAAATATCTATGTTAAAGAACCTAATGATAAAATTTCTCTTGAACGTGAATTTATGTATGTTAATCAGCAGGATAATGAGGTTACAGCGATATTTGATTTTAAAAATACGGTAAATGAAAAAGTTGTAGTTCCGTGTGCATTTCCTGTAATTGTAACTGTTCCGTTTGTAGTAAAAGAAGACGGAAGTATTTTGACGAGAGTTTTCTATAATATTGAGTCTTCCAGAATGCCGTGGAAAATTATTTTACCTCCTTCTAAAGATGTATCTGACTGCAAAGAAGAAATTTTTGCACTTGATAGAAAGCTTACTGTCATGCCGATTGCAGAATATATGGAAAAAATAAAAAAATCTTCTTCTGAAAAATCTGAATATGCGCCATGTTTAATTGAACAGGATGGAAAAAATGTTGCTGTTAAAACTGTAGGAATCGAAACTTCTGTTAAAAAAAGTGATGAGTATACAAGTAATGAAGGAGATTTTTATGAGTTCAATATTGTAATTCATTTTTTTCATGAACTTGTTTTTAAACCACTCTCTTCTTCTAAACTTACTGTATCATATAAAACTTCTACATTAAAACGATCTTATAAACGAGACGAATATGAGGTGTCCTATGATATTTCTACAGGCGGAACATGGAAAGGCGCGATAAAGAAATTTATGCTTTTAACTGACAGCAGATTTTATGGAACAGAATCAGAATTTGATCATTCTTACCTTGGCGATTTTTCTGGCTATGAAGATGAAGAGGGTGGTCTTGTTTTATATTCAGCAGAAAATTATAAGCCGTATGAAGATGAAATTTTTAAATTTTCTGTTCGAAGGATATATGATGAGGGCGGTTGCTTCTTCTGCTACGACAGAGAGACAGGGGAACAGCCTTTTGTAAAAAATATCAAATCATCGTCTGCTTTGGGAGGTTCATACAGTATTGCAAAAAATGATTTAGATTTTTCAAGCAAAGACGAGGATCTTGTTTCTTCAACATACGGAGCATATACTTCGTTTGACGGGATGCTTAATAATGGCTGGGTCGAAGGTGTTAAAGGAGACGGAATCGGTGAATGGATTGAGTTTACTCTTACTTCATATGCAATCGGGCCATTTGCAACTAATGGATTAAGACGTTTTAGCGGACATAAAAAAGGAATTTCTATGTATGGTTCTAAATATGAGCCTGATGAAGGATATTCTGTATATACAAAATATGGGCCGGCTGGAAAAATCTGGGCATCTAACAATCGTGTAAAGACAATGCTTCTTTCTGATTCTAATGGTAAAAAAATTACTACGCTTTCATTTGCAGATTTTTTTCCGGAAATATGTAGCGAAGGTTTAACATATTGGTCTAATTTGAATGCTGTAAAAAATCCCGTTCTTCTTGATAAGGGAACATACCGCATGACTCTCGAAAGCGTGTACAAGGGAGATAAGTGGGATGATACGGTTTTAGGCGAAGTATGGTTTATCCCTGTATCTGATAAAGTTGCAAAAATACTTTCAGAAGATAAAGACGGTTTTTTTACAGTTCCGCTTACAAAAATAATTCAGAATGATGTTTCAAAACGTGAAGAACGAATGGAAATGGTAAATAAGGCAAGGGATGAAAGGTTTTATGGAGAAGATTAACTATATGGAAAAAGTGATAGGGTAGATGGGGGAAATAGAAGTTATTCATCCAGATTAATTTCCATTATATCGTAAAAATTGCAGCACAGAGCACGGGCTAGTGCGTTTATTGTTTCGCCTGATGCTTTGTTTATATCATTCTGTCTCTGTTCATAAAGCTGAATCATACGAAGTGACACACCGCTTAACTTTGAAAGTTCATCCTGCGTCATGTTCTGCTGTTTTCTTATTTTCTGAAGTCGTGTCGGAGAATTATTTTTATTATTTAAAATAATTTTATCTGCTGTTTCTACAAATTTTGAAACATCTGCTTCGTGAAGTATGTATCTTGAACTTACTTCTGATGGTGTAAGTCCGTATTCAAGAAGATCAGAAAATTTGAGCGCAGAATACCACTGATAGTACGCTAAAATCCATCCGGTCCAGAACTCCACTCCGTATTCTGTTTTAAAATTTTCTGGAAGAGGAAAGTTTAATCTTTCTGACGGTGAGTCGATTTTCTTTAGAACATTTTCGCACAGTTCGATTCCTGACATTCCTGCAATGTATTTTGGATTTGCATGCTCAAATTTTCTTGCGATATCAGACTGAATAAAATAAATGAAAAATTTATCTTCGTCATAATTCAGAACGCGCAGGGCAAAATCAAACATCGTGCCGAGGTTCTGCTGGGCATCACTTAAATAAGATTCTGGGTATGCGTGAATCATCATTTTTAAAACCTCCTCTTAGTATGTCGATTATGAAAATTTCTTCTGCAGTGTTTTTTTCTTTTGATGTTTTAAGCTGTGAAAATCTGTTTCGCGCTTCATTATCACGATTCATTTTTTTTGGATAATAAATGTTTCGTGGAGCGAAAGCGGCAGAAATAAATTTTATTTTTGAAAATGCAAGACTTGATTTTAATACAATCTGTTCACCAAGTTTTCCAAGATACATTGCCTTGTTTAATTTTTCGATAGAAATTGTATTGTTTAAGAATGCATTTGCAAATGTAAAATATGAGTCGTCGGCGCGGTACCCTTTTATAATGTCGTATTTTTCATACGGAATGAGGTAATTATGCAAAAGGAAATCTTTTGCATCCCGGGCTATATCGGATGAAGGATTGAATGTCCTGTTTTTAAGGAGAATGGCAAGCCAGTTTAAGATGGAATAGCTTTCTTCTGAAAGGTCTAAGACCGAAAGTCCCTGGAGGTTCAGGGAATATTCATTTGCAAAGCCATCTTTTTCTTCTGAACATGCCCATTCTTTTGCAAGTTCAGCGTTTTCTGTGCAGTAAAACCCGTAGCCGTAATCATTCTTAGGGTTCCCGGCTTTATATAGAGGCGTTTTTATTATGTTTTCTGAACCGTGATAGAGAGTTAGTTTTGCCATATTTACTATCGTTAAAACGACACTCCTTTTAAGGGTATTATATTGCTAAAAGAAGCAGAGGACAAGGGGAAGTTTGCTCAAGGATAAGTTTTTTTTTGGATTATTTATGTCAGGAATTCTTTATTTTCTTCAATGAGTTCTATCAGTGAATTTTTACACTTTTTGTAACTTGGAGATGCACTTATAAAAAGAGTTTTCAGACATTTTCCGTTTATTTTGAAGATATAGTTGCTTACAAAAGGAGAATCAGTTTTTATTTGGTTTTTATTTATTAATTCAATTTTATCTTTATTTACAAAATCTGTAACAAACTTGTCAATATAATATTTCTTGGTTACCGATCCAGCCATCAATGTAAAATTTGCAGAGATATGATTAATCATCAATTCTTGAAAAGAATATTTGCTTTGTTTAAATAATTCGATTACTTTGTTTGTCATTTTTTTATTTTCAATATTTCTTAGTGAGTATGTTGCCCAAGGACATAGGTCGATGTGAGCTGCTGTTCCGTCATGGTATGAATATCCGATTTTCATTAATCCCTGTTCATATGTATCAAACCATTCATGAGGGGAATAATCAAAATAATTTAAAAGTCTATCTAAAATTTTATTGGAGGATATTTTTTCTGACCAGAAATTTCTCTTTAATTCTGTCGAAGACGGATTGGCCCCAATAGTAATAATTTTTGCAGAACTGATATTACCAAAAAATGGAATAGGAACAAGAGGTATATTTTTGTCAAATAATTCAGCAAATTTCTTCTCTATTAAAGTACGTTCTTTCAATAAATTTTCAATATAATGTATCATTTATTTTTTTTGTGAAAACTATTTTAATTTGTCAAGCTCAATCTTAAGACTGATTCTTTTATAGTGTCGGATATAATGCCCGTCTTTAAACTCTGCCCTTATGGACTTAAAAACTCCAACAAATTTTGCTCTTGGATTTTTATTTATTTCTTTTACGAAAACTACACGCAAGAATTTTTCTGGAAAGTCAGGTTTTCCTTCCTTATTTGTTAAGTCTATTTCTTTTATTTTTTCTTCATCAAAACTTAATAAATCTATCCAATCGTCTTTTCCTCCTTGGTTAAATACCCATAAGTAATAATTTTTATTTAGATATTTAAATGATCTGTTTAACGTTTTAAAATTTGTCCCCTTAATCATATTAAATATTTCTGTTATTCCTTTATAATCTTCTGTATCATTGATTGAAAAGTTTTTTTTCATAATATTCTTCTCTTACTATGTCTATAAATATTATTTATTGTTCATCAACAATTGTCCAACCAGATGGGAGTGATCCATCTGGCCATGTAACACGTTTATCTTTTACAAGAGTTCCTGTGCTTGAGCATCCGCTTAATATTCGATAGACATTCTCCTCTTCTGAAGGGTGTAGTCCAAGACATTTTAGATAATTAATAAGTTTACAGTCACAAAACATTTCTTTATAACAATCTTTTTTTAACTGAGTAGCAAGAAGATCAGGAGCATTTCTGAGTGCGGGACAATCATAAAACATTCCTTCGTAACACCTTTCTTCTAATTTAGTTGCTGGGAGTATAGGAGCTGTGATTAGGGATTTACATCTAAAAAACATGTTGAGATAACATCCGTATGCAAGTATTGTCGCTGGAAGAGTTGGTGAATTGATTAATGAACTGCATTCCCAAAACATTCTCTCGTAACAATATCCTTCTAATGTAGTTGCAGGAAGTTCTGGCGCAGTAGTTAATGACGTACAACCAGAGAACATTCCTCTATAACAGGATATGCAAAGTTTTTTTGCTGGAAGAATTGGTGCAGTAGTTAATGACGTACAACCAGAGAACATTTCTCTATAACATTCAAATTTCTCAGTTAAATTTGTTGCAGGAAGTTCTGGTGCACTTGTTAATGAAGAACATCCGTAGAACATGCGGTAATAACATCTTTCTTCTAGTCTAGTTGCTGGTAGACATAATTTTTTTTGACTATGATTTTTTATATGTTTATTCCCCTCGAATAGAGATGTAAATGTGTATGCACTATTTTCAAGGCTTTTTGCTGATTTAAAATTTTCGCAAAAGAGACTCATTATATTTCCGTATACATAGCAGTCTGCTGAACAATTTATGTTTATGTAATCAGTATTGGATTGACCACCCCATGTTTCTGAAATATTTGCAAAGAAAGAAACTTTTTCTCCTGCATAAACATATATATATACAGAACCTGATGATTGTGCATAACTACGGGTTTCGTCATTGTCTAATGTATACCAGACAACTGTCCGTGACGTATTGCTTATGGTGATTTTCCCATCTTCGATTGCTTCTAATGTAAGAGGAATAGTTCTCTCATATGGTATATTTTCTTCACCGGTTGCTGCATTTTTACAAGAAGAAAAGGGTATCATAAGTATTAAGATGAAAAGTAAATTTAATGTTTTTTTGGACTGCATAAGCGTGTTCTCCTATATATCAATGGATTTGTATAAGACTACTATAGTAGTATATTTTATCAATAGTGTTTACGCAAGTAAAAAAAATCCGCTTTAGTAGTATAAGTAAGGTATGGGTTTTTGGAAGAATGTTGAAAAAGAGTTAGATTTTAAAGGTATTTCAAGAAAAGAACTGGCATTTAAGGCTGATATTGCATATACAGGTATCGGGCTTGGTATTGAACGTGACAGCATGCCTGGAGCTGATACAGCCCTGAAGGTTGCTCGTGTCCTGGATGTTTCCATTGAATATCTTCTCGGTGAAAACACTAAATCCCAGAAAGCAAAGAGTAAAAAATCTAATCAGGATAATATTCTCTCTGAAACCGAACTTTTCAGAAAGTATAAGAGAGCCATTCTGTCTCTCGAGAAAATTCCGGATAATACAAAATCAGCTGTCCTAGAAATGATTTATCGCCTCGCAAACAATGCCGTTTCTGATTAAATTCAGTATAAAACCGTACTTTTTAATATTTCTTTTGTATGATATCATCTCCCACGGAGAGTTCTACAATGACTAAACCTTACTATAATTCAGAGAATTGTGACGTTTATTATGTCGAAGAAAAAAATGTTGTTCTGGTTATCTGGAAAAGATACTGCGAACTGGATGCTTATCGTGCGCCGTTGAATTGTGCTTTAAAGATTATAAAAGAGCATCCCGGATGTAATTATGTTGCAGATACAAGAAGCGGCTTTGAGGACAATCCTCTGGATACGAAATGGGTTGCTGATTATTTTATGCCTAAGGCTAAAGAGTTCGGCTGTAAAATCATTTACTTCATAATAGATAAAAACAATTCACTTAAAGAGGAGCTTGAAGGGCAGGAAAAGGATTCTGCCGCACTGCTTGAGTTTAAGTATATTTTCGATATTGAAGAAATTTCCCTTTTTTGAGTAAATTCAGCCTGAAATATTATTATAGATTTTATTATAAAATATAACAAAAAGATAATAATATTTATTTACAATATAATAAAAATGTTATAAAATACTAATAGAATATAATATAAAGGTTATAGAATGAACGAAAGGATTACACGGATAAGAGCGCTAGACAGAAAAATTTCTTCTCTTTCGGATGCAAAAAACATTGTTCCGGCAGGTTCTTCATGGATAAATATGGTTCGTGAGGCAATAGGCATGACGGCGATTCAGCTTGCGGCACGACTTGGAGTTACGCAGCCCCGTGTTGCTAAAATGGAGTCTAATGAAGAAAACTTAAAGTTATCTACTATAAAGAAGGTTGCTGAAGCGATGGGCTGTGATTTTGTGTATTACTTTAAGCCAAAGACTACTTTTCAGGATATTGTTCAGAATCAGGCTAAAAAGAGAGCTAGGGAGATTCTTTCTGATGTTAATCTGAATATGGCTCTGGAAAATCAGAGTATTGAAACGTCAGAAGCGGTCCAGGATATGGCAGATGATTTTATAAACGGAAATACAAAGAGAATCTGGGACTAAAATATGGACATTTTTGAATCGGATGACAGTTCAACTCCTCTTACAAGTGATGAAAAGAACGGCCTAAAATTAAAATGGATAATGCTACGGTCGGAACTGAATGAGGCAGAAGCCCGTAATATTGCTAAAGCTCAAATTTGGCTTTATTCGAACAAAAATAAAGATGTTTGTTCTGATGTATTCCTCAGAGAGTTGCATAAAAGGATGTTTGATGATGTATGGAAGTGGGCAGGAACTTATAGAGCTTCTGAACGTAATATTGGCGTTGCACCTTATCAGATTCCATTAAAACTTATGCAGCTTTTTGATGATGTAAAATTCTGGATAGAAAATAAAACTTATCCAAATAATGAAATTGCAGTAAGGCTTCATCATAGACTGGTTCAGATTCACCCATTTCCAAATGGAAATGGCCGTGTTTCTCGTCTTATGGCAGATCTGCTTATGGAAAAACTCGAAGGAAGAAAGCTTTACTGGGGAAACAAAAACCTGGTTAATGTTTCTGAAGTTAGAAAAGCGTATATCACAGCTTTACGAAAGGCAGATGAAGGCGATTATTCAGATTTGCTAGAATTTACGTTTGCAGAGTGACTGCCGTTTCTGGTTAAATTCAGTATAAATTCCCCAAAATTTTCCAAAAAAAAACCGTTAAAATTCGTTAAAAATTTGCTAAACCATTTTTTTCAAACTCCGATAAAGAAGTAACGGGTGGTAAAAAAACCCCACATGGATAGTTTGTCCTTGCGAGGTTTGAGAATAAAACACCAAACCTTACAAGGAACGCTCTGGAAGATTCCAGTTTGTGTTCGAGATTTTATAGGAGATACACTATGGTTATCAATCACAACATGAGTGCTATGTTCGCTCAGAGATCACAGGGTCTTACAGACCTCAGCAATCAGAAAAACATGGAAAAACTCTCATCAGGTATGAGAATTAACCGTGCAGGTGATGATGCTTCTGGACTTGCAGTTTCAGAAAAAATGCGTGCACAGATCCGCGGTTTAAACCAGGCTTCTACAAACGCAGAAAACGGCATTTCATTTATTCAGACAACTGAAGGATATCTTCAGGAAACTTCTGACATCGTTCAGCGTATCCGCGAACTTGCTGTTCAGTCTTCAAACGGTATTTACTCAGACGAAGACCGTATGCAGATTCAGGTAGAAGTTTCTTCTCTCATTGACGAAGTAGACCGCATCGCTTCTTGTGCTCAGTTCAACGGTATGAACATGCTCACAGGTCGTTTTGCTCGCCCTACAGGTGAAAACGTTGTTACAGGATCTATGTGGTTCCACATCGGTGCCAACATGGATCAGAGAACTCAGGTTTACATCGGAACAATGTCTGCTACAGCTCTTGGACTCCGCAACCTTGGTGACGAATCTAAGATGTCTCTTGCAGCTCCAGATGATGCTAACCGCGCAATCGGAACTCTTGATGAAGCTCTCAAGAAGATCAACAAACAGCGTGCTGACCTCGGTGCTTACCAGAACCGCCTTGAAAAGACAGTAACAGGACTTGATATTGGTGCTGAAAACCTCCAGGCTTCTGAATCTCGTATCCGTGATACAGATATGGCTGAAGAGATGGTTAAGTTCACAACTTCTAACGTACTCTCTCAGGCTG
>CAJORB010000083.1:0-3593 GCA_905236565.1 uncultured Treponema sp. | reverse complement strand
TAGCCGAAGCAATCCACATAGATTGGCATCCTTATGCGTCCAAAATATATTTTTAAGCTGATTTAAAAAAACAAGCACTGCCGGGTGACAGTGCTTGTTTTCAGTAAATTCTTTAATTTAGAAATACCAGGTTGCTCCAAAACGAGTGGAATAACTAAATTCACCAATGAAACCTATATTTTCATCAAAATTAATCGCAATGGAATCTGTAATGTTAAATTGTGTACCAATAATAAAATTCAATTTAAAACCAATACCAGTTTCAGAAAAGCTTTCTTCTACAGTTCCATAGGGGTAGGTTGTTTTTGGCATAGAATATGTTCCCTTTACTGTAGAAATTGGAACAGAGAAGCCTATCCCCATCTGTCCACTAAGTTTTTGTAAAAGTTTAGAGTTACTTTCTGGAAAATAGTAGCTTTCAATTAATAAAATTCCAGGACTAATTACAGTTGCACTAGAATCTCCTCTTAAGCCAGATACGGCTGAAACAGCACTTCCAAACACCATAGGAATTTGTGCTTCTACACTTGTTTTTAAGGTTCCAAATTCTTTTTCAGTTGTAAAAGGTAAAATAATTCCAAATGTTGGAGTAATTTCAAAGCCTGAAATTACAAAAACCTGATCGACTTTAGATGATAGGAGACCGTTATAATCAGTACTTATAATTGTTCCTCCATCATAAAAACCAACTTCTGCTTTTGCATACATCGGACGCTTTGAACCCTTTTCGGCTGCAAATACAGCTGAAACCATTCCCAAAATACAGACTAAAACAATTGACTTTTTCATAATAGTCACTCCTTATTTGTTTTTCGTAATTTGTAGGAGAATATTAGATATTCACTACAAATTGCGTATAATAAACTTTAACATATACGTTGATTGTAGTCAATGTTTTATAAAATTACGCAAAATAAAGTATCATTTACATTATGGATTCTGTTTTTAAGAAAATTTTACGCTCAGAACTAGATTTTCAGGATATACGGGTAAAGGAACTTTCTGCACGAACAGGCATTTCTCCGCGGACGCTGGAAGGATATCTTGGTGCAAGGGGTTCAATCCCGCCTGCTGACGTTGCTTTTAAAATAGCACAGGCTCTTAATGTTTCTGTAGAATATCTTGTTACCGGAAATGCTTTATATAATGAATCCGCCCAAAAAGAAATACCAAAAAATACTGTTGAAGAAAAAATTTCGTTTTTGCCGGCAGAAAAGAAAATGCTCGTAAGTGATTTTATTGGAATGTTAGACAGGTTTGAAATCAGAAAAAAAGAAAAGTTATAATTTACGCAATATCCAAAAACGGGTCAGAAATATTTTCACCTTTACTAGATTTGGTTTTACGAACAAAAAATAAAATTAGCAAGTTGTATTTTATTTTACGCTTTTTTTATAAAATCTCTTTATTGTTTTATCAATCAAAATGAGATAAACTCTCTCAAAAAGGAATTACATTATGCCAAAACATCTACCCCCAGTGTTAGAAACCGAACGCCTCATCCTTCGCCCTCTTTTAGTTGATGACCTGCAGGACGCTTTCAAATGGACAGGCGATCCTCGCGTAAATAAATATATGATTTATCCTTTGTACAAATCTGCAGAAGATGGCCGCGAATGGCTAGAATCCTTGTATGAAGATGAAAAGAAGCTGGATTATGGTTTTGTGCTAAAGTCTACCGGCGAACTTATTGGTAGCGGCGGACTTTACTATCACGAAGATATTGATGTGTGGAGCGTTGGTTATAACCTTGCTTATGAACACTGGCATAATGGCTACACACCAGAAGCAATCAAATGCATTTTACAATATGCTCAGGAAAAATATGGAGTTCATGTTTTAGCCGGAACCTTTGCAGTAGACAACAATGGTTCCCGCCGCGTAATGGAAAAGCTCGGCATGACTTTTTACGAAGACACTGAATATTCCAAACTCGATGGCAGAGAAACTTTTAAAGCAAAGACTTATCACAGGGTTTTTATATAAACTTTTATTTTTCCTTTGGATAATAAAACGCCAGTTCCGGGTATAATCCTTGAATAAGGCGGAAGTGGCCGTCTCGAGTCCATAAAGGCACGTCATATTTCATTGCGCAAAAGGCAATCATCACGTCTGCCAGGGGGAGCGTAATTCCGTTTTCGCGTAAAGTCTGCAGCATAAAGCCCGCGCCTTCAAAATCATATTCGTCGGTGGGAAGTAGTTCAAATGTTAAAAATGATTCGAGAATTTCATCAATTTCCTGGTTTGTTCTAGCTCCGTGTAAAAGTTCTGATTTTACAACTCCGCATATGGCAATCGGTAGAGAGTCAATCTTTTTTGCCAAGTCAGATTCCCTGTTGCGGTAGTAATCAATCAAGATATTTGAATCGGCTAAAATCATATCATGCTCACCCTTCGCAATTCGTTTACTGCGTCTTCATCAATATCAATTGGACCAATGGAATCCATAACTTCTTTTCTATTTCTTGTAGGCGGCAACGGCGGAGTAACATTCTGGCGGATTCTTGCAATAAATTCCTTGCGGCGTTTTTCCTGCTCGGGAGTCTGCAGCGGATTCACAACCCGTTTGGATTCTTCTACAAGGCGGTCATAATCTTCTACCTTGAGCATTACGCAAACAGGCTCATTGTTTTTTACAATCACCTTAATGCCGTCCCGTTTTACTTCTTCAATGATTTTTCCAGCTTCACCCTTGTTAAAGCGGCTGATTGGCACAAAGCTTTTGAGCATTTTTGTCGCGGTTAAAGTGTCGTACATAAATTTCAAAGCCTCCTTTTATATCAACTAAAATAATGATAAATATAATAGATATATATGTCAATAAAAAAATTGATAAAATAGAGCATAAAATAGGCAGCAGATTTTTATTCTTCCCACCAGTCTTCAATTTTGAGCGAGGAATTTTCAACTAACAATCGGTAGTCTTCTGTGTTGTGGGTAATTAAAATCATTCCGTTTGCAATGGCGGTAGCAGCAATTTGAGCGTCGTAAAAAGGAGCGGGCTTACCGGCAAGTTTACATCGTGCACGAATTTCACCACAGATTTGTGAGGCAAAAGAATCGTAAGGGAGGATGTCATAGGATATTCTTATTTTTTCTAAATATGTTTTTATTTTATCTTTACGTTTTCCTTCCGGCATACTTTCATATCCAAAAATAGATTCCTGCCATACGGTTGAGCAGATAGCACATAAACCGTAATTTTCAGATAATCTTTTTAAAACTGCCTTATTTGGTTTTTGTTTTACAAATTCAGAAATGACATTTGTGTCTAAAAGATAAACAGGTTTCATCAGTCTTCCCCCCACATATTTTCTACTTTTTTGTAATATTCTTCATCCGGATATTGGTCTTCTTCAACTGGCAATCCTTCCCATGTCGGGTCTTCAAAAATATCCTTATTTTCTTCTCTAAATTTCATAAGCCAATCGATAAATGTTTTTTTAGGTTTTCTTTCTTCCCATTCTTCCCAGCTGACAATTACGGCAACAGGCTTGTCGTGTCGTGTTAATTCCACCGGTTCACCGCCTTCTGCAATTTTTACAAGAGAAGAAAATTTATTCCGCGCGTCATAAATACTTGCCCTACACATC
>CAJORB010000082.1:0-28046 GCA_905236565.1 uncultured Treponema sp. | reverse complement strand
ATGAAGATTTTATGTTTAGGTTAAACAACGAGGAAGTTCAACAACTTTCAAGGTCGAAAATTTCGACCTTGAACAAAGGACGTGGTAGTAACATAAAATATGCACCCTACGCATTTACAGAGCAAGGAATCTATATGCTGATGACCGTACTTAAAGGCGACCTTGCGGTTACCCAAAGTAAAATGCTTATCAGAACATTCAAAGAAATGAAGCATTTTATCCAGAATAATTCTCATATTTTTACAGAGCTGGATAATATAAAAAAGCATCTCCTGGAATCTGACTTTCATCACAAAGAAAATGATAAAAAAATTCAGGAACTCTTCTCCCTTATGGACAAATACAACGTAAAAGAAACCCAGGGCATTTTCTTCCAGGGACAGATTTTTGACGCCTATGCCAAGTTTGAAAGCTTTCTCGCAGCGGCTAAAAAAGAAATAATCCTTATAGATAACTATGTTGATTTATCAATCCTTCAGCGGCTTGCAAAAAAGAAGAAAAGTGTTAATGTGACAATTTACACTGCTCCTTCCACAACACTCACTGCACAGGATATTCAGACTTTTAATACTCAATACCCCACACTTACATTAAAGTATACGACAAAAACTCACGACAGATTTCTGATTATTGATAATGCAACAATTTACCACATTGGAGCAAGCCTCAAAGATTTAGGTAAAAAGTGCTTTTGTTTTGATGTGCTGGATTCAGGTTATATTCCGATGATTTTGAAGAATTTATAAAACAATGCTTAATATGGAAAAATCCGCTGGCTTAGAGTTAATTTTCTTTTTTGTATTATAACAGTATTATAATCCGCTACCCCAGATTATAATACTGGCGTATAGCCTCCTGAACTTTTGCAGAAGCGTTGTTCTTAATAAAAATCGCAATATCTTCAGAAGTGCCAGCCATAAATTGAGAGTCACAAACATACATTGGGGCATCCTCTTTTTTAATGATTATTAAATCATCAAGTGAAACATCATAGATTTTAGCAAGTGCTATAAGATTTTCAAGGCATGGCAGATATTTTCGATTGGGATTTTCCCAGGTATAAATTGATTGTGGATTTTGCATTCCTAACATCTGCTGGATTTCTGCAACAGTTATTCCTCTTTCCTCACGAATTTCCTTGAGTCTTTTTGATGTCGCCTGAACGTCAATTACAGGAAGTGAAAAAAAACAATTATGTGAAATCCTATACATACTATTGAGGATAATAATAAAAGATTAAAAATACAAGCCAATCCTATATATTGAATGATTTTTTAAACTAGAAACTTAATGTTTTCCTTCATTTTCTTTCATATAATAACAGTATGGGAATAAAAATTGATTCAAAAGGACTTAGGCGAGTACTTGAAGAAACTCCTCCAGAGCAAAATATTATGCTCACTGGAAAACATGGAATCGGGAAGTCGCGAATCCTGGAAAACTATTTTGAAGAAACGGGTAAAAAAGTAATCACTCTCTTTTTGGGGCAGATGAGTGACCCGGGAGATCTTATCGGGCTGCCATATAAAGATGAAAAAACTGGAAAAACTGATTTTATGCCTCCTTACTGGTGGCCACACGATGGGAACGCTCTAGTTTTATTTTTAGATGAATTGAATCGTGCGCGTCCAGAAGTCTTACAAACTGTTATGGATTTGACTCTCAATCGAAGACTTGCAGGGAAATCTCTCCCAGATGGAAGTCGAATTATAAGTGCTGTAAATGCTGGTGATGAATATCAACTTACAGATTTAGACCCAGTCCTTGTTTCCAGATTTAATATTTATGACTTTAATCCGAGCGTAGATGAATGGCTTTTATGGGCACAAGAAAATAAACTCGACAATCGTGTAATAGATTTTATAGCTCATGATCCAGAAATGCTCGACGGAAAAGCTTTAAAAAAAGAAGACATGGGACTTGAAAAAACACCTGATCGGCGAGCATGGGAGCGCGTATCTAAAATTATATATGGTAAGAAAAAACTGGAGAACTACCATAAAATCATCATAGCTGGAGTTGTCGGAATGCCTGCCTCATCCAGTTTCATCGCTTTTTGCGCAGATAAAAAAATGCTGTCCGCCCATGAAGTTTTGTCAATAAACTTCAGTAATATCGAAAAAGACCTTTCTTCTTACAGCGTTCCAGATCTGGCTTCTTTAAATGAATCTCTGTTCCGTTATCTTGAAACGAACGAATTAAAAGATGATAAGAAAAAACTTGCGGCGACCAATCTTTGTGAATACTTTGATTTATTACAGAAAACTAAAAAACGTGAGGCTATGGCACACTTTGCAAACCTTTACTCCGACGGCAAATATAAAAACGCCATCGCTTTTGTTATAACAGAATGCACTAGTCTTCTTACGAAAATCACACTTTTCATAAGGGACATTTAGTCATGGAAGAAACAGGAGAAGAACGGATTAAAAAAATAGCAGAAGATTGGTTTCTAAGGGAACCATTACTCTTTTCTGTTCTTTGCACACATAAAACCGTCACAAATGATTCTCTTCACATTCCTTTTCGTACGGGGAAACAGAGGATAGAATTTTCAGAACCACTCTTAAAGAAATTGAGTGACAGGGATTTAGAGGAATACCTTCGTATAGAGATCTTCCGTATATTATTGAAACATCCATATCAGAGGCAACCACTTTTTGCTATTCCGGCTGTCCTTACTTATGCGAGTAACTATACGATAAATGATGTATATAAATTTTCAGTTTCTCTTGACGGTTTGGGCTTATTTCATTTGCCACGAAATCTATGCTTCGAAGAATACTATGCAATGATTGCTGATTTACTTGATAACCAGAGCGAAACTGATTCTAGCAACAAGAATAACACACAAAATAATTCCGATGGAAAGGGCAAGAATGCCTCGGGGCAAGTAAACGGTACAGATTCCAAAAATAAAGGTAAATCTGAACAAGAAAGCAGTTCGGGTTCCATAGGTGAAAGCCAATCAGACACTTCTTCACAGGCAACCGAAGCATCTGAATTATGGGAAGAAGACTCGGAAATTAAAACAAAAATTAACGAAGCAATCGAAATAGCAGAAAGTTCAGATGGATGGGGAAGTATCACTGGTTCATTGAGGGATAAAATTACAGCTTCTAAGTACATTGCAGTAGATTATCGCAGGATATTAAGTTTTTATCGCACTTCCATCCTGTCAAGCAAGCGTCACCTGACAAGAATGCGCCCCAGCCGTCGATATGGATTTGCCGCAATGGGTAGCCGTTATGACTTGAAATCCAATCTACTTGTTGCTGTTGATGTAAGTGGCTCCATTTCAAATGCTTCACTTGCAAAGTTTTATTCAATCATAAATTATTTTTTTAAATATGGAATAGAAAAAATTGATGTAATCCAGTTTGATACAGAAATAAAAGGGAATGCAGTATCTCTGAAGAAAGTCCGAAAGAATGTAGAAGTTATTGGCCGCGGAGGAACCGATTTTGCTGCTCCGATTAATTATTATACTGAGCACCAAAAAGAATACGATGGACTAATTATTTTTACAGACGGTGATGCTCCATTACAGGTTTTGAAATCCTGCATATATGAAATTTTATGGGTTCTGCAATCATATGAAAGCTACAAAGATTTTTTTAAAGAAATGCAAGATATAAAAACACATGGTAAAAACCGCATTACATATATTCCACTTCCAAAATAGGAGAATACATCATGTCAAAAGATAATGAAAAAATAATTAACTCATTCTGGTCGCAAAGACTGAACAATGCAATAAAAAAATACGGTGCAAAAACAATCAATAAAGAACAGTACCTCACAGAGCTCTCTGATGGAAGATCAAGGGAAGAATATGCGAAATTTGTCATTGGTGAAGTCTTAAAAGGAATCGGGGATACAATTCCCAAAGAAAGATTTTCCGTAAACTTGGGAAAACCATCTAACGGTTCCATATGCAGTTATCTAACTGCTTGCATTGATATAGACAACGAGCCAAAACCACAACATAGTTTTTGGTATTCATCCTTTTACATAGAATTTTATGACAACACAATTAGGAGCTGTCATATTTCTCTTGGAGGTATCGATGGACACGTAGGGAAAAATTTCAAATGCATAAACCATCAGGCTTTTGGTAAAATTCTGGCAGATATTTATGAAACCCATGAAAGAGACTTTGAAGAATGTAAAAGGCTCGTTGCAAAATCTGAAAAAGTCCAGAAAATTGTCGGTTTGGGATTTCAAACCATTATTGAAAATCTGCTAAAGGGAACAAAGTTAGACTGGGCAGTGACGGAAAGAGAAAATGGTAAACTCCAGATAAATGTTCGTCTTACCCCACGTAAAATTCTGACAATGATTGTAAAGACAAACACCTTTGATAACGACTATAAACAAATCACAGACCTTCTTAATATACTTAACACGCTTATGAATGAAAAAAAGATTGATATAAAAATCCGTGGCGAGTCATATCACGATAATATTCAGTGGCATGGAAATTAATAAAGCATAAATAAAAAAACGCCGGCCCCGAACAAATCAGAACCGGCGTTTCTATGATTATAAACCGCATGCCCTGGGCATGTCGGTTTTGAAATTAGTTTGACACGCACGGCAGTAGCCGTGTCGTGTTCATGACAATTTTAACGGCTTTAGTCCGTTAAAATTATTTTATCAACGAATGATATTCCTGCAAACTCTTAACTCCGCCTTCGCCACCATTGCCGTTTTTAACTGCAGCAATTCCTTTTACGGCTGCCAATGCTCCGGCTAAAGTTGTGATGTATGGAACCTTGTATTTAAGACAAGCCTTGCGGATTGTCTTACGGTCTTCTGCGTAGTTGCGTTTTGCTTTTGGTGTATTGATTACAAGACCTACATCCTTATTCATAATCAAGTCGACTACGTCTGGACGGCCAGCCCCTATCTTATTTACAACTTCGCATTTGATTCCGTTTGAGTTATAGAAATCTGCAGTTCCCTGAGTTGCAACCAATGTAAAGCCAAGGTCTTTCAAAGTTTTTCCGATTGTAATTACCTGGTCTTTTAAATTTTCCTTGTTGCTCAAAGAAATCAAAACCTTTTTGTTTTCCCAGGCAGCAGGAGCGTGTGGAAGTTCATCTCCGGCAGCTTCCTGTGCTTTGTAATATGCAAGCGGGAAGTCTTCAGCAAGACCAAGTACTTCTCCGGTTGAACGCATTTCTGGTCCTAAGATAGGGTCAACACCCGGGAAACGTGCCCAAGGAAGAACTGCTTCTTTTGCTCCGTAATAAGGAATCTTTTTGTCTTTGAGGCCGAGTGATTTTAATGATTCACCAAGCATCATGCGTGTTGCAAGACGAGCCATCTGTGTGTCACAAACCTTTGATACAAGCGGAACTGTACGAGATGCACGAGGGTTTGCTTCGATTACATAAACCTTTCCGTCTTCGATTGCGTACTGCATGTTCATCAAACCGCAGACATGAAGTGCTTCTGCAATTTTCTTTGTATATTCTTTAATTGTTTCCTGGCAGTTTTGTGGAATCGATACAGGAGGAATTACACAGGCAGAGTCACCTGAGTGAATTCCTGCAAGCTCAACATGTTCCATGATTGCAGGAATATAAACGTGCTCACTGTCTGCAAGTGCATCAGATTCACATTCAAGCGCATTCTTTAAGAAGCGGTCAATCAAAAGAGGACGATCCGGTGTAACACCAACAGCCTTTTCTACATATTCACGTAAAGTTTTTTCGTCGTAGATTACTTCCATTCCACGTCCGCCAAGAACGAAAGAAGGACGAATCATAATCGGATATCCAATTTTATCTGCAATTGCCTTTGCTTCATCAAAGTCTACAGCCATTCCGCTTTCTGGCATAGGGATATTTAATTTTTCCATCATGTGGCGGAAGAGGTCGCGGTCTTCTGCAATGTCGATTGAATCGATTGAAGTACCAAGAATATTTACACCGTTTTCCTGAAGTTCGCGTGCAATATTGAGCGGAGTCTGTCCACCAAACTGAACGATAACTCCAAACGGCTTTTCTTTTTCGTAAATCTGAAGAACGTCTTCTGTAGTAACAGGTTCAAAGTAAAGCTTATCTGATGTGTCGTAGTCAGTAGATACAGTTTCAGGGTTACAGTTTACGATGATTGTTTCGTAGCCCATTTCCTTAAGCTGCATAGCCGCATGACAGCAGCAGTAGTCAAACTCAATACCCTGACCGATTCTGTTTGGACCACCGCCCAAAATCATAATCTTCTTTTTGTTGTCTGTTGCAACAGATGTATCTTTTTCTGCGTTATATGTTGAATAATAGTAACATGCATTTTCTACACCGCTAACCGGAACACGAAGCCATGCTTCTTTAATTCCAAGCTCGTTACGGCGGGTACGGATATCTTTTTCTGAAACCTTAAGAATCTTAGAAAGATATTTATCGCTGAAGCCGTCTTTCTTTGCCTTGATAAGTAAATCATCTGCTGGAACACGTCCAGGATTTTTAAGGATTTCTTCTTCAAGGTCAACAAGCTCTTTCATCTGCTGTAAGAAAAATTCTTTTACATAAGTAATTTCTGAAAGTTTAGAAAGTGGAACACCCTTACGGATTGCTTCGTACAACTGGAAGTAACGTTCGCTCGACTGAACCTTAAGCATTTCGCAAAGTTCATCAGCTGATTTTTTATTAAAGTCTTTTGCAAAACCAAGACCAGAGCGTCCGTTTTCTAGCCCTCGGATTGCCTTCTGGAAAGTTTCTTTAAATGTTTTACCGATGGCCATAACTTCACCAACGGCTTTCATAGAAGTTCCAAGTTCATCTTTTGCACCGCGGAATTTTTCAAAAGCCCAGCGTGCAAATTTTAATACAACGTAGTCCCCGTCCGGAGCGCCACCGAGTGTATATTTATCGAGAGTTCCGTCACGCCAGTATGGAATTTCATCGAGTGTAAGTCCTGATGCAAGCTTTGCAGAAATGAGCGCAATTGGGAAACCTGTTGCCTTAGAAGCAAGAGCAGAAGAGCGCGAAGTACGAGGGTTAATTTCGATGATTACAACACGACCTGTTTTTGGATTGTGAGCAAACTGAACGTTAGTTCCACCAATTACGCCGATGCTTTCTACAATCTTAAATGCCATCTGTTTAAGGCGTTTATCGAGTTCCTTATCAATAGTCATAAAAGGAGCGGCACAGAAAGAGTCACCTGTGTGAACACCAACTGCATCAATATTTTCAATAGAACAGATTGCAACCATCTGATTTTTAGAATCTCGTACAACTTCGTATTCAAGCTCTTCCCATCCAAGAATGCTTTCTTCTATTAAACACTGATGAGTAAGGGAAAGATCAAGACCGTTAGAAACAATAGTGCGGAGTTCTTCTACATTGTAACAGAAACCGCCTCCGGCACCACCCATAGTGTAAGCAGGGCGTACAACAATCGGATAACCGATTTCTTCTGCAATTTTTTCTGCCCCTTCTACAGTGTGACAGATATCAGAACGTGGAGTATCAATTCCAAGATTCTTCATAGTCTCTTTAAAGATTTCACGGTCTTCACCACGTTCAATGGCATCAAGATTTACACCAATAACCTGAACACCATATTTATCTAAAACGCCGGTCTTGTTTAATTCCATAGCCATATTAAGACCAGTCTGTCCACCAAGGTTTGGAAGAAGTGCGTCTGGGCGTTCCTTTTCGATAATCTGACTCAATCTTTCAACATTAAGCGGTTCAATATAAGTTGCATCTGCCATAACCGGGTCAGTCATAATAGTTGCCGGATTTGAGTTTACAAGAACAATCTTATATCCAAGCTCACGCAAAGCCTTACAAGCCTGAGTTCCCGAATAGTCAAACTCGCAGGCCTGACCAATAACAATCGGTCCCGAACCGATAATCAAAACCTTCTTAATGTCTTCTCTTTTCATATATGTCTACTCCTGTTTATAACCAAAAAAAAGCGGAATTCAAAAGAATTCCGCCATCAAAATCCACAAATAAAAATAGTATGAATAACAATAAAAACCTTGAGAATCGTCATGTTTTTAGTCTGTTCAGCCTTCATACTGAAACTGAACTATATCATAAATGAAGATTTTATGCTAGTAAGTACGTTTGATTTTTTTGGGGAAAACGCAGATTTTATCTGGTGATTTTGCCCTGGGCGCGTCGTCCTGTATTATGTATAGGTTTTATTGAAAGGTCATTTAGTTCAAAAAACAAGGCAAAAATCGTTTGTTTCCATAATTTGTATCACCTTCCGTTTTATACCCTACCATTCCCTTTAAACAATTTATCTAATTCTTCCTTCTGATGTTCAAATTTCGCTCTCTCTTTTTCTCTTAAAAAATTTAAATTTTTTATTTTCCATTGAATTGCCGGAAGTTTTTCTGCATGCGGATATGGGCTTTTAGTAAATTCAGCCTTTAACTGAACAAAATCCCCGATAAAGTCATAATAAGGTTTCAGTTTATTTAATAAATCTGATTTTAGTTTCATCAATGTTTCACAGTGCTGTTTATAGCTAAACTCAATATCAGTCATTCCTTCAAATTCTGTTTTCATGATTTCATTTTTATTCTGAATATTACAGTTCAAAAGTTCATGAACGGGTCTGTTATGACTGAGAAGATAATATAAAAATACATCAATCATTTTTTCAGTAAGTCCGTCATGTTCGTAAAGCTGATTTATATCAAACAGATCTCTTGGATGCTGTCGATCAAGGGCTGCACAGATTTTTCCGGCATAAACTTCTTCTCGTGCAAGAAGATTCATTCCGGCGTATGCGAACTCCTCTTCAACTTTAGGACAAACATCAAAAAAAACAGGAGAAAGTACTGTACCACGAAATGTATAATTTGGTTCAATTTTTATTGAGGCAACGGAATTAGAACAGATTATTTTCTTTTCAATATCATTGCCTGATAAATTTACAGAATAACCGAGTTTATTCAATGATTTTTTTAAATTCTGTAATTTTTCATTAATATGATTACATGACTCGTCTCTTTGTTCAATAATCGTATATACAAGATCTATATCAACAGAAAGGCGGGGCAGATTATTATAAAACATATTAATTGCAGTTCCGCCTTTAAGTGCAAAACATTTCTCCTTTGCAATTACAGGTAAAACTTCAAGAAGTAATTTTACCTGCTCAATATATTCTTTTTTTATCATAAACTTTCTAAGCCTTCTGGCAGGACAAGATTAAAATTTGAATACAACTTTCCGCCTTTTGTTATTTCCCTGATTCCAGAACCTAAATCCATAGATTCTGTCTTTAAACGATGAAACCACTGATGCCCGCATAGTTCTGCAAAGCACAGAAGCATTCTTTTTGTTTTTATTGATTTACAGTTTTCAAGAAGTTTCTGCATTACAGAAGGCTTTATCACTGTTATAAGCTGCATTATTTCAAAAGCTTCCTGAGGAGTTACTGAATTAGGAACCTGATACAATAATTCAAGTAATGCTCTTTCCTGTGCTGATACAAGACTTGTATATCCGTCATGCTTCCATTCGTTTAGACCTTCCATAGACGGAAGAAAATCCGTCATAAACTGAATGCATGAGGACGAGTATAAAGTTTTAAACCATGTCGGAAACTTTTCCTGTTTATAACTGAATATTTCTATTTTTCTATCTGCTGCATACTGAATTTTACCATAAACTAAAGCCAGTGCAGTTCTACCCCCTATATGAGATGACTGTTTCAAATCTCTTTGAAGAGCATTTACTGCACCAAATACATCTGGATTTTCGTTAAAACGGGAATATGCACCGGAACTAAGCCGTTTTATTATTCCAGATTTTTCAAAGCGAAGGATTTCATAATGCTTTAATCCAGATTCGACAAGTCCCTTTACAGTCATAACTGTATTCTGCGGCTGAGAAAACAATAACTTTAGATTTGTGCTGGAATTATTCTTCATATGTATAATATTAGCACAGAATTAAAGTACTAGCAAGGTAAATTTCCAATCCTTTTTCTGGCGGTTACCTGCCTTAGGCAGGTCGCTCTTTTCGCCGTTACGCGTCAGTGCGCTTCATTCGTCGCTCGTCTTACTCTCTCCGAACGGCTGCGCCGCGGCTACAATCGCGTAACCGGAGGTGAAGTATGTCTAACTATTACTTTAGATAAGAATTATATCACAAAAAAACATATCCAAAAAACAAGTATTTCTCCTAGAATAAATAAAAATAAACATATATTAAGCACCTTCTTTAATTTGATTTCTAAAATCAAGTAAAGATGGAAATAACAAAAAAATATGCAGGATACGAAAAGCAAAAAACTAAATATACCAAAAGTTACCAATCTAGAAGTATCCATTACTGTGTCTCCAAAAACTGTTTCTAACTATGATTTGATGAATTCTATTCTGATGCAATCGAATCATAAACAGCCATATTTACACAAGTATCTTTGGGATATTTTGTTCCTTCATAAATATCCCAAATCTCAAGTCTAACTCTTCCAGGTTCATTTCCTCGTATTTCAATTTTCTGAAAATCTGGAGTATCTTCTAATTCTACATACTTTAAAAATTTATCATTAAGGAAAATTTTTAGTTTTTTTGGTCTTGAATATTCTCTGTATAGCTGCGGATTATTATAATCAACATATCCTATCGATAAATATATATTTTCTTTTTTACTAACCCCGAATTGCATCCATTCAGCAATACCATATCCCTTTTCTCCTTCTATCCATGGTTTACCTATACCACGTCCCTTAAGTTCCGACCATGAATAATCTATCCCATCTTTCTGTAAAAAAGAACTAGTTTTGCAGCTGTCGAAAATATCAACAAATTCATCATGCATAATTCCAAAAATTGTACCCTTGAAAAATAATTTATTTTGATTATCAAATAAAAAAAGTAAATCTTTACATTTTAGCATAAGATATTTTTCATTATCGAAGTATATATATTCTATACCATGTTCCTTTTTTATCTCATATTTATATTTTTTCTCAGTCTTTTCATAAGTATCCCTGTTAAAATCCTTTATGATAAGATAAGTATCCGAAAAAGTATAACTGAGTTCAAAATCGCTGTAGTGATTATTAAATTCTGTAGTATAACCAAGAGCCCGCCATAAAATTAAAAATATACTAATAAAATATTTTCTCATATCATTCACCTGTATATAATTTGTTAACATGTTGCTTATCGAAAAATATGAATTATTATATTCTCTTCATCCTTTATATCTTATTTTACCATTACTCCGACCAAATCACAATTTGGCGGGGGTAGGAAGTTAGTAAATTAATTCCGAATGTAAGAAACAATGTTAAGAATTAAAAAACAAAAAATTCCTATAAAAACAGATATTTTTCTTTTGGACGATAAAATATTAACAATCCCAGCTATAACACCCGAAATCAATGTATAGAACATAGATTGACTTAACACCGTTATTTTGACCCATTGAAAAAAAGTAAATCTTGGAATAACTTCTGCTAAAAACAACAATCGGAAGAGCAAAAACAAAATATTCGTTTCAACAAAAGCCAAAAAACCTAAAAGTATTCCCTTATAGCCAAAAAAAATAATGAGAATGATATAAGGTATTAGTGCAAGAAATCCAAACCCAACCATAATATTTACATTTTTATTTATTGTATAATCAATATAAAGTGCACCTATAGAACAAATAAAACTTACAACTAATCCACATAAAATTGCATCTAAATATTTTTTCTTTTCCATTATAATACACCTATAAACATCAATAAAAATATAAAACTACTTATCACTACGATCAATCCACATTTCCCATTCTCTAAGCCGACAGAGTCTTTTTCCACAAGTACCTTTGTTATTATTAAACTTATTATACAAGAAGCAATTACAACAATCCTGATATAACTCAAAGCATCTATATCAGGATTTATAATATGTCTTAATAATTCAGAAAAGCATAGAATTGAAAAGAAAACACTTCCATAAAAAATCTTAGAATCTACATCAATTTTCTTCAAAATAATACCCCCATGGATCATGCAAAGAATAAATCCAGGATGAAACAGCTTTTTATTTTACCACCACCCCGGCCAAATCACAATTTGGCGGGGGGATGAGAGCACGGGAAAAATTATTCCACGTTTTTATATACAGACTTAAAATCGTTTATTTTTATTGCACGATCTGAATCTGAATAATTTGATAGATGATTAAAATACTCATAAATATAAAAATCAATCGAACACTCTTCTCCATACCAGTCAAGTTTTGTTTCAACAGGAACCCCACTATCAATAATCCATTTTAATGACTGTGGATTTTCAGACATTACTGCATTATAAATACAATTGGCTTTATCTGAAAAATTCAAATTATTTAAATCAAAATTTTGACTAACATATTGAATTAACTCATCGGTAAAATTTTTTGCAATCAGAGGAACAAATGATTCACTTTTTTCAAGTACATTTGCAACTGGTTTAATCTGAAAGAATTTATCAATATACTTAAAATTCTTTTCTATCAAAAAGTGATTTATAATTGAATCAAGATCAATTTTATCCCAATCATTTTCACCAATCTTTTGCATCAATCGATCAAAGTACAGTCCGTCAAACTGGTACAAATCACAACATAGAAAATCATGATACCCATTACATGGCGATGTTAAATCAACGTTATTCTGAAGTAAATAATCAATAAAATCTGTTTTATAATACTCAAAAGCGATATAAATCAATTTTTTTTCAGATACTAAACTTCCTTCTTTGAGTTTTAATGCAGTATTTACGGACATTCCGTTATCACATAGCAATTTTAATAACTTAAAATCTTTATATTTGGAAAAATTTTTTTCTGCTAATAATTTTAAATTATCTTGTGTCGCAATTTTTGGATCTTTGATTAGTTTCATGATTTTTTTATCATTAGCATCTTCAATTGCTCGTTCCAAGTCAGCATATGTCTTTTTGCAACTTGATAAAGAAATAACTATCAATATTCCTAAAAAGATATAAATAAATTTCATTTACTCGTCCTTTATTCTTTACACTTTTCTTCGTATGTCTATTAAAAAAAATACTTTCAAATGTCAATTTCTACGTTCGGATAATCTTTCTTGATTTCATTAAACAGTTTTCTAAAATTACTTTTGTGGTATATATGTGACCAGAAGAACAATGTTTCCCCTGTTCGCCCCAAAATGAGCAAATGGCCCGGCAACGGGATGTAACACAATACGGCAATTTCGGAACATTTAATCTGCATTTTTATGAAGAAAAGTTTCCGCCATAAAATCCCATTTTTCTTATCATAAATTAATTCAATGTTCAGTGAGTATATCAACATAAAAATAGAAAATAAAAAAAATAAAAATTCCTTAAAATACCCTTTAGCATCAAACAAATGAAATAAAATATATTTTATACTTCTAGTTATTGTATAATCTACATAAAAAAAATACAAAGATAATATAAAAATAATTAATGTCTCAAAAATAAGAAAGGGAAATTTAAATTTCATTTTACCATCTTCGTTTTTTAATAAAAGACTATTGAACATATTCAAATTATACCATGAAAAATTCGTTTTTTTGTTAAATTCAATCAAAAAATCTCCCTCCATTCAAACCTTGTTTAATCTCAAAACCGTGGTATACTTAATGTGTGCCTGATAGCCTTTTTTAGTACTGTATGGCCACTAAGGAGAGAGTTTTTATGAGAGAATTTAAGCGGATTAAAATAACGCCGCAGCAGGTCTTAAAATTTTTCTGCTGGCTGCTCTCTTTTTTCTGTACCACCTTACAGAATACGGCAACAGATGGGCACATTCAGCAAGGGGCGGCTTTTTAATAATCGGCAGCGGCAGAATTCCCTATGCCTCACTGCCTGGTATTTTTATGGGTCTTGTTGCTCTCATTTCTGTCATACTTATTTATCAGAGTAATGAACAGATAATAAAGACACAGAAGAAATATCGTAAAGAACTTGAAGAATTTAATAAATCAATCATCGGGGCTTTTACCATCATGAACGATATGACGGCAAAGGCTACCCTGACGGGCTTTCTGACACGCAGATTCCTCAAATTGCAAGAATCATTTCTGTTGCAGAAGCCTTCCTCCAGCTTTACCGTGAAGGAGCCTTCGACAACTTAAGACAGGAAAACTTGTAAAATTTGCGTTATACCTGTTTTGCCCTTATAATATCTCTATGAAAAGTATTTATAAGAGAGTCCTCGTTTTGCTGATTTTAGGGGCAGTTTTTATGCCGGTCTTTGCGGCTGGAAACAAAAATCAGTATGTTTCTGTCGGTTCGGCTCAAGTCAAAGCCAAAGCATCGCAGTTTGCCAAAACTGTAGCAACTTTGAAATACGGAGACGAAGTTATAATTGTAGAAGCTAAAAAAGAATGGTCTAACATTAAATCCCTCGACGGAAAAGTCGAAGGCTGGGTTCCAAACTCTTCCCTTACTACAAAAAAGCTTATCGTAAAAGTTAAGTCAAACAAAGGCACTTCTGCAAACGCAGAAGAACTTGCTCTTGCAGGAAAAGGCTGGTCTGAATGGTTTGAACAGGCCCTCGAAGAAACTGAACCTAAGAGCTATAACTTTACAGCAGTTGAAACAATCGAAACTTATACTGCAAGTGATGCAGACACAATCGCATTCATCAAAGAAGGTAAATTATACTTGGGAGGTGAAGAATGAAAAAAACAAATAAATTCGTTATTTCTTCATTCATCCTGCTTGGCATTTCTGCAACCTGCATTCATGCATCAAACCCCTTGAGCATTCTTAATTCAGTAAAGAAACTTGAAAATGCCATCGAAACAGGCGAAAAGGCTCTGGATACAATTGACAAAATTGACCGCGCAACAGAACCTGTAACACCAAAAGATGCATACACAATCGGAAGAACTGTAGGCGCTTCTGTTTTATCTTCATACCAGATTTACAGATCTTCAAAATTAACAATGTATGTAAACAGAATCTGTCGTGCTATCGCAATGAACTCACCGGTTCCTGTTCTTTATAAAGATTACTGCGTCGGTATTCTTGATTCAGATGAGATAAATGCTCTTTCTACTTCAAGCGGAATGATATTAATTTCACGCGGACTTATCGCTTCTACAGAATCAGAAGACGAAATCGCAGCAGTTATCGCTCACGAAATGGCTCATATTCAGCTTGAACACTCAATAAAGATGATCAAGTCAAACAGAAAAAAGGAAGCTGTCGTATCTTCTGTTAAACTTGCAGATGACGTTACAGGGAAATATTCAAAGATGTCATATGATGACAAACAGATGTTCCACGATCTTTCTGTTACAGGAAACTTTCTTGTAACAACACTTGCAGAAACAGGTTATCCTAAAGATCAGGAATATAAAGCAGATGCAGAAGCTTTAAACCTGCTTCTTGATGCTGGATACGATCCTAACGCAATGCTTTCTATGCTCGAAAAACTTAAACAGCATACAACCGGAGGCGGATGGACAAAAACTCATCCAAAACCAGCAGACCGCATTGCAAAAGCAAAGAAAATCTGTGCAACAATGAAATATGAAGGAGCAGATCCTTCTGTTCGTGCAGCAAGATTTGCAGCAGCAACAAAAGGTCTTGCAAAATGAAACAGCCTCACAAGCTATGGCTGCGATCACTTTTAATCGCAGCTGCTGTTTCTGTGCTTACGATTGTTTTAAATACTCTCAACGTATTTGAAATCTTCGAAAACAAAACCTACGATCTCCGCATGGCAAATTCTGCAAAGTATAAATTGCCGTGCGATGAAATCTGTCTTGTCTGCGTAGATCAGGAAAGCATAGACTGGGCAAAAGAAAATTATAACTGGTCATGGCCATGGCCACGTGAGGCATATGCAAGAATAATTGATTTTATTTCTGCCGGAAATCCAAAATCACTTGCATTTGATATCCTTTACACAGAGCCTTCTGTTTACGGCACCGAAGACGACACTGCCTTAGGTGATGCAGAAGCTCGAAGTAAAAAAGTTATTCAGACATTTTTCATTTCAGAAAATGATTATGATGAACCTCTTTTCCCTGTTGAACAGATTAAAGAAAATGCAGCTATTCTCGGTAATATCACAAGTAAAAAAGATTCTGATGATATTATAAGAAGAGCACGCCTCAATTACGAATACAATGGAACAGTTTATCCTGCGCTCGGGCTTGCACCAATCTGTCTTACAGAAGAAAGCATAGATTATGATTCAATTCCGGTTTTAGAAGACGGAACTGTACTTTTACGTTTTACAAAATCAATCGATGATTATCTTCCGTACAGCGCAAAAGATATTTTCGAAAGCTATGAAGCCTGGAAAAACGGAGAAGAAGGCCCTCTTTCTCCAGAAGATTTTGAAGACCTTTATGTCTTTACAGCATATTATGCACCAGGGCTGTTTGATATCTGTTCAACTCCGATATCACAGGTATATCCCGGTGTCGGAATCCATATGACAAACCTCGATAATTATCTTACCGGAACTTACATAAAAAAAATTCCTGGCTATGTAAATATTATCTGGCTTGTTGTTCTTGCACTTTTTGCAGCTTTGATTGTTGCATTGAGTGAAACTTGTTTTACGCGATATGCAGCCGTTGCAATTCCTGCAGGTCTTTCGGGAGGACTTGTTCTTTCTATTGCAGTTCCGGTTATTCTTTTTAACTTTGGATACTGGATTCTTCTTATTGCACCGTTATCTGCATTTATTATTTCTTCGCTCGTAAACATTATCTTTAGTCTCGGTGCAGAAGGAAAGCAGAAACGCTTTATCCGTTCTGCATTCAGCCAGTGTCTTTCAAAAGACGTTGTAAATCAGATTATAGATGATTCGTCTTCTTTTACATTAGGCGGAAAAAAATTCGAAATGTCAGCGATTTTTACAGACATTCAGAAATTTTCTGCATTCAGTGAGCTTTTATCTGCCGGTGAACTCGGATGCTTCCTTAACTTCTATCTTACAAAAATGTCAGACATCATCATTGACGAAAAAGGAACAATAGATAAATACGAAGGAGACGCTATCGTTGCCCTCGTAGGCGCGCCGCTCAAAATGGATGACCATGCAAAACATGCATGTGCAGCAGCCGTCAAAATGAAAAAAGCCGAGCTCGAATTAAACAAAGACATCGTAAATTACGCGTCAAATCCAAAACCGTCATGGATGGAAGACGAACTTTACAGTGCGTTTAAAATCCTTGTTGCAAACAACAAAACGATTTTTACGCGTATCGGTATTAATTCAGGCGAGATGATTGCCGGCTACTTTGGTTCAGAAAAGAAGAAGAATTACACGATGATGGGCAACAATGTAAATCTCGCGTCGCGCCTCGAAGGAGTAAACAAACAGTATCACACCAACGGGATTTTAATAAGTCAGGCAACAAAGAATCTTTTGGATGATGATTTTGTTGTTCGCTCCCTTGATAAAGTTCGCGTAGTAAACATAAACACGCCTGTTCAGCTTTATGAAGTACTTGATGAAAAATCATGTGCTAAAGAAGAATTGATTGCTTATGCTTCGGACTGGGGAAAAGCGATGTCACTTTTTACATCCCGCGACTATCAGAGTGCAAAGATAGCGCTTTCAGAATTATTAAAGAAAAATCCTTCTGACGGTGTTGCAGAATACTACATCCATCTTCTTGATGATTACTTCCTCAAAGGAACATATCCTCAGGAAAAAGACAACGAAGGCGTTGCCTTTAACACAGAAGACGGAGTATTTAAATTACTCCAGAAATAAAAAGAACGTAAATAAAAAAAACGCGCGGTTTTTAATGCCGTGTATTTTCAATTCCGCGCGTTTTAATTTTTAAAAACATCTACATCAATCTTTTTGTTAATCTGTAGAATTTGTTGTTTACACCTTTTCTATAAACTGCAAATCGTTTTCTGTCATCTTTCATTTCATCAACGATTTTCTTTATCTCTTCTTTTCTTCCGTCTTTGGCATAGCATCTTGCAAGCTGCCAGCCGATTTCGAAATCTGCATCAGAGAAAAATTTATCGCTCATTTTTTCATAATCTTCGTTAAGAAGCATTTCAAGAATGTACTGGCGTTTTAATGTAAACTCTGTATGCTTTTTGTAGTCTTTAAGAATTTCTTTTGCTTCGTCTGTCTTTCCTTTTTCATATAAAGCACTCATCAATTTAAACTGAATCCCTGCATCGTGCTTATATAAACCTTCAAGACATCCTTTGTACAGTTCAATTGCTTTGTCATAATTGCCGACATCTGCATATGCGTCTGCAAGTTCAACGATATTTGCAGTAGTGCTTGAATTTCTTACAGTCTGCTCAAGTTTTTTGATTTTAATTCCGGGAAAAACTTCATCAATCAAAGAACCACCGCCAACACGGTTTGAAGGTCCAGAAATCAAATCAGGAATCACGCATAAAATTACATATGCAATTCCTGATACATACGGAACAAGAAACAAAAGCCAGACCCATGTATATGATCTTCCGGTTTTGATAATATGAATTAAAAGAAGAAGTTCAAGAAGATACGGTAAAATCAGTAAAACTCTTGTCATAAAATCACCTTTTAAAATCTTTTCTCGTATGTTTTAGCTTTTTTCAGAGCTTCTTCGAGTGTCATTCCTTTAAAATCCTGTGCACTAAGCCAGCGTCCACTTATCTTATCATCGATAAATGCACCTACAACAATTCCAGGAATTACATCATCAGGATCGTTTGGAGCATTAGGACCACCAAGGTCAGTACGACACCATCCGGGATCTGCAACATTGATACAAACATCTGTGCCGTCAAGTTTTCCTGCAAGATCAAAACTTACTTTATCCAAAGCTGCCTTACTTGCGCTGTAACCTGCCTGTTCAGGCTCGTTTCGAATTCCGCTTGAAGTATTAATTACGCGGCCAAAACCACGTTCAATCATTTTTGGAATATATTCATAGCACAGCATCATCGGAGCAATCGTGTTGATATAAAAACTTTTTACATAATCTTCTACAGGTGTTTTATAATAATCTGTTCTGTATGCAACCTGAACTCCAGCGTTATTAAAAAGTACATCAACGTTTTTGCCGCTTGCATTTATTGTCTTAATCATTTCGCTTACCTGTGCAGGATCGTTAAGTTCTGCTGCAACGTCAAACGCTTCTACGCCAAGCGCACGAACTTCTTCGAGTAAAGCTTTCGTATGTTCCCTTGAACGTGAATGCAAAATCAAGTTGCATCCTTTTGATGCAAGAAATTTTGAAATACGGTAACCGATTCCCCTGTTACTTCCTGTAACCAGTGCCCATTTTCCTTTAAGATCCGTCATGTTTCCTCCAGATTCTACGGCCTTCTTACAGCACGCACAATAAAATTATTTTCCTACGCAAAAGTTTGAAAAAATACTTTCAAGCACATCATCAGGTGTAACTTCTCCGGTAACCTCTCCAAGATAATCAAGACAGTCTTCCAGATCCTGAACGACTGCATCAAGCGTATAATTATCATCCGCAGCAATAAGTGCGTGTTCTGCACACTCAAGCGCATTCCCTACGGCAGTTTTCTGTCTTGCACTTCCAAGACCAGCCTGTTCGCGCAAAGAAAGATTGCCGGCACATAAAATCTCTTTTAATTCTTTTATAAGATTTTCAATCCCGAAAGATTTTTTTGCAGAAATGCTTACTTCACACTTGAGCGCAGGAATAAGTTTTTTCTCATCGTCGCTCAATTTTTTTTCTGCATAATTCCACACAGCCCCACTGTCTGCATTATCCTCTGCACAACCAGACTCGAGCATGTCGATTTTATTCCAGATAAAAATTACAGGCTTAGAAAAAGATTTTAAAAACGAAAGATCTTCTGCCACAATTTCTTTTGTCGCATCCTGAAGATATAAAATCGCATCTGCTTCTTCTGACAAATCATGTGTTCGCTCAACCCCTGCTTTTTCTACAAGGTCATCTGTTACACGAAGCCCTGCTGTATCAAAAAGACGAACAGGGATTCCATCAACAGATATCCAGCTTTCAAGCCAGTCGCGCGTTGTGCCTTCTATGTCACTTACGATTGCGCGGTCTTCCTTTAACATTGCATTAAACAGACTTGATTTTCCCGCATTCGTTTTTCCGCATAAAACAATGCGTGCTCCGTCCTGATAAAGTTTTTCGCTTTTCCAGGATTCGCTTAATGATTTTAATCTTTCGATTGCGTTTACGATTCCGTCGCGGTTAAAAGCGTCTGCAATCGTTTCTTCGTCTTCAGGATATTCTATTTCGACTTCGATAGAAGCGAGCGTGTCGATTACAAGTTTTTTGATTGAAGCAATTTCTTCAAAGAGCGAGCCTGCAAGTCGTCCTGCAGCACGACCGCGTGAAGTATCTGTGCGGCTTTCGATTATTTCTCTTACGGCTTCTGCTTTCGTGAGGTCGGCTTTCCCATTTATGTAGGCACGGAATGTGTATTCACCACGCTGCGCCTGTCTGAAGCCGCTTTTTAGAAGTAAGTTAAAAATTGAATTTACTACAGCAGTTCCGCCATGGCACGAAATTTCTGCCATATCTTCGCCTGTAAAACTTTTTGGTCCACGGAATACACTTACTAAAACTTCATCGATTTTTCTGTCGCCGTCTTTTATCCAGCCGTAAACGATTGTATTGCCCTGTGCTTCGCATAATGCTTTAGGGCGTGAGAAAACTTTTGATAATAGTTCAATAGAATTTTTACCCGACATTCTTATTATGCCGAGAGCACTCGGAGCCATTGCCGTTGCAATTGCGGCAATCGGTTCTTCTGGAGTGTATCCTGTGTTATCCATAAATGTATTTTACGGGTATTATACGATTTTTTCAAGCAAGGCAATGATTTTAGGATCGTAGATTCCGCCTTTCTTTCCAAGTTCCTTTAAGGCAGATTCTGTATCCATAATCTTTTTATATGAGCGCGAGTTTACAAGCGAAATATAACTTTCTGCAACACGGATAAATCTTGCAATCAACGGAATCTTAGAATTTGAAAGCCCTGCAAGATATCCCTTACCGTCCATGTTTTCGTGGTGGAACTCTGCAGCGTCAAGGAAGATTCGTCTTACATCATCAGGGATAAAAGAATAGTATTCTCCTGCCTTCTGGACGTGACTCCTTACTTCGTATCTTTCTTTTATCGTAAGATGTTCTCCCTGTAATATATTACGCGGAACTGACAAAAATCCCGCATCGTAAACCATTGCAGCACAGTAATAGATTAAAGAAAGTTCATCATCTACACCTGCAGCCTTACAGAGCTTAAATACAAGTTCACTCACCTTTTTAGAATTGCGCTTTCTTCCTGTCGCACGGTCAATACGTTCTCCAAGTTCAATACACTGATGCTGGAGTTCAAGAAAGTTCTTCTTTGCATCCGGAGAATCAAAATATGCGACTGCAATTTTTTCTGATTCAAAATCAGAAAGACCAGAACGTTTTCCAGAGCGACCCTTTGCACGTGAATTTTCTTTTGTAATTTCACTCATTGTAAGAGGCGAATAAGGACTTTCTGTATCATCTACATTTGTTTTTAAAATCGCAACAACTTTCATTGTTGTCTCAAACTGTTCCTGAGCACGAATAGTCTTTCTGTGATTATTATGGATAAATACTATGAGCGCTATCAGAGTAATAAAAATAAGACAATACAGAGTCATCATCATGTATTTGATATTTCTTGAACGCTGATAGTCGTTTTCTATCTTAATTGCCATGCGGATTTCTTCTACGGTCTTATCTCCGTTTATAACATCGACAAGATCATTGTATTCGCGCTCGAGCTTAAAAATCTTTTTTCTGATTTTTTCTACTGCACGATTATTATTTCGTTCAATCTGATTAATTTTTTCTGATTCAAGAATAATTTTCTGATTATGAAAAATTTCTTCTACAAGAGTAGAAATTCTTGTGCTCATTACTTCTGGGTGAACCGTAAGATAAAAAATAATTTTCTTATAATCACGATTTTTCAATACTTTCGAATTCTTATAAAGTGAATTAATCCACGCATAATACGAAGCTTCGCCCATAAGCTTTATACTGTCAGAAATATCATCTGTTTCCTGATGTTGTTCAATCGAGATATTAATTTCTTCAACTGCCTTTAAATAATAGCCTTTGTTATAATACCCGTTTGTCTTTGAAAGAATAATATCATCTTCCTGCATTGCAACTTCTTTCTCGGCATCTGTTTTTGTTTTTTTTGTAGCAGAATAAAGTGATGTCGGAGTTGCAATAAGAATTATTCCGTATACTGCAAATGCAAGAAGCCCCATGCATGAAAGAAATTTCTTTGATGAGTTTTTCATTTCTTTTTTTATTACAACTTTAATATCACTTTTCATTTTCATATCCCGTTTTTTAGCAAAACTTAAAGATTGTCTTTATTCTGGTTCAATACGTTTTCCCAGATTTCGATTGCTTCCTGATCAGATCTTGTACCGCTTACAACTGCCTCGTCAATCGGATTTTCTTCTTTTACGCCAATTGCAGGCTTTCTGTATTTTGGATTAGCTTCATAAGCCTTTCCTGTATATACTGCGTCTGCAGGATCCGGAGAAAGCTTTGAATAATTTCCGCCGTTGTTCCAGTGCATATAGCCGCGGTTTACAGAATCTCTTACACCAAAAGTTTCTTTACGTACATATTCTGCATCGTAATATTTTTTATCATACGGAACATTCAAGAAGAATGTCTGTATCCACGGACGAACTACAATTTTATTTCTCGCAATGATTGTATTGCGGTAAGTTCCGTAAAAATAAATTCTATAAGGGCGCTCTTCATACGGTTCATAATTTAAGAACTGGTTTTCAAAATGAGACGGATAGAACATCGGACAGATTATATCAACATACTCTGCAAGAGTTTCTACGTCCTGACCTGTTCGAGCTCCTGTTCTGTACCAGCCGTTTGCTCCGTAAATATCGATTCCAATCGGTGCATCGATATTTTCTCGTGCATAAGACAAGAAGCTTATCAAGGCACTTTCTTTATCCATGCCAGGGCTGTGCCATCTGAACGATGCGCTTCCCATGTTTGTTCCGTCTGTAGGAAATCTTATATAGTCAAACTGAATTTCATCAAAACCACGTGCAATTAATTCTTTTGCAATCGCTACATCGTATTCCCAGACTTCAGGACAGTAAGGGTCAACCCAGTTTTCATCGTAATAAGAAAGTGTTTTATTTCCTTCTTCATCAACTTCGTAACCTTTTGTTCCAACCCAAGGTTTGTCTGTTGCTTTATTCCATACAGCGTATTTACCGTTTGAATACAAAGAAAGATTGCGGTCTTTAAAGACAACAATTCGTGCAATCATGTAAATGTTGTCTTTTTTAAACTCGCTTACAAAATGTTCAAGATTAACAGCGTACTGACTTATCTTTCCTTTCTTTAAAACTTCCGGGTCTTTTGAATCATATCGCAAAAGTCCGTAATCATCTTTCATGTCGATTACAAGACTATTTAAATCATTATCAAGAATTATTTTCTTAAACTTAGAAATTCCGTCAGGAAGATATGCCTGATAACACGGAATATAAAGACTCTTCTGATTGCAAATCTGTTTTGCATAAGGAGAAGAAACCAGTTCAGAATTTAAAAGCCAGAGTTCGTTTAAAACTACACTTGTTTTATAACCGCTTTCTGACTGCGGAATCCACGCGGCAAAAATCGGAGATGGACTTAAGCCTGCAATGTTTTTCCAGTCTTTAAATTTCGAAACCATTTTAGGTTCTTTACCGGTATTGATATCAAAAGCTTTAATTTCTTTAGGACTCATATATATAATCGATGAGTCTGCAAGATAAAGTCCATCGATTGTATCTGCCGGTTCACTTCCTTTGTAAATGCAGATTGATTTTTTCTTTTCAAAATCAAAACGATATATACGCGGAATAAAAGTCTGCGAAAGGAAAAGCTCTGTGTAAACAGTTCCATCTTCTGCCTTACATAAAACAGGAAGAATATCACTTACTTCATCAGAGCCTACATTAGGATCTGTTCCAGCAAGTCCTGTAACTGCAGTGTTAAATCTTTTTGACTCAAGCTTTGAATAGAAAAACCCCAGTGTCGCGTGCGAACAGAAAACATAATCTTCTTTAACATATGATTCATCTTTTTTAACACGCATAGAAGCAACTGCAACAGCCTTTACTCCGCTCGAACCTGTGCGCGGTGCATCATAATATTTCCAGGTAAGTCCTGCATCTTCTGATAAATAAACTTTATCCTTTGTTGCGCAGACCATCTGCTGCGGTTTTTCGGGGTTATACGAAATATCTTTTATATCCGCAACCTGTTTTTCAAAGGTTACCTCTTTTCCATCGTATTTTTTAATCGTAAGAACAGGAAGACCTTCATTCCTGTATTCAAATATCTTTAAATCTCGTGAAAATAAAATTCCTTTTGAAGTAAGAAAGTAAAAACTTTCGATAACTCGATTCTGTTCCAGAGTCTGTTCAACACGCAGAATCTGTTTTGCTTTTCCTTCTGTCCATAAAGGCAGAATCGTCCGCGTATTGATTACACGATAGATTCCACTTTCGGTAGCAAGCAGAGGTTTATTCGTGTCGGTTTTAGTTGAATTTGTTCCTTGAGGAGCACTTTTTTCGGGAATAATTTTTGGTAATGTGTATAAAGGATTGACCTCTTTTTGACCCCCCTTCGCAAAAGCAAATGAAGGGATAAAAAAAGACGCCACAATCACGAGTAAAATTTTCATACTCTGATTATCGGCATCTTTCTTCAATATAATTAGTTTTTAAAATCGATTCAGCTTAAGCCATAAGGCCGGCAAAACGCTTATTTTACCTCGTACTCAGGCGAACATGTCAGATGAAGCCCAAGACGGCGTATCGTAGCCTCGTCAACCGGCGAAAGAATGACACTCGAATGGAACTCAAGGCCTTCAAGCTGCGGAATCTGCTCAAGGGCTGTCTTTGCATGCGGGTTAGTCGAAGAACAGCATGCAAGCGCCACGAGGGCTTCCTCTACGTGCAGGTGAGGGTTTTTGCTCTTAAAGTCGATTGTCTTTAATTCCTGGATAGGTTTTACGTATTCTTCTGTCAAAAGCTTTTCTTCATGCGGAATTCCTGCAAGAATTTTGAGGACTTTGAGGATTACACTGGTTGCAGCACCAAGCAGGCGCGAAGTTCTTCCTACGATTACAGTTCCGTCTTCAAGCTGAATTGCGGCGCATGGATGACCGGTTTCTTCCTGGCGCTTAACTGCTGCAGGAACTACAGCGCGATCTTCCGGCATTAATTCTGCACGCTTTAAAAGGAATTCCTGCTTATCAAGCTCAGTTCTCGGAGCATTGCCTTTTCTTACGGCGCAGGCTGTAGCATAGTAGCGGCGAAGCATTTCTTCTTTTGCAGCCTTCTGACAAACTTCGTCATCAATGATGGCATTTCCTGCCATATTAACACCCATGTCTGTCGGAGACTGGTAAGGACTTTCACCTAAAATCTGCTTGAATATTTCTTTTAAAACCGGGAACGTTTCTACGTCGCGGTTATAGTTTACAGTTGTTTTTCCGTATGCTTCCAGGTGGAACGGGTCAATCATGTTTACGTCATCCAGGTCAACCGTTGCACTTTCGTATGCAAGATTAACAGGATGCTGCAAAGGAAGATTCCATATCGGGAATGTTTCAAACTTTGCGTAACCTGCTTTGATTCCGTGTTTATGATCATGATAAAGATTAGAAAGACAAGTTGCCATCTTTCCGCTTCCAGGACCAGGAGCAGTTACAACACAGAGCTTTCTCTTTGTTGCAATGTATTCGTTGCGGCCATAACCGTCATCACTTACGATTAAAGGAATGTTTCCAGGATAACCTTGAATGACATAATGAAGATAAGTTTTGATTCCAAGATTTGTACATTTTGCACGGAACTTGTCGGCAGCAGGCTGGCATGTGTATTGCGTGATTACGATTCCACTTACTAAAAATCCACGCTTTTCAAATTCTTTTTTAAGACGAAGAGTTTCTTCATCATAAGTAATTCCAAGGTCGCCGCGGATTTTATTCTGCTCGATTGCATCTGCATTAACAACGATGATTATTTCTGCGATGTCCTTGAGTTTTTCAAGCATCTTAAGCTTGTTGTCCGGTGCAAAGCCCGGTAATACGCGCGAAGCGTGATAGTCGTCAAAAAGTTTTCCGCCAAATTCAAGATAGAGTTTTTCAAACGAATCAATTCTTTCCTGAATATGTTCCGACTGTAATTTTAAATATTTTTTTGAATCAAAACCAATCTGTGCCATAATTTCCCCGTCATGCCGCTAGATTGCAGCAAGTCCCTTATCTATATCTGCAATAATATCATCTACATTTTCAAGACCACAGCTAAATCTAACCATTCCGCCGTCGATTCCTGCTGCAACAAGCTGCTCGTCTGTAAGCTGGCGATGTGTTGCACTTGCCGGATGAAGAACACATGTTCTGATATCTGCAACATGAACCTCGTCACATGCAAGTTCAAGTGCGTCCATAAAACGAACTGCTGCAGCACGGCCACCTTTGATGCTTATAGAAATTACACCACATGTTCCGTCAGGAAGATATTTTTTTGCGCGCTCATAATATTTATCACCAGGAAGACCAGGATAAGTAACCTTTGCAATCTTATCGCTCTTTTTAAAATATTCAGCAACCTTGCGTGCATTTTCACAGTAACGCTGCATTCGAACAGGAAGAGTTTCAAGTCCAAGATTTAAATAGAATGCACTCTGTGCAGCAGGATAACAACCGAAGTCTCTCATAAGCTGTGTGCGGGCTTTTACGATGTAAGCTGCCCTTCCAAAATCTCCGACATAACGAAGACCGTGATAACTTTCATCAGGTTCTACCATGTCAGCAAACTTACCTGTCTTTTTATAAGCTGCTTCCCAGTCAAACTTTCCAGAATCAACGATTGCTCCGCCACCCTGAACTGCATGACCGTCCATATATTTTGTAGTTGAATGAACTACAATATCTGCTCCCCATTCAAACGGACGACACAATGCAGGAGTTGCAAAAGTATTGTCTACGATAAGAGGAAGATTATTATCATGTGCTGCCTTTGCCCATGTTTCAAAATCAAAAACAGTGAGCGCAGGATTTGCAATTGTTTCACCAAAAATACATTTTGTATTTGGTTTGATTGCCTTACAGATTTCTTCGTAACTTGCATCGACATCAACCCAGATACATTCAATGCCGAGTTTTTTAAGTGTAAAACCAAAAAGATTTATAGTTCCGCCATAAATTGAAGATGAAGCAATAAAACTGTCACCCGAGCAGCAGAGATTTAAAACAGAAAGCAAAGATGCTGCCTGACCGCTTGAAGTAAGCATACAACCGATTCCGCCTTCGAGCTCTGCAATCTTTTTTTCTACTGCATCACATGTTGGATTTGCAAAACGTGAATACATGAACTCTGTAGGTTTGTCAAAAAGTGCTGCAACATGATCACAGCTGTCAAATCTGTACGTTGTACTCTGAACGATAGGAATAGTTCCCGGTCCGCCGTTTTCTGGTTTATAGCCCGAATGCAAACATTTTGTCTCAAACTTCATCTTTTATACTCCTAAAAACATGCTGAATTTACTCAAAAACCTGCTATGTTTCATAATATATCAGTATATTTGATTTGAGGCATTTTTTCTAGGGGTTTTATTCGGCATGAAGGGAATTAGTAAAATTATTTTACAATTTTTTCTATTTCTGAGGCATAAATAATTTTATAGCCCTTAGCTTCTATAGACGCTATTTTCTCTGGAGCAATTTCTTCATCAAGAAAAACGATATTTCCCTTTCCTTTAAGGCGCTCATAAATTACACCGCCGCCTTCATATATTCTTTTTGCAATATTAAGCGCGCGCTCAAGATCAGAAAAAACTTTTTTATTAAGTTCAAATTTCTGACCGTCATAAAGATGACGAAGTGGATTTGGTGAACGCCGGTTATAGAACTCTTTTATTTTTGCAGTCATTTCTTTTTTATACTTGCGCTCTTCTGCTGCAAGTGCGACCTGTTCTGTAGTTACGAAAAATTCCTTATTATCTTTCATAAGCTGTTCAGGGGACTTATTT
>CAJORB010000081.1:0-8341 GCA_905236565.1 uncultured Treponema sp. | reverse complement strand
GCAGGATTATGTTAAGGCTGCTAAAAAGAATGCACAGTGGAAGGAACAGTATATGACATACGAAAGAATCCAGGCATATGCCTATGATAACGGTAAGGAAGCAGGCATCGCAGAAGGCATTACTCAAGGTACCCGGCAGAAAGCCATCGAAGATGCAAAAACACTGCTCTCCGACGGCAAATATTCTGCACAGAAAATTTCTGAACTCTTAAATATCCCGGTTGAAATGTTTCAAATAAAAAAAAGTTAGTTACCGGTATAATTAAAGTTAATTTTAATAGAGCCAGAAGGACTTGGTTGCAATGCACCTTCTATTTTATTCCATTGGGTCTGAGAGCCTTTATAATTTATCGTAAGTTGCCAATAATCTCCAAAAGCTTCCTTCCCCAGTTTTTCTAAACCATAACCTATTGTTATAACAGGAATTTCTACATCATTAACAACTATAGCATATTCACGAATTTCCTTAACGCTATCCGGAATAACCCAAGTCGGAACACGACAAAACATAAATGCACGTTCATAAATTATTTCAACACTTGAACCTATTATTACAGATTCAAGTTCATAGCATTCCTGGAAAGCATAAGGACCGATATATTTTACACTGTAAAGAAGTGAGATTTTTAGAAATTTAAATATGAAAAGTTATTTTACAACAATGTTATATGTCTTCTTCGTAACGACTGCGTTAGCCTCTTTTGCCTCTGAATAAATCTGCAGAGTATGAAGACCTTTCGTAAGAGGATATGGATTATCTGAAGTTTCAAATGCATTTGGAATAGTATCGTCAGGCTTTCTTCCAATTACAATATCTGCATACCACTTGCCGGTACCACTGTCATACTCAGTCTGAACACATCCATAAGTTGAATCAATCATATACTGAATCGGGTGTGCAATGTTTGAAGTACCTGTTAAAGTCCATTCTGCAAGTTTATCAGCAACTCCAGAATTAAGATTAAATCTAATAACCGTATTGCCGGAAGCATTAAGATTAACCTGTGTTACTGCAAGATCTCCAAGATCAATTTCTGTAAATCCGCTCGGGTTGTCGATACCAATAGAAATTGAACCGATTGGAACTATCTTACCATCGCTATTTATACCATAACCGCTGCTGCTATGACCACATGTAAATTGTGTGTATTTGGCTGCAACTATATCGTCAGAAGTATTATTTTGAAGAACAATTGGATTTGAATCATAATGGTTACTGTAAATTTTAACATAATTTGTTGTTCCTGTTACTTTTGGGCCAGGATAAGCTGAATCCAACAAGAATACCGGATAATTTGTATGAGTATCAGGATCATAATCAAAATTAACAGGGGAATCATCAAAAGCAACATCTTCAGTAACCTTTATTCTTACAGCATCCTTTGCGTATATATTACCGTTTCCGCAACCAGAATTTTCAAAAAAAGTCGATCCGCTGATTTCAAAAGTTGTATATCCGCTTGGAGTCGAATAACCAAAGCATGGATTTGACCCCGGAGTTCCTACTGCATGTAAATTATATCCATTTTTATTCTTCTTAATTATACAGCCTGTTATTTTCACAATATGATCATTTTGAGGATATCCCTTATAAAAATAAATGCCATTACCTGTATTATCATGTATGGACGTATTATTAAATTCGCCTGCATTAGTTGCCTTTATAACAGATTGAGAAGAATAGTTATTTGTAAACTCACAGTTATAAAAAGCATAACCTTCATTATCTGCATTGACTGCAGATACACCTGAATCTATAGCATAATTATTTTTTACTATAACATTAGTAAGCTTAATTATACCGCGATTAATAACAGTATTCTTCGCCTTTGATGCATCTGTTCCATCATACCCACCATCAAAGGTAACATTTTGTATTTCAACTGGTACATTATTAATTGGTGCACTAACCATAAAGCCTTTAAATGTGCTATCCCTTAAAAGAACCGCATAATTGTAAGCAGCGGTTGTTAAATCATTCAACTCTGAATAATTACCTGTAACTCCACTCATAAGTTTTACAGCTTCGGCTTTATCATTAGACATCATGTATTTTTTTGCTTCTGCAACTGTCGAGACTGGATGATTTCTGTCTATACCCGTATTAGCATCATCTGCTTTTCCAGTTTTATTTGCCGGATCAAAATAAACATATTTGTATTTCCATTTTGCATAGATAGTTGTATCTGTTGTATAAGAATCGGTCGGATAATGATAGTAGCCATCTGATTCCAAATATGCACTAAATGATGTCATAAGACCGGCATCTGTATACCAGCCGTCAAACTCAACAGTATTTTCTGATGATGAAACATCAGCAAGAGGTTTTGGGATTTTTACTTCTTCTCCAGACCAGAACTTTATAGGCTCCTTTGACACTCCTGAAAACTCTTTTCCAGCACTTGCTCCACTACAGCCATCCATTAATGTAAGTGTACAGCCATGAACCCAGTTCCCAAAAAGTTCAATAACTACACCAGTCGGTCTTATCGATATTATATTTCCGTCACTGTCTTTTATTATATCATCAGGAAGAGGAGCAGAAGTTGTTACCCATTTCCAGTTCTTAATAACCCAAGAACCATTTAAATTTGCAAACCGTTTGTCATTTGAATCTGGAAGTTCATCTGCAGTTATAACCTGTCCTATTTTATATTTTACATCTACATAAGGATTTTCTGTACCAACGGGTACATCTATAGGATTCCCAACATAAAATCTTACAGTACACGTCGTATCGTCTTCTATCTGCTTAACAAGGCTCTTGTCAAAACTTATGTCCTCACAATTGCCAAGCATAAAACAGAAAATGAGAGTAAATAAAACTGTATTAAAAACATTCAGTTTTTTTCTCATAGAAAACTCCACTCGCTTCTCCTCTATTCTACTATCTTTTACAGTCTAAGTCCAATACTTAAATACGGCGTTATAAAGATTATGCTGCCGTCAGGTCCTATTATATCCTTGGCGTTAAGGCCGCATTCAAGAATTAAATGACGTATAGGCATCCAGCATACAGATACCCCGCCGTTTACATTAAAATAACCGAAAGTCAATGGCTTATGTTCAGTCATAGAAACAGAACCAAAATAGTCAATCGACTCGGTAATAAGCGAAAGTCCGCCGCCAGCCTTGAGGTTTAAGCCAAGCTTTTCGCCTGCAAAATTAAAGCGCCAGACAAAAGCTGCATCTATATCTGTAAAAAGACACATGACTTCATAGTTTTCTTCTGTATAGCCTTTAGAGTACATCGAAACACGACCCTCAAGCCCGACGCGGTTTGAGCCAAAACCAATCGGCATGTACTGGAGCGTAAAGCCAAGTCCTGCACCGCTCATAAGAAAATCTGCAGAACCGTAATCGATGTTGTCCTTTAATTTACCCGGAACCAGATAATTAAACAGTCCGCCTGTAAGAATTGCGATGTTTTTATCCTTATAATCAGGCTTTGGTGCCTTGCCAACGTCGACAGGAGCAGATTCACTCGAAAGTCCGCTCGGATTTGTAACCATGATTTTATATTTTCCAGGTGCAACATCAGGAAAGACTGCTTCTGATGATTTTGCATTTCCTTCTTCGTCTGTTTCTACTTCGATCTGTCCTTCGATTTCTTCACCTGTCTCGACGTTTACAAAAACAACCTTCGTCTCTTCTGTAATCTTTTCTATATCAACAGGAACAGTAAGCTTGTCTTTATTTTTATTATGCGGAATAAGAGCAGTATCTTTTTCAAGTTGTATTTCAGGTGCAAGGGCTTTAGTAATCGTAAATTCTTTCCACTCGGTAACAGATGCCTGGCGACCTAAAAAGTCATACGCAAAAACCCTGTACTGATAAAGTCCTGCCGGCATAGAAAATTCAAAGAAGGTGTCTTTTGTAACTACCGTTTTTGAAAGTGATTTTTTTTCAAGCGACTGGATTTCAAGTTTATATTCAAGCGCGTTAGGGTCTTCTTCCCATTCAAGCTTCTGCACGAAATTTCTTGAAGATGTTTTTGGTGCCGGTGTTTCTTTTACAGATTCTGCTTCGACCTCTTCGTGCGCTGCAGAATCTTCCTTCGCGTACAGGAAAGCACCGTTTATCGAGAATAAAATGATAGATGTAATTAAAGCAAATTTCTTTTTAAGCATCATCATTCACCATACATTCTTCCAGGATCTTTGGTTTTTACGGTATCCGGCAAATCAAACGAAATCGTAAATCTGTTTACGGCAGTTTCGCTTCTTCGTTCTTCAAATCCGTCGCGCGCATGAGCATAGGCAGTAACATGCCACTCAAACTCGCCTACATCAAGAATAGTAAAATCTGTAAACCAGTACAAGGTAGATTTTGTCTTTCTCTGCATTACCCTGGTTAAAGTTCCGTTTTCATTCTTCTTATAAAGCGCAAAAACATAATCTGTTGCGCCATCAACATCATCCCAGCTGAATAAAATCTTTCTCGTGTTCTTAAGGAACTCCGGACCAATAAGAAGAGAATTTTCAGGGCTAAGAAGTTTAGCCTGTGCAAGCTGCTCTATAGAAGTAATTGTAAACGCATAATTCTTTTCAGGAGACAAGTCAGTTCCGTTTAAAGAAGTTGCTTTTACAGTCCATCTGTAAGAACCGGCAGAAAGTCGCTTAAATGTAAGACGGTTTCGTGGATTATCGATTCTGCTTACGACAGTAGAAGTTCCGTTTGAGTTTACCTTTGTAAGTATAAACTGTGTCTTCTTTGATGTCGAATCCTCGTTCCATGTAAACGAAACAGGATTACGAAGAACGTTAAGTCCATCAAACACCGTATTATCCTGCGGCGAAGTAAGGGCAACGCGGCGCGCATTTTCTACCATGAACATGCACTCAGAAACCGCACTTGCACGCGAAGGCTCCTTTGCCTTTTCTGTCGAGAACGCCTGAACAGTACATTTATATTTTAAAGTCCGTGCCGGTTCTGCACCGGGAACAAGTAAATCTACAGACTGTTTTTTTACATCGCCACTTTCAGAAAGCAGTTTGTCGTTTACATCATAAATTTTTACTTTATAATAGTCTGCTTCGTTTACAGGATTCCATGCAATCTTGATTGACTTGACATCAGACATATTATGTACGCTGTTGTCACGCGGGACTGTAATAAACGGCTTAGCAAGTTCTTTTATTACATAAATATTTTTTACAGACGTATTATCAAGCATCAGAGAATTATCTTTGTCAAAAGCCTTTACGCGCCAGAAATAATTTCCTTCTGCAAGCTTTATTCCAGTATAAGAAGTATAGTCGGTTCGAATTTCACCTGCAATCTGAGTAAAGTTTTCATCACGCGAAAGCTCTATTACATTGCTTATATTCTTATTTTTAATTTCGTCTCCAAGACGCCATATAAACTGAACAGTAGAAAGCCGTTTTGACTCTACCCTGTATCCGTCAGGCGGGAAAACGCTGTCTGTTTTCTGCGGAATATATTCATGCACGCTGAATGAACTTACTTCTGAATTATATTCTTTTTTTGCTTCATCTATTCTCGTAACATACCAGAAATATTTTCCTTCTGGTAAAGTATCTATCGAGAACGGTAAAGTTGTTTGAGTCTGTTCAAGCTGCGAAGAATAAATTATGTCAGATTCTTGAAACGAATCAGTTTTAGAAAGCGTAAGCTTGTAGTCACTTTCTTTTATATCAGAAGTCCACAAAAACAGAACCTGATTTTCTTTTTTAGTAAGATAAAGATCAGACTGGTCACGCGGAAGTGATGCAACAGGATTTACGTTTATGTCTTCCTTAAAGATTTTAAAATCATAGGAAGCTGTCGGTTCTCCAAAACCGATATCGTCAATCGCATAATGCGGTGTAATTTTCCAGAAAAAGTTTCCGGCGTTTAAGTCCGTAATTAGCGCAGAATGACCTGCAACATCCTTACTTACGACAGGATGCTTAATATCGTTTTTGTCGTAAATTTCAAGACGGGAAAAATCGCAGTATTCATCTACGTCCCACTTAAAATTAATTTTCGGAAGCACATCAACACTCGAGTAAATACTCTTGTCTGCCGGGCTTAAAAGAGAAGGTTCTTTTACAGAAGTAACTGCGATTTTTCCTTCATATGCTTCTTCGATTTTATCTTCAAGATATACGCGGTAGTACAGTTTTCCGTCTTTTGCTTTTACGGCAGCCTCGTTTTTATCTTTTACTTCGATTTTTTCGATTATGTTTTTAAAATCTTTATCTGATGAAGTTTCAAGAATTATCTTTTTATTTTCGTCTTCAGAAGAAGAGCCGGCATCAGAAAGAGCAAATTTAAAATCGATTATCTTTTCATCGTCATCAAAGCTTAAAAATTTTTCGTTGGAATTAAGGTTTGCAACGCTTACAGGAAGCACCTGTTTTTTGCCGGATGCATCCATTTTTACAGACTCGCCGCTTTTAATGTATTCTGCAGTTCCGTCATCAGAAACGATGCTTCCCGTTCCTTCGTGGATTACAAATGAGTTTTTGCCGCCGTCAGAAAGCGCACTCATTTTACTTCCTGCGTCAAGTTCAATTACAGAGCTTGCTCCAAGGTCAATCTTAACCTTCTGTGCAGATTCTGAGGTATCAATAGTAAAGTTTCCGCCCGACACCCTGAATTTTAAAGCCCCCTCATCGTCCTCAAAAATCTGTATCATCGTGTTTTCATCAAGTTCAACCTTAACATGGCTTGTAAAATCCATTATCGCAACAGAATCCATGTCTGTTCTGATGATATCTTCGTTATAGAGTAAAGAACCGTTTTGGAGTCTGTCCCATACAACGCTGTCAGAAAATTTTCTCTGCGTAATCTTTCGTTTAAGATAAATAAGCGCGATTGACTTGTCGTTTCTTGACATAGACCTGTTTAAGTCCGTAAAGAAATAATACAGACTCAAGCCGCAGATGAGGAGACATACTGTTATAAAAAGGACATCACTTAACCGTGACTTTGTTTTCTTCTTCATCCAGGTTTACTCTCTCAAAATCAGGAGCAGGAATTCCAAGTATTTCACGAACCTGAGTAAGCGTCTTTGGTCCTTTAGGGCCTGCCGCAATTTCACAGTCCGGATCGACAGTAAAATCAGGGTCGGTTGTCTTAAAAAATTCTTCTATATTAAAATTAGGCATGTTAACGACACCATAAAAGTGTTGCCTGCCCTTTCCTTTTACTTCAAACGTAACCGGAATCTGTTCTACAATGATTTCGTTTTTAAAATTAGCTGCAGGAATTATATAACCGTTTTCTTCGCAGCGTATGAATTCATTCTTTAAAATTGAATATGTATCTTCTGTTATAAGGATGTCGGTACCGCAAGGCTTGTTAGAACTTTCTGTTCGGCTTGCAAGGTTTACAGCGTCTCCGATAGAAGTAAATTCCATCTTTTCGCCAGAACCCATAAATCCTACTGTCGCACGGCCAGAGTTTAAACCGCATCCAATTCTGATGTGAGGCTTGTATTTTGCAAGTGGTTCGTTTTTATGAATCTCTGTAAAGATTTTCGCATCTTTATTATATTTCATAAGCGCGTAACGCATTGCAATCGTTGCACGGATTGCACTTAATGCGTCAAGCTTAACATTCTTTTCGTGCTGCAGCTTTAAATGATTGTATTCTTCGATAGAAGAAGAATCCTTTTCAAAATCAAGATTGTCGTCACGAAGAACACCCCACGCCGCCATTACGGCATCGCCTTCAAACTTATCTACTACACCGCCTGTAATCGAAATACAGTTTACCATTCGCGACATATAGTCATTAAGAAAGCCGATGATTTCTGCAGCAGACTTTTCTCCAAATCTTTTGTTAAAGCCATCAGAAATTGCAGTAAAACCGCGGATATCAGAGAAGAAAATCGTAATATCCTTTAAGTGCGGATTAAAATCTATTTCTTTTCTTACGATTGCTTTTGTTACACCCTTGTTTGTAAGACTTGTAACAGTATTTAAAATATCGCGTTCGTTTTTTGTACTGCGGTTTAAAACACCGATTTCGTCACGGCGCTTTACATTTAATTTATCAAAGAGATTTGTATTAAAGTTTCCCTGATTAATCTGATCCGTTACTTCTGTAAGTTTATCAAGAGGAACACTCAATGTCTTTGCAAAAATCCAGATGATGATTATTGCAACAGAAAGAATTGCGATACTCAATGCAATGTTTCTTCTTGTCGTATTTCTGATTGCTTCAAGAATTACATCACATTTAACGCGCGTAACTACACGGCAGTCTGCATCAGTGATTTTTATACATGCAGCATAATATTCTGTTTCGTCAGAATCCGTGTATTTAAGCTGTCTTCCTGATGAATCTTCCTGAATTGCCTGACTTATAAATTTATCAGATGACATGTCAT
>CAJORB010000080.1:0-30057 GCA_905236565.1 uncultured Treponema sp. | reverse complement strand
TGTCTTTACAGAATTGAGTTTTGCATCCTTGATAAAGTCGTGGCGTGGATAAACGCTCTCTGGAATTGTCATGTATTCTTTCCAGTCTTTTAATGTTCCTGTATAAGAAGTGATTACGAAGTCAGAAATGAAATCGAGGTCATATACATATCCATTATAGATTGTGTCTGTTCCTGCAAGCCCTGTTAAAGTAAAGATACCATCAGGAAGCGGGAGAGAAAGATTGTATATAACTGCATCTGCAAACGGAATGTTGAATGCACTGATAAGCCATGTTCTTCCCAAAACATCTTTTGATGTAGATGTGTAAGAAGGTTTACCATAAGATGTGATTGCAATTTTTTCTGCTCCGATTACACGTGGAATCGTCAATGCTTTTGCAAGAGTATCCATAAGAAGTTTTGGATCTTTGATATAAGATTCTACAGAAACATTGTCTGGCTTTTTAAGATAAGTCATGATAAAGCCGCACATTGCACCGATGTGGATTTTTCCGTTCTTTTCGAGTTTTACAGTAGAAATATCCTGTGGTGAATAGCTGCTCCACTTACCCTTGTCGTTCAAGCACAAAACATTAGGAAAGTCTGGTCCCCATTCGCTTGAGAGAATGTGAGTTCCAGGATCTTTTGTAACAAAGTTTTCTTTTCCTGTGTATGCATAGTCCGGAGAAATTGAATCGAAGAATTCAGATGTAGCTTCTTTATATTTTTTGTGACAGATGTCTCTTACTTTTTCTAATTCCATAGGAAGATCAAGCGTACAGTCTACAGTGTGATAGAATTTCTGAGAAAGTACGTTTGGAATGTTGTAATAGAACTCTCCGTGGATTTCTCCCTTGTTATCTGCAACTTTTGAAATTTCAGAAACCGGGAGCGCGTAGTTTAAGTTTTCAGAAGAGTTCTTCATTGTAACGATACCTGCAACTTTACCGGCAGATGTTACAAGAGGTCCACCAGAGTTTCCCGGGCTTGCTGCTGCAGAGAAGCGAAGCCATTTCCAACTACCGTTTCTGTGTTCCGGAGTTTCGCTCGTTAAAAGACCGTTTCTTATTACGATTCCTTCGCCCTGTGCGTTACCTACGGCGTAAACAGTAGAGTTCTTCTTTACTTTTGATTCAAACTCAAGACCCTTACCGGAAGCATCAAAGTCTACTGCATCAAAAATTACAAAGTCTCTGTCAGAAGCAAATTTGATTACATTGCCGATTTTATATGTTGTTCCATCTGTGGAACGAACAAAAAACTTGTCACTCTGTGAAAGTTTGTAAAGACTTAATACATGAGCTGCTGTGTAAAAATGCCCATCCTTCATAAGAAATGCAGTTCCGATAGAATCATATTTATCCGTGCGGATCTGATATGGAAGCCGATCGAGAGGAAGCTTCTTTTCGTAAGTTAAAGGATCTTCTTCGATCTTTAATGTTACAACTTCAAAAACATTTTCCTGAAGCTGTTCTACAATTTCTGAACTCAAAGCTTCTTCTGCAAATGCAGCTGTAAAGCAGAAGAGTACAAGAGCTGTAGAAATGATTTTCTTGACTAAATTTTTCATAGTTCTCCTCTTTGTTAAATAATGTATAGAAAGTTATTTGGTTACAAATCTCTGTGCAGGTGTTACAACCCACATTGCCTTTAATTCTGTTGCGCCTGTGTTTACGATTGTATGAGGTGCACTTGCGCTGAACGTTACACTGTCACCTTCTTTTAATTCGTAAACATATTTTTCATAATGAAGTTCACATTTGCCGCTTAAGATAAGACCCATCTCTCGTCCGAGGTGTCCGTATGAACCACGGTTAGTTTTTGTTCCTGCAGGAATCGTTATTGTATATGCTTCGAGAGTGTTCTGTCCGTCTGCTTCGTCCGGTTTAACAACTTCTTCATATGTAATCTGTTCATCACGAGAAACACGTCTTTCGTTTTTTCGTATAATCTGAACAGGATGCTTTCTTCTGTATTCTTCAAAAAGAAATTCCAGATTTATATCGAGAACATCTGCGAGTGCAAGAAGAGTATCGATTGCAGGACTTACTCTGTTGCGCTCAATCTGAGAAACAAGACTTTCAGAAACGCCTGCCTGCGAAGCAACAACTTTTAAAGTGTAGCCTTTCCTTTCTCTGACTGTTCTTAGTTTTTCTCCGAAGTGATATGGAATGCGTTTATCCTGCTGATCACTTTCTGGCTGTTCGTTATTTTGCGAAACTGTCATTGTTCTGTTTCTCCTTGTTCTGTTCCATTACAAATTGAATGAAGTAGTCTTCGATAGTTTTATGTGGTCCCGGTAAACCCATTCTCGCACGCACACGCGCATTATCGCGGCGAAGTGAGTAGAGTGAATAGAAATCTCGGTAGTCAAGTCCGGCATCGGCTTTAACATGCACGCCAAGAAATTTAGAAACCTCGTCTCGTCCAATTGCAGGAATTCCTTTTGTGCGAAGTATTGTCTTTAACTGAACAATCTGTTCGTGTGAAATACCAAAAAGAAATTCTTCCATCGCCTGTGATACTCCTGTGTCTCCAAGTTTTGTCTTGATAAAAGAAGTCCACTGGTCATCAAGCTGCATCGAAAGAAGAAGAAGTTCGCTTGTTCCCATCATTGTTCCGAATGCAGGAGCAAGCTTACGGCGTGCCGTCCATATTTTTAAAAGAGTCGGAGCAATGTCAGAAATATTCTGGTCCGATCTGTGTTCCCAGAGAAGTAAAAGAGAAGTTGCAAGTTCCTGTTTAAAATCATTTGGGATCGATTTGTCGTGAATTAAATTTAAGTAAACGTCTTCTGCAAGAAGCGAAAACATCATAGAGTTTGTTTCTGCAGAAAAATCCTGCCAGACTTCTTCTGGTTCTTTTATTGATTTTGCAAATTTAGAAAGCGATGAAAATGTATGTATTTTTGCAACGAGGAAGCCTTTTCCGAGAGTTGCTTTTGACGGAAGCTGAAGGGTATAATCGCCCTCTGTCTGGTGTTCAATCAGCGAGTCAATGAGCGACTGCGGAGTTCTTTCGCCGCCGAAAATATTGTGGCGCTCAAGAAGTGACGGGAAGTTTGCAATACTTTTTGCAAGCTCCTGAAGGTAGCGCATTCTCTGCTGGAAAGATTCGTATTTTTCGGGAGCTATGTCCTTTGCCTTTTCGATTAGTCTTTTGTAAATTTCGCGCTGATGTGGGGTTAAAACGACAATACCCGCATCCGGATCTTTGTGTTCCTGAGGACCAAAGAATTCCGAGATATCTACTGAGACAAACTGATCTTGGGCTAACTTTTTATCTTCCACAACGGTTAATTATAGCATAAAATTTGTCAAAGTTCTATCCGATAATAGTAGATATGAGTGAATTTATAAAGAAATTAAGTATAATTGCATTTTTATCTCATTTTTTTGTAATTCTTCCGCTTTACAGCCAGGAAAAGGCCGTAAATGACTCAAAGCTTCTTGTTGAGGGTAAAAATCTCAGGATTACGGAGGAAAAGGATCCTAAAACCGGCAAAACCCTCGGGTTTCATCTTTACATCGAGAAAAAGGACGGAATCGAGTCTGTAATGCTTACAGAAACTACCAGAGACCCGACAGGACAGGAACCTAATTATGCCTATCGTGCTACGGAATACAATAAAATAAACGGTGATGAGATAAGAATGCTTAACGGAGAGATTCTTGATTCTCCAACGGCAAAATTTTCTTTAGTAGATTCAACTGTAGAAAAAAACGAATATTTCGAAAAATGCTTTCATATTTTTATTCCGCAGAAAATCGTTTACGGTTATCCGTGGAGCAGAAACGGCTCTGTTTTAATTGGAAAGGGAACTTTCATAAACATCCGGAGTTTTGAAAAAAAATACTGCGACTACACCGGGAAATTTTTTGACAATCCTTTTATGTTTGACCTTGTCGTAAAGAAAGTTGCAAAACCAAAAAAAATAAAGCCTGTTATACCGCCTGAACCGACGCCAGAGAACGAACCTGAAGTCATTTTAACTGATGATTACAATCCGATTGCGGCTCATACCTTTGAACAGATTTCTGATTTTATGATTTATTCTAAAGGACCAGAAACGATTGTTGACGATATAATGAATTCACTCAAGAGAATTACACCAAAAGATAAAGCCGATGTTGTATTTGCAATCGATGCAACCGGAAGTATGAAGGATGATATTCAGAAATTAAAGGAAGAGTGGGTTCCGGCCCTTGTTGAAGGATTAAAAGAATTTAAGGATATAAGACTCGGACTTGTTTTTTACCGTGATTACGGAGATAACTTTAGTTATAATGGTCTTCCTGTAAAATGGTTTAATTTTACGAGCGATATCGAAAGTTTTGTAAAAAATGTTCGTGCGATAAAAATAAATGGACTTGAAGGCGGTGATATCCCCGAAGCAGTTTATGAAGCGCTCTATGCATCTATGGATTTTTATCAGTGGAGAAGTGACGCTGTAAAGAAAGTAATTTTAATCGGAGATGCAGAACCACATTCTGTACCAAGAAAGACTGGAAAATATTCGCGTGAGCTTGTAGAAAAAATTTCTAAAGAAAGGGATATTCAGATTAATGCGATAATTACTCCGGACGATAAACGTCGTCGTGGAAGATAAAAAAAAGCGGGCTTTGATGCCCGCATTTTTTTGCACTGTATTATTCTTCGTCAGCAGTTTCCTTTGTCTTTTCCTTTGCAGCTTTTTTAGCAGCCTTTTTTTCTGCTTCCTGCTGTTTTTTATCTTCGATTGCCTTTATTTTATCAAGTCCTATCTGCGCAAGCTTTTTATACTTTGGCTGGAGTTGATAGACTGCACTTGGGTCATCAAAAGTATCGAGGATTTCCTGATACATTGCTTTTGCAATGTCATATTTTCTCTGTTTGTAATTTAACTGTGCAATTTCGTAGCGTGCCTCGATGTAGCATTTTAAATCTGCCTGATAGCGTTCGATGCATGCAACATAATATGCATTTGCAGCAACGTAATTGTAGTTTGCAGCTGCATCCTGTCCTCTCTGGATTAACTGCGCTGCAGTCAAGTCGTCAGGGATTTCTTTAGGAGCAGTCTGACATCCGCAGAGTGCACAGCCGAAAAAAATAACTGCTGTTAAAATAATACTGATTTTTTTATTGTTAATCTTTTTCATAGTCTTTATAGTATCAAAACTTTTCTGAAACAACAAGTCTATTTTTGCCGTTCTGCTTTCCTATGTAAAGGTGGTTATCTGCATCGTTAAGGACTTCTGTTGCAGAAGAGAATGTTCTTGAAGAACTTATTCCGTAAGTGGCGGTAACATGAATTATCTGACCGTTGTAGTGGAACGGTGTAAGGGATAAAAGTTCCCTTATGGTGTCGAGCTCAAAAATAGTTTCTGATGTAATTTTTGGAAATATAATCAGAAATTCTTCGCCGCCCCAGCGTGCAATTTTGTTTTGCAGGGGAAGTCTTTTTCTTAATTCTGCAGTGTAGTTTTTTAAGACAGCATCGCCGGCGTCATGACCGTATACGTCATTTATCTGCTTAAAGTCATCGATATCAAGGATTGCGATTCCGTATTCGATGCCTTCGTTTATTTTGCGTGTTTCGCAGCTTGAAAAGAATGTAAATGCCCTGTAGCGGTTCATAAGGCCTGTAAGAATGTCGTGGCATGTAATGTATTCAAGCTTTTTCTGCGTTGCTTCGTTTTTAAGATGCATTTTCTTAAGTGAAATAGATGAACATATAGAAGCAATCAGAAGTTGTATCGAAGTAATCGTGAGGTTTGAGTAGGATTCAACTTTAGAAAAAAGAATCTGATTTTCTGTAAGCATCGAAAGCGGTCTGTAATAAATGATTTTAAATATGAATGTATGAATTATCGCAGATGCAATCAACAGAAGTGCTGCTATGTAAGAAACTTTATGATTCTTGTGATATTCACTGAACAGATAGAAAACTGCAAGGAATGAAATGAGAAGAATTTCATAATTTATGTTTGTTCTTAGAAGCTGTGTAAAGAAAATTATTCGTAAACAGGATTCACCTATGTAAAAGAAAAACAGAATGATTCTGTGTTTTGTATGAAAAAGTGATGCAAGTGTAAAATAACATATTGTTGCGGTTGCTCCCCATAAAAGAAGTGGATCAAGGTTTATGTCATAATTACAGATATAAATTATATTTTTTAAAAGAGTAATTATTGCAGTGAGGTAACAGATATAAGGAAACGGGTTTGCAAGAATTTTGTGTGAGATATGTCTAAGCTTCATTGTTTACCTCTTGCATATCCGAAGTGACTACCTGATTTTTGCCGTTCTGCTTTCCCTTGATGAGATTCTTGTCTGCCTGGATGAGCATCTTAGAAAAATTATATGATTTATCTGTATCGCTTAAACCGATTGTAATAGTAATTTTAATTGCCTTGTTTGAATATCTGAAAGAATACTCCTGGATGCGTGCTCTTATGTCTTCGAGAATTGATTTTGCATTTTCTGTATTTCCTGCAAAGAGAATTAAAAATTCTTCTCCACCCCAGCGAGCGAAAACTGTATGTTCAGGAAGAGTGCGTGTTATTACTTCTGAAAGAGTTCTTAAGATTATGTCACCACAGTTATGTCCGTACGAGTCGTTTATCTTTTTAAAACCGTCTATATCAAAAATTGCGGTTGCAAAATTTGTGTTTACGTATTCCGGGTTGGTAGAATAATCATTTATGAGTTCTGTTACTTTTCTTCGGTTGAGGATTTTTGTAAGCGAGTCATGTGTTACAGAATAATTTAAGTAAGCATTTTTAATTCTTGTTTTATTTTTAAATCGGAAAAGTTTTTTCTGGATTACATAACAGATGAAAATAATCGTAAAAAAACTTGTTACCGAATAGAGAGTGTAGTGCAGAAGATAGAAAGTTTTTGAAATTGTTTTAGTAGATTCAGCAAAGTTATAATCAAGTGAATAAAATAAAAAAACAGAAATAATTGTAATCGAAGCCGGAATTATCGTTGAATATTTTGTTTTTTCAGAAGAAGCGAGAATCATAAAAAGATATGCAAGCAGTGTTATAGGCAGAATGTACGAGCCGATGTCGTTACCCACTGTAAACGTAATTATGAGCGGATATGAAAGAGTTTCGAGGTCGCACATTGTAAACAGAAAAAGCGGCGGAATTGCTTTTGAAAGCATAATCATTATTGCGTAGAGTGTTGCGGCATAGATGTGGTACCGCGAAAGAAGATCGTAATTAAAATAAAAACAGACAGGTGCAAGAAGCACGTGCATGGCTGTGATGAGTGCACAGATTACGGCTGTATCTTTTTTTATGAGCGTATACTGAATTTTCTTCTGCAAACTGTACATATCATTAAATTATAAGTTATATAGTGCAAATTCACAAGAATTTAGGGAGCAGGGTGCGGCGGATTGCGGATAGGAGTGAGGCGGTGTCTGGACGGAGTGAAATTGCAAATGACTTGCAATTTAAATGCAAATTGTGTATATTAGCATCATGAGACCGGTCAAATATAAATCAAAAGTCGGAGAAGAAATTCTTTCTTTTCTGGAATCTAAAAAGGACACAGCTGTAACTGTGATGGATATTTTAAAGGAACTTGAGCGCAAGGACTTGAGTACCAATATTACAACCGTTTACAGACAGCTTGAAAAGTTTATTGAAGAAAAACAGGTAATTGCACATTCAGCGAAAGATGGTAAAAAAATAATGTACCAGTACATCGCAGGAAAAGAGGAATGTTTAAAGCATCTTCACATTCAGTGTGTAAAGTGCTCAAAGATAATCCATCTTGACTGTGATGAATCTGAAGAATTTACAAACCATATCGAAAAAGAACATGGAATTGCACTTGATTATTCAAAAACTGTTCTGTTTGGACTCTGTAACGACTGTCGCTAAATTATTGGGGATAAAAAAATGACTGTAAGTTCAGGCAAAAAATTGAACTGCTGCATTTTAGCAGCAATGTTTATCGCGTTGAGTTTGTGTTCATGCACAAAGAAAAATGGCGCTGGAGTAAATTCATCAGGAAAAGAAAAGATAAAAATCGTTACCACGGTTTACCCGGTTTATGACTGGATAAAAAACATCACCGCTGACAAGGCAGAGGTTGTATGTCTTATTAAAGGCGGAACTGATTTACACAGCTGGCAGCCTGGTGCAAAAGACATTCTTGAAGTTACCGGAAACGGAACTGATTTATTTATATACTGCGGCGGTGAATCTGATTTCTGGATAGAAAAAGTTATGACGCAGATTAAAGCAGGCGGCGTAGAAGCTTATTCTCTGATGGAAGAGCATAAAGAAATTCTTGAAGCGATGGGCGAACATCATCACCACCATGACCATGAAGGCGCTGATGAAGATTACGACGACCATGAGCACGAGCATGCAGACCACGACCACGAACATGAGCACGAACACGCAGAACATCATCACGACGGCGACTTTGACCCGGATGAGTTTGACGAGCACATCTGGCTTTCTGTAAAGCGTGCAGGTGTTTTTGTAAATTCAATTGCAGAAAAAATTGCAGAACTTGATAAGGCTAACACAGACTTTTATATGGCAAATGCAAAAGCATACTGCGAAAAACTTGGCGAGCTTGACCGCAGCTTTGAAAATGCAGTTTCAAAGATGGGCGAAAAAGTGATTATCGTAGCAGATAGAAATCCGTTTACATATTTTGCAAAGGATTACGGAATCGAAGTTGTTGCAGCTTTTCACGGATGTTCGGCAGAATCAGAAGCAAGCTTTGAAGTAATAAAGCATCTTGCAGAAGAAACTGACGAGCACGATATAAAGGTCATTTATATTACAGAAACCGGAAGCGAAAAAATCGCCCGCACGGTTATTTCTAATACTAAAGCAAAGTCTCAGGAAATTCGTCGTCTTAACGCAATGCAGGGAAAAACAGAAAAATCCTGGCTTGATGTAATGGCAGAAAATCTTACGGTTATAGAATAATTTTCGATTAACTGCTATAATCCTGTGCTATATAGGAAATAAATATGGCTATAGATAAATACGAAATCGTAATCGGATGCGAAATTCATACCCAGCTTTTGACAAAAACCAAGGCTTTTTGTGCCTGTGAAAACCGTTACGGAGGAATGCCGGATACCCGTGTGTGTCCGGTTTGTCTTGGACTTCCTGGTGCCATGCCTCGTGTAAGCAAGGGTTATGTTGAACTGGGTGCAGTTGCCGGCCAGGCTTTAAACTGCAATATCGCGCATTTTACAAAATTTGACCGGAAGCACTATTTTTATCCTGACCTTGCAAAAGGTTATCAGATTACGCAGTATGATCTTCCGCTTTGTACGGACGGTTATGTAGATTTACCTTTTACACATTATCCGAAAGATGAGCAGCCAGGCGGAACAAAATGCAGGGACAAGAACTTTAAGGGCGAAGAATGTATCGTTGAGACAGAAGGTTCAAAATACCGCCGTGTCCGCATTGAGCGCATTCACCTTGAAGAGGACGTAGGAAAATCACTTCACATCGAAGGGAAACATTCTTACATCGACTATAACCGCTGCGGAACTCCTTTAATCGAAATCGTAACAAAACCTGATATGACAAGTCCGGATGAAGCAGCACTTTTTATGCAGACTGTTCAGGAAATTCTTCGTTATGTAAAAGTAACAAAGGGAAATCTTGAAGAAGGAAACATGAGATGTGACGCAAACATAAACCTTAACGTCTGGGAAGACGGAAAGCTTTATCATACACCGATTTCCGAAATCAAGAACTTAAACTCATTCCGTTCGATAAAAGAAGCGTGCGCTTACGAAGCAAAAAGACAGCTTGATGAGTTTATAAACGACCGCCAGGAATTTAATCCGGGCTTTAAAGTTACAATGGGCTGGGACGAAGTAAACGGAAAGACGGTTGTTCAGCGTACTAAAAACTCATTCGTTGATTACCGCTTTACTACAGAACCTGATATCAAGCCGTTTACTGTAAGCGATGAACTTATAAAAACTGCTTTTGCAAAAGTCGGTGAGCTCCCGGAACAGAAGAGAATCCGTTTTAAAAAGCAGTTTGGTTTGAGCGATTTTGATGTAGAAACATTAACTTCTACACGTGAGCTTGCACTCTGGTTTGAAGAAGCCAGTGAAAAAGCAAAGAGCCCTAAACGTGTTGCAAATTTAATTTTGTCAGAACTTCTTGCAAAACTGAATGAAGAAAAAAAGACAATTACAGATATCGCTTTAACTCCAAAACATATTACAGAACTTGCAGATGCACTCGAAGAAAAAAAGATTACTTCTAAACAGGGAAAAGAAGTATTTGCAGAAATGCTTTCTTCTAACAAACTTCCTTCTGAGATCATCAAAGAAAAAGGAATGGAAGTTGTAAGCGATGCAGGTGCAATCGAAAAAATCGTTGATGAAGTAATTGCTGCAAACCCAAAAGCAGTTGCAGACTTTAAGTCTGGAAAGACAAATGTAATCGGCTGGCTTATGGGACAGGTAATGAAAGCTTCTCAGGGAAAAGCAAACCCAAAACAGGCAACAGAACTCGTAACGAAAAAATTGTCTCAATTGTAAATACAAATTTCAGGAAAACTGTGATATTATATTATACATGAGAGTAAATTTCACAGCACGATTTTTTACAGCAGTTTTTCTTATTTCGTTTATTTTTATATCATGTAAGACTTCTTCTCAAAATATTCCTGTGCAGAAAAAATTTGACGACGATGTTGTAAAGATTGTTTCGTCAATGTCAGTGCGCGAAAAAATCGGTCAGATTTTTCTAATGAACTTCCGTTTCTGGAAACATTCAGAAATCCCAAATCAGGAAATCGTAAACGAAGTATATCACACTGGGACAGAAAAAATTCCTGTGACGGGAGTTAGAAGAATAAATCCGACGATTGAAAAAATGATAAAAACATATCATGTCGGAAACGTAATAATTTTTACAGAGAATTTAAAGGATACAGATGAAGCTGTAAAGTTTATTTATGACCTTCAGAATCTTGCAGTAAAAAACAACGGAATTCCGATGCTTATGGGAGTAGACCAGGAAGGGGGCCGTGTAACACGCATAAAGCAGTCTGTAAAATTTCCTCCTGCAAGACAAATCGGTTTAACAGGAGATACAGAAATTGCATTTACAGAGGGACAGTATCTTGCAGAACAGATAAACGCTTTTGGGATAAATCTCGACTTCGCACCGGACTGCGATGTAGATTCTAATCCTAAAAACCGTGTAATAGGTGACAGAAGTTATTCTACAAATCCGCAAAATGCAGGAGATTTTTCGCTTGCTGTTTATAAGGGATTAAAGAGTAAAAATGTAATCGCGTGTGCAAAACATTTTCCGGGGCACGGAGATACTGCAATAGACAGCCATGTCGGGCTTCCGAGAATAAAAAAATCAAAATCGCGCTGGCTTAAGTGCGAAGCAGTTCCTTTTAAAATGAATATCAGCGAAGAAATCCCTATGATAATGACTGCACATATTCAGTATCCGGCTCTTGATAACTCAAAGATAAAGGCCGACAGAACCCAGAAAGAAATTACGCGTCCTGCAACACTTTCAAAAAAAATCCTTACAGAAATACTTCGTGGAGAACTCGGGTTTGAAGGAGTTATCTGTACGGATGCAATGGATATGCACGCAATTTCTAAAAACTTTACAGAAAGCCGCGCGGTAATCGAAGCACTCAATGCAGGAGCAGATTTAATCTGCCATCCGCTTGAAGTAATTTCTTTCGAAGATATTTCGCGCGTTGAAAAAATGTATTCTGATATCGAAAAAGCAGTCAGTGACGGAACGCTTCCTGTAGAACGGCTTGATGATGCTGTAATGAGAATAGTTCAGTTAAAAAAAGATTATAGGATTTTATATAGAAAATATTCTGAACCTTCTAAAAAAGATTTTGATAATACAAAAAAAATCCTGACACAGAAAAAGTATCAGGATTTTGCAGACAGATTTAAACAATAAAATATTTCTTTTAGCCAACTCCCGGACTTGAACCGAGTACCTGCTCGTTACGAGGGAGCTGCTCTACCAGGTGAGCTAAGTTGGCAGAAAAAGTAAATCAATTAAATTTACAATTTGGGATTATAACAAAAATTAAAAGTTAGTTCAATGAGAGCTTTGAATCTACTGTACGCTTCATGTCGGCGATGTTTGTTACAATCATGTAGTTATCATAAACTTCGAGCTTACGTTTTTCTACATACTTGTTAATTTCATCGCGTGTAACTTCTGGAGTAAGTCCTGCCCAGTGTGCAATGTCTGCAACTGTTACATTAAACTTTCTTGTATGTTCAATAGGATTTCCTACCGGATTCATTTCGTCATACATGAGGAATACATCTGCAATTCTTGCAGGTAAATCTTTTATTGTAAGAATTCTTAAGCGGCGTTTCTGATCGTAAATACGTTTACAGAAAAGTTTTAAAAGAATAAGTGCAAGCTGAGGGTTTCCTGTAATTAAAAGTGCAAAATTTTCTTTGTTAAATTCGAGACATTCAACCGGACCGATTGCCATACATGTTGCCGAACGTGGCGAGTTATCAAGGATTGCCATTTCTCCAAAAAATTCACCTGGCTTTAAAATGTCGAGATTCTTTTTTGTTCCGTTTACACATTTTACAAGCTGTACTTCTCCGGACTGAATCAGATAAAAACTGTTACCCGGTTCAAACTCGGAAATGATAACCTGCTCCGGTTCGTATTTTTTTGCAAAGCGGTCAAATGCCGGAAGACTAAACTGTTTTAATGCACCTTCGGCGGATGCAGGAGTTGCAGCAACAGGTCTTCTGTTTTTTAATTTATCTGCACGAAGTTTTGCATCTGCATAAATCTTTGCAACAGAATCTTTATCTGGAGCTGTAGGATAGTTTGTAAGATATTTAATGCAGACATCACAACATGCTCTGTACTGTTCATCCTGATAAAAACTTTTTGCAACAGAGAACATTCCGTCTGCCTGATTTTCATTTACTTTCTGTTTTAAGATGCTTTCTGTTTTTTTGTGAATCTGTCTTAACTGACCAGAGAAAACGCGGAGCATTTTTAAAATTACTTCTTTGTTACTTGAGAAAATCGTTTCGAATTCCTGAAGTGACATTGTAATTGCAATCGTATCCTGTAAAACTGTTGCAGTTTCTTCGCGAGGGAAATGACCAAGTGAAGATTTTACACCAAAAAATTCACCTGTCTTAACCTGTTCTGTAACCGGTGCTCCGGTTTCTATGTCAGTACTGGTTAAAATTACAAGCCCTTTCTGTAAAATGTAAATTCTTTCGTCGCGGTCACCTGCGAAGTAAATGATAGAACCTTTTGTGTATTGTACTGCCTTTGGCATAATCTATTCCTCATCTCTGATAAACAGCAGTTTTACGTAAATATCCAAAAACGCCATTTTTGACATTTTATTCTCTTATCATAACATATTATGTTAAAAAACTCAATTTTATGTTATATTTTTTTATATGATTGATTTACACACCCATTCTACCGCCTCAGACGGAATTTTAACCCCTTCGGAGCTTGTAAGGCATGCTGCTTCCCATAATGTGTCTGTCCTGGCCCTTACAGACCACGATACGGCAGACGGGCTCGAAGAAGCACGCAAAACTGCCCTCAAAGAGGGGGTTACCTTTGTTTCTGGAGTTGAACTGAATATACAATGGCCGACAGGTGAGTTCCATCTTCTGGGACTGGGCTTAAAAAAGATTGGGGATGAGCTTTCTTCTGTGCTGAATCGACTAAAATCCGGCAGAAATGAGCGTAATCTTCGCATGATTGAACGTATGAAAGAAGCGGGATTTGATGCGGATTTAGAAGAAATCAAGGCAGAATTTAAGACCGAGTGTATCGGGCGCCCGCACTTTGCAGCCTACATGGTAGAAAAGAAAATCGTAAAGACTCGACAGCAGGCCTTTGATAAATATCTTGCAAAAAATGCGCCATGGTATATAGAAAGAGTGGGTGCAGATTTAGACGAAGCAATAAACGCGATAAAACTTTCTGGCGGAAGACCAGTTATGGCGCATCCGCTTTCGATTTACATAAGTTTTGGTAAAATACGGCCTGTTCTCGAAAATCTTAAGGCCCGCGGAATCGAGGGGCTCGAAGCCTTTCATCCGGGCGCCCGGGTTGGAGAATGCCTTCGTCTCGAAGAACTTGCCCGAGACCTGGGATTTTTTGTAACGGCAGGAAGTGATTATCACGGAGAAGCTGTAAGGGCAGACAGAAAAATCGGGCATACATGCGGTGGAAGAAAAATCGAAGATTCTATATGGGATGACATTAAGGAAATTATCCTGGGATAGGAAATAAAAAAAGGTCTTTTAGTAAATTCAGTTAAAAAAAATACAAAAAAAATTTTTTTTGGTGTAAAAAGTTTAAAAAAAAATAATGATATCTGCAGAGACAAATTTAGAGGTTGTTATGCAGATTTTTTCATTTTCTCCGTTTGGATACGAAGGTTCTCTTGTTACAGTCGAAGTGGATTTGCGGCGTGGAATTCCTGCGGTCGACATTGTCGGGCTTGCGGACGGCGCTGTAAAGGAAAGCCGGGAAAGGATGCGCTCTGCTATACGGAATTCGAATTTTGAATTTCCTATGGAACGCGTATTGATAAGTTTATCACCTGCTGATCTTAAAAAAGAAGGTGCAGGCTTTGACCTTGCGATTGCACTTGCTGTTCTTGGTGAATCGGAATGTTTAAAAGACGGAACACAGAATTCTTTAATCGAAGAAAATGTTTTAGTGATGGGTGAGCTCGAGCTTTCTGGAAAACTTCGAAGTGTAAGAGGCGTTCATGCGGCTGTTAGTACCGCAGCTGCAGGTGGAATCATGTATTGCATTGTTCCGTCGCAGAACGCAGGTGAAGCGCGCGAAGTTGAGGGTGTAAAAGTTTTTGCCGCTGATAATCTTGTCGAGGCTTTTGAAGCGATTCATAACAAGGATGTATTTACGTCGAGAAAAATCAATGGAGGCGCAGATGATATTCCGGAAGGTTATGAAATTGTTGAAGGAGTTTTGTTTCCAAAACAGGATGAACAGTTTGATTTTTCTCTTGTGAAAAATCAGGAAAAACTTGTAAGGGCTTTACAGATTGCAGCTGCTGGAGGTCATAATCTTCTTGCGTTTGGTCCCCCTGGATGCGGAAAGACTATGTGCTTACAGAGATTTTCTGAGCTTCTTCCTGCACTGACGGTTGAACAGGCGTATCCGGTTACAAGAATTTATTCGCTTGCCGGAACTTTAAAGCCTGATGATTCGCTTATAAGAAAAGCTCCGTTCAGGATACCGCATCAGACGGCATCGATAGAAGGAGTGTGCGGTGGAGGAGTAAACTGCAGACCAGGTGAAATTTCACTTGCGCATAATGGTGTTTTGTTCCTTGATGAAGCGGCAGAGTTTAAATCGTCTGTACTTCAGATGCTTAGGGTTCCGCTTGAAAACAAGACTATCACGTTGTGCAGGGCCGGAAGATCAACCTGTTATCCTGCGGCTTTTCAGCTTCTGATGGCCAGCAATCCGTGTCCCTGCGGAAATTATGGTTCCAGTTCTAAAGTCTGTCTGTGTAGTGCACGGGCTGTAGAAAATTACTGGGGTAAGTTTTCCGGGCCACTGTTGGACAGGATAGACATTCGTGTAAAAGTTGATAACGGTGAAGAAGAAAAAACTGCCTGCAGCCCCTGCATGTCTACAAAAGACTTAAGAGTCTCTGTTGCTAATGCTGTAAAAATTCAGCGTGAAAGACAGGGAAAGAAAAATGCAGAACTGCGACCCGATGAAGTTTTTGAGTTTTGTAAAATGGACGTAAAGGCAGATGAACTTTTAAAGAAAGAAGCAGAGAAAAATGATTTTTCGCCGCGGGCAGTTTCGAGTTGCATGAAACTTGCAAGAACAATCTGTGATATGGAAAAGATAAAGCTTATCGGTGTAAAGCAGGTTAAAGAAGCTGTCGCTCTCAGAAAGGTAAACGGTGGGCTTGCTCTTTAAAATCATCCTGCTGCAAAAAAAAAGACTGTTCATATTTGAACAGCCTTTTTTTACCGGAAGAGAGACTTGAACTCTCACGCGGTTGCCCGCGGCAGATTTTGAGTCTGCTTTGTCTACCATTCCAACATTCCGGCAAGGTTTCTAGAATATACTATATTTTATGGGCTTTTGCAAGGTGGGGTAGAGTTTTTACCCAGGGATGAAAAACAGAGCGGGGTTGCGCAAAAAAGAAAATTGGGGTAAAAAGCGGATAATAAAGAAAAGATTCTTATGAGCTGGGTTTTTCTTGTTCTGCTTTACGGCATATTAAAAGGTTCTCGCGAAATTGCAAAGAAAAAGGCAATGACAAAGAATACTGTAATGGAAGTTCTTGTCATCTATACTTTTCTTTCGTTTATTTTTGTAATTCCGCAGGCGCCAAAAGCAGGAAATCTTGAGACAGAATTTTATTTCTGGATTGCAGTAAAATCCTTTGCAATCTTTATCGCGTGGATATGCGGATTTTATTCTTTAAAGTATCTTCCTGTAAGTTTATACGGCGTTCTTGATTTGTCACGTGTTCTTTTTTCTACTTTTATGGGCGTCGTTTTTTTGCATGAAGTTTTAAATGTCTGGCAGATTGCAGGACTTGTAATCGTAAGCTTTGGTCTTTTGTTTTTAAAGTTTGTTCCGAAGAAAAAAACAGAGCAGGATGATGTGCAGAATCCGATACTTGAATCTGCAAAAACAAATGTGCCGTTTTATGTAGTTCTTGCGCTTATTTCTTGCGTGTTAAATGCAGTTTCTGGTTTTATGGACAAAGTTTTAATGAAAAGCGTTACGTCAAGCCAGCTGCAGTTCTGGTATATGCTTTTTCTTGCGGGCTATTATCTTCTTTACATCATTATTAAAAAAGAAAAAATCAGTTTTTCGGTTTTTAAAAACGTCTGGGTGTGGATTATGGCGCTCATGTTTGTTGCAGGGGACAAGGCTTTGTTTATTGCAAACGGAATGAGTGCAAGTAAGATTACAGTTATGACTCTTATCAAGCAGGCTGGTGTAATAGTTACGATTCTTGGCGGAAAATTTGTATTTAAAGAAAAAAATATCGCCCATAAACTTTTATGCGCTTTGATTATCATTTCTGGAATCGTAATCGGCGTTCTGTTTAAGTAGCGATATTATTTTTTTCTAGAAAAGCTTTCTGCATTCAAGATAGAATCTCTTTTCGTCTGCTTCACCCATAGAGAATGATTTTCTTGGAAGAGGTCCTCGTGAATTTATCGTAGCAAAGAAACTGTCTTTTGCAACCGGTGGAAGAAGAACTGCAACTGTGTTTTCTTTTGCACCCAGTCTGAATACTTCTTCTGTTCCGTGGATGTAGTCAATCTGATCTTTTGATGCGTTAACAGATTTTAAGAAGTTATCGATTACCGGCTGAAGTCTTGCAACTGCAAGTTCCTTGATTTCTGTTTTTACAAGCACGTATTTTTGAGAACCGTTTTCTGTAAATACAAAGCCGAAATCTGCACTTGAGTTTTTTACAGTATCGATAAGATTTTCTTTTGATGAAACTTCTGATACTGTTCCGTTTAAATTATCTTTAATCGTATTAATAATGTCTAAAGGTTTTATGTTAAACAGTACACGGTGAATCGGTTCGAATGTAAGACCTGTATCAAAAATGTTAACGATTTCGATTAATGCAAAACGTGCGTTGTGATTTTCAAAACCTGCAGGAACTGTTACTGTTCCGTCATCAAGTTTTTTACCGCCGTTGTTGAGTTTTACTTCGTCCCAGATTGCTTTTGCAGTTGCAAGAGAGTGGTTACCGTCACCTACTGCGAACATGAAGACGTTCCCGTCTTTGTCTGTATTTTTTTCTGCAATTTTAGAAAGAGCGTTTTCAAAAATCTCGAGGGTTTTTTCATCTTTTACAGGATAACCTTTTATGCTTCCGCTGTTCTGCATGAGAGGGCCCTCGTAACATGGAGCAGTGCCGGCTTTTATTACAGCTTCTCCTGTTCCTTCTACGAGACTGCGATCCGGGTCATTTACGAGAAGCATGATGTGAGGGCTTTCAATCGGAGCACCGCGGCGGATTTCCATTCGTGGCGGGATGCGTTCGAGGATTGTTGCTTCTGTTGCACGGATGAGTGCTTTTGAAAAAGGCTTCCATTCATATGTATCAAGGTCAATGCATGCAACAAGACCGTGGCGTTTTCTTCCGTAAGCTGTCGTGCGTTCTACGTAAATAAATTCCTGTTCTTCTTTAAATACATTGCCTTCGATGTATTCTCTCATCGTTTTTTTAATCTGTTCAATACGCTGAGGCTTGTCATCGTCGTTAAGATAAACTTCTGGAAGAATTATATTTAATGTTGAATTCTTTCCAGAGACCGTCTGTTCTACTTTTTTCCAGTAGTCTCTGTCCTGCGTATACTGGTCGCATGCAACAACCGACCATGTTGCCGTATCTATGTTTTCTGGTAATAAAATCTGTGGAATTGAAATTCCGTATCTGCTGAAATTTTTCATATAAGTTAGTATATCTGTAACTTAAATTTTATGCTATAGTATATGCATGGCTTTAAATTTTGTTCAGACTCAAAGAATTTCTCAAAAACAGATTCAAAGGTTGAATCAGGTCCAGATACAGTCTTTAAAATATTTAGCCATGAACAGTTTTGATCTTCGCGATGCAGTTTATGCTGAAGCAAATAAAAACCCGGCGCTGGAAATCGTAAAGGACGAGATTGAAGAAGGAGAAAACGAAGGCTCAAGGACTTCGGGCTTAAGTGATTATACAAGAACAGGAACGGCTTCTAAATCTGGCGAAGAAAAATCTGACGCGTTCCAGAGTATTCTTGAAAGTAAAGCAGATACGCGAGAGTCTCTTTCTGAACATCTCCTTTTCCAGTTTAACGTGATGAACTTAAAGGAAAATCAGCGCGTCCTCGGAACAAAACTGATCCACAATCTTGATAAAAATGGTTTTCATATCCTTGCGCCGGTTTCGTTTTTAGATTTCGAAACAGACAGTCAGGAAGATCTTGAAAAATGCATTTCGATAATTCAGAATCTTGATCCAGTCGGCTGCTGCTGTTCAAATATAGAAGAGAGCCTTTTTGTTCAGGCGAAGGCTGTAAAAAATCCCCCGGAACTTGCCCTTTTTATCCTGGACGGACATTTAAATTTTCTTAATCCGCCGGTTGCGTCAAAGGTTTTAAAACATATTACAGATTTTGTAAGAGAAGAAAGTGAAAAGGCTTTTAATCCGAAAGATTATTCTTTTGTAAAAGAACTTAGCGAAGAGGATGTTGAAGAGGCAATTGATTTTATAAAAAATCTTGATCCGCATCCGGCTAGAAATTTTTCTTCAAACGAAAATGCTTATATCGTTCCGGATGTTTATGTTACAAAAATTCCTTTTGTAAAATCGGGCAGCACGACAGACCTTGTTATAAACGGGAGTGGCGAAAATGCTCACTCATTTTTGATTAAAAAAGCGTCAGGTATTGTGCCTGAGATTGCAGTTTCAAAAGATTATCTTGATATTGCAAGAATGAAAAACCTTCCTGAAGAACAGAAGAAAACGGTTACTGAGTCGATTCAGAATGCAAGACAGATTATGGAAATGATAAAGTACAGACAGGATACGATTCTTGAAGCGACCTGTGCAATCGTAGAAGCTCAGACAGATTTTTTTGAAAAAGGGCCCGGACATCTTGAACCGCTTGTTCAGAGACAGATTGCAGAACTCCTTTCTGTTCACGAGACGACGATTTCTCGCCTTGCAAATGAAAAATATCTGCAGTGCGAATGGGGAATTTTCCCGATGAAATATTTTTTTACAACCGGGGTTTCTCAGGGAAGTGATAAGAAATCCGGCGAAACAATTTCTAAAGACAGAATTGTTTTTGAAATGAAAAAACTTATTGATGCGCAGAAACCCGGGGAGAAAAAACTTTCGGATCAGAAGCTGTGTGATATTTTAAATGCGATGGGAATAAAAGTTGCAAGGCGCACTATAGCAAAATACCGCTCACAGCTTAACATTGCGTCTTCTTATGACAGAGTTTAAGCTGCGCGTATTTTACTGAACAAACTGCAGCTGTGTTTTTAATTCTCCTTCACCGCCAAATATGTAAACGATATGAGAATCTTCTGCAAAGGCATATTTAGCAGTGATTTTTTCTCCAGCTTTTACAGGACTCTTGTATGTTATCCTTAAAAGAGAAAAATTGTGTGCGTTATAAACCTGTTCCGGAAGAACTTCCATTGCATAATCAAGGTAAGTAAGATTATGTACGTGGTCGTTAAAATCTATATCTGATCTTCTTGTCTGAATTTCTTTTTCGAAAGAAAACTCCTGAACTGCAGGAATCTTTGCAAGCTTTACTTCTTCGAAAACAGATTTGTCTTCTGGTTCGTATTTTGCAATAAGATCTTTTTCGATTTTGCAAGGGCGTCCCGTTGTAAGATCAAGGACAACCCAGCGAGTAGTTCCTGTGATGCAGATTTTACCATTGCAGTAAAATTCGAAATCACGTGATACATTAAAAATCTGTGTTACGCTCTGACTCCATGTTTTTGCAACGATTTTATCGCCATATTTTGGATATTCATCAATCTTGATTTTCCAGTCAGTTAAAACCCATGCAAGTTTTTTCTGCGAACGGTCAAGTATACTGTCTCCAGCTTTGTCAGAATGTGCATTTCCTGAGTTTTCAAGAATTTTTAAAACCGATTCAATTTTTAAAGAACCGTCTTTATTGTAATCTTCGAGAACAGGTTGATAATTAAATTCAACAAACATTTTTATTCCTCACTATTTTTGTTTTTAATAATTTTAAACGAGTTTTTCAAGTTCATCAACGATGTCTTTAAACTTATCGAGCGCTTTTTGAATCGGCTCTGTCTTTGACATGTCAACGCCTGCAACTTTAAGTGATTCAATCGGATAGCGTGAACCGCCTGATTTTAAGAACTTAAAGTAATCTTCACGTTCTGCTTCTCCACCTCTTGTAACTCTGTCTGCAAGTGCCATCGCAGCAGAAATTCCTGTTGCATATTTGTAAACGTAGAATGCAGAATAGAAGTGCGGAATTCTAAGTCCTTCCATATCAGAATTTCTTTCGAATGTCATCTCTGGACCAAAATACTGTTCGAGAAGTTCGCGATAAAGTTTTCTTAAAACTTCTGCAGAAAGTGGAGTTCCGTTTTCGACAAGTTCGTGTGCTTTAAGTTCGTATTCGGCAAACATTGTCTGACGATGAAGCGTTGCAAGGATGTCGCCTGCTCTCATCGATAGATAATATTTTTTTTCTTCTTTTGTTTTTGCATTTTTAAGAAGGTATTGATAAACAAGTTCTTCGTTAAATGTAGAAGCAACTTCTGCTTCGAAGATTGTGTAGTTGTAGCACATGAACGGATTGTTATGACTTGAGTACCACGAATGCATTGAGTGTCCGCCTTCGTGTGCCATTGTAAATACATCGCGGATTACATCTTCTTTATAATTTAAAAGAATGTAGGGATAGCCTGTAAAACATCCGCTTGAAAATGCACCGCTTCTTTTGCCTTTGTTTTCGTATCGGTCAACCCAACCGTTTTTAAGTCCACTGCACAATGTGTCTGTGTATTCTTTTCCAAGTGGCGAAAGCGCCTCGCGGCAGATTTCAACAGCTTCGTCATAAGTTGTGTGGATGCTGATGTCTTTTGTAAAAGGCATGTAAACATCATAGTGACGAAGGTCTTTGTTGCCGAGCGCTTTCTTAAATACTTTATAATAGCGGTGAAGGGTGTCAAAATTTTTGTGAACTGTATCGATTAAGTTGTGATAAACTTCGAGAGGAACTTTATTTGAATAAAGCGCGTGCTCAAGACATGATGAGTAGCCGCGGGCGCGTGTTTCAAAAATGTCCTGATTTACGCTTCCTGCATAAAGGCTTGCGAGTGTATTTTCGTGTTTTTCAAAAACATCATAGAATCTTTCGTAAGCTTCCTTTCTTACTTTTCTGTCCGGGTTTTTTAAGAACTGACTCCATGTTGTCTGTGTAAGCGGGAGTTGTTTTCCTTTTACCTTTATCGTTCCAAAATCAAGCTCAAGATTTTCTAAGATGCTGAATGTTTTGTAAGCAGTTTCTGAAGCTTCTGACTGAAGAGCCATAAGGCGTTCTTCTTTTTCTGAAAGAATATATGGCTTTAAGTGAAGAAGTTTTTTTATGTAGATTTTATAATCTGCAAATTCCGGAGTTTCTATCCAGCTGTTTAAGGTTGCGTCATCGATTGCAGTAATTTCTGAATCAAAGAAGCTTAAAAGACTTGAGGCTTTTACAACTGCCATCTGAGCTCTTCCTTCTTTGTTTGTTGCGTTCTGGTCACCTTCGTCTGCATTATGCTGAAGACTTGCATAATTTTCTACGATTTCTGCAATCTGCCAGAGGTCACTGTATTTTTTAAGGGCTTCGAGGAGAGTTTCTTTTGAAGAAGAAAGCTTTCCCTTATAACCTGCAACTTCCTGTGCTTTCGGTTCTATTGAAGAGAGGGCATTTTCCCAGTCCTGTTCTGTCTTAAAAAGTGAAGTCAAATCCCATTTATCAGAAGCGGGGATTTCGCTGCGAGTAGGAATAGTTTTTGTTTTCATGCGTATATTATAGTAAAGATTAATTAAAATTATCAAGTAATGCTCATTGCATTGTAAAATTCTCGCTTCTCTAATATAATTCAGTTTATGAAACACGGAACACTAACTACAGATAATCACGCAGCGCTCTGGCATGGAAGGTTTAAAGAAGGTCCTGATGCTGCTGCTGTTGAGTTTGAAACTTCTATTTATGTTGATGAACGCATGGCGATGGATGATATTAAAGGAAGCAAAGCTCATGCAAAAATGCTCGGTGAGACCGGCATCATTTCTAAAGCAGAAAGTGCAAAAATAATTAAAGGGCTTGAATCGATTCAAAAAGATCTTGAGTCTGGAAAATTAAAAATAGATTACAGTGCAGAAGATATTCACTCATTTATCGAAGCAACGCTTACAGATAGAATCGGTGAAGCAGGAAAAAAAGTTCACACAGGAAGAAGCAGAAACGATCAGATTGCACTTGATGAGCGTCTTTATTTAAAGAGAGTAATTCCGGAAGTTCAGGATAAGATTTTAAATCTTGTAAACGTCCTTGCAAAAATTGCAGAAAAAAATACAGACACATTGATGCCGGGCTTTACTCATATGCAGCATGCCCAGCCTGTAACTCTTGCGCATCATTTGTGCGCATGGGCATGGAGTCTTGTCCGCGATAATGATCGTCTTTCTGATGCATTAAAGAGAATTGATTACAGTCCTCTTGGAAGTGGAGCTTTAGCAGGAAGTGGACTTCCTTTAAATAGAGAAATGGTTGCAAAAGAACTTGGGTTTAAAGGTGTAACGCAGAACAGTCTCGACAGTGTTTCTGACAGAGATTACTGTATCGAGTTTGCTTCGTGCTTTAGTCTTATTCAGATGCATCTTTCACGCTTTTGCGAAGAAATAGTTTTATGGTCTACGACAGAATTTGGATTTATAGACTTGAGCGAAAAATGGTCTACAGGAAGTTCAATTATGCCGCAGAAAAAAAATCCTGACTTTGCAGAATTAATTCGTGGAAGAACAGGAAAAGTTTACGCGCAGTTAAATTCTCTTTTGACGATGATGAAAGGACTTCCTCTTTCGTATGACCGCGACATGCAGGAAGATAAAGAACCGCTCTTTAATGCGCTTGATACAGTTGCTTCCTGCCTTACAGTTTTTACTTACATGATAGAAAGTGCAAAGTGGAATAAAAAAGTAATGGCAGAAGGATGTGAAGGCGGTTATCTTAATGCGACTGATGTTGCAGATTATCTTGTAAGAAAAGGGATGCCTTTTAGAACAGCACATGGTGTAAGTGCAAAAGCTGTTCGTCTTGCAATTGATGCAGGATGTAAGCTTGAAGATTTGTGCATCGAAGAGTTTAAATCATGTTCTGATTTAATTGATGAAGATATTTATGATTTTATTTCACCACGTTCTTGTGTAGAAGTAAGGAAAACGACGGGTGGCCCTGCGTCAGAGAAAGTTAAACAGCAGATAAAGCAGCTTAAAAAGATTGGAGGAAAAAAATGATTACTAAAGTTTTATCAGTAGGCGGTTCAATTGTAGTTCCCGAAAAACCTGATACAGATTTTTTAAATAAATTTATTTCTATGACGACTTCATGGCTTAACGAAGATAAAAATCGTCGTCTTATTCTTGTAGTTGGTGGTGGTGGACCTGCACGCGTTTATCAGACTGCATATCGTGATATAATTTCTAATGTCGGTTCTGCAACAGGAGCTGATAACTCAGAAGCAGACTGGATTGGAATCATGGCAACACGTCTTAATGCGCAGCTTTTAAAAGCATCATTTGGAAAACTCTGCCCTAATCCTGTAGTTTATAATCCGACAGAAGATATAAAATTTGAAGGACAGGTTTTAGTTGCTGCAGGATGGAAGCCGGGATTTTCTACAGACACAGATGCAGTTTATCTTGCAGAAAATTTTAAGGCAGATACAGTTGTAAATCTTTCGAATATCGAAAAAGTTTATACAGATGATCCAAGAAAAAATCCTGACGCAACACCAATCGATAATATTTCATGGACAGATTTTAGAAAGATGGTAGGGGATGAATGGGTTCCTGGAAAGAACTGTCCGTTTGATCCGATTGCATCTAAAAAAGCACAGGAAATCGGTCTTACGGTAATCTGTGCCGCTGGAAAGAATATAGAAAATATTAAAAATATTCTTGATGCAAAAGATTATGTCGGAACAACAATCAAAGGGTAAGGTTTAAATCAAAGCCCTTCGAGTTCACATAAATATTTTTCGAGCTTTTCACTGTAAGCTCTGTCTGCAGCCCACGTTCCTGCAAGGCCTTCTATTGTAGTTGCCTTACCGCGTGGGCGCACGTATTTATAGCGCGGATCGATAAGTTCGTTTTTAAGAGTGATGTCTTCGGTTGTTGCATAAGCATGCAAATGCTGAACGTGCGCGCGAACCCCATCCCTCATTGTCTTAAACTTTAAGCCCGGCTGCTCGGCGTTAATCGCGCCGAGGCCGCAGAAGTTATTCCACTCTTTTTTTACAAGATTTCCAAAGCGCAGAAAATTTGTTTCGTGGCACATCTGAACAAATGCGATGTCAGAATTAATACCTTCTGCGGCACATTCTTCGATGTACAGCCGGGTGATGCGTCGGGCACGAAAACGATTCTGGTGCGGGCAGTGCGCGGTAAAAAATGCCATAAGTGATTTTTCTTTTTTTATTCCGTTTGAATAAATTTCACGTGAGATTTTATATGAAGGAGTTGTTGTTTCCGGGAACTGCTTTGGTGTATCAAACTGCGGTGAAGGATGCAGAAAATATTCTTCGATTTCTCTGTTTATTTCTTCTGTGATATTTTCTTCAAGAATTATTTTTGTTACAGTCAGTTCAAGCTTTGGGAGAAGAGGCTCTTTGGGTTTGTCGTCCTGTGACGGTGCTTCTGGTTTTTCAGCCGTTTCCGGAATCTGTGCGATATGTTCTTCTGCGTCTGTTTCGACTGCTACTGTTATACAGCCGGAAAACATTGCTGATATTAAAAGCGTACAGATTGAACATAATAAAAGCCGATATTTTTTCATATATCGATTTTCGGCAGAATGGAGAGCGGACTTTATTTTATGCGTATTTTGTAATACACCTTATCTGATATTGAAAAAAATCCCTAAACGATAGATAATTAAAGAATGACTATCGCATTATTTTCTGACAGTTATCTTCCTACAAAATCAGGAATTGTTACTGTAGTTATTCAGCTTAGAGATCAGCTTATAAAACGTGGCCACAGAGTTCTTCTGGTTACCGTAGAAACAACAGATGAGTTTGCAACCGATGATCCTGATATTTACAGAGTGCATTCGCATCCGCTTGGACTTGGAACCGATCAGTTTATCGCGATTCCGCGTCTTGCTCCTATAGTTGAATTTATCAAAAAAAACAATGTAGATTTGATTCACTGCCACACCGAGTTTGGAATTGCAAAGGCAGGACTTCATTGTGCAAAAAAACTTCACATTCCTTCTATATGTACTACACACACGATGTGGACGGATTTTTATAAATATTATCTTCCGCTCGGACAGCTTATTCCTGTAAAATTTATTCAGGATTATATGAATCATTTTTACAAGCAGTTCGATTCTCTTATAGGAGTTTCAACAAAAGCAAGAAATTATTTTAAGCAGAAGGGAATGATTCCAAAAACTCCGTCGGTAATCGTTCCGAATGCAATTGATGAAGCAAAATTCCAGCAGAAGCATCTTAGTGCACACGAAAGACAGAAAATAAGAAAGTCATACGGAATTAAAGATAAGGACATAGTTCTCCTTTTCCTTGGCCGCGTTGCAGAAGAAAAGCGTGTTTTTGAACTTTTAAATATGTGTCAGAATCTTGTTGAACGTAATTCTTCTATTAAAGTTATGTTTGTAGGAAACGGTCCGGCTTATGCCGACATGACAAAGATGGCTGCAAAAGAAATAGAGCAGGGAAAGATTATTTTTACAGGTTTTATCGAATGGTCACTTGTTCATAATTTTTACGAAAGCTCAGATATTTTTATTACAGCTTCCCTTTCTGAAATGCATTCAATGACGATTCTTGAGGCAGAACTTTCTTCGCTCCCTATTGTTGTTCGTCGTGATGAAAGTTATATGGATTCTGTTTTTGACGGCGAAAACGGTTTTGTGTGTGATTCCGAAGATGAAATGGAAGAAAGGATTCTTGAACTTGTTCAGGATGAAAAACTCCGTAAAAAAATGGCCGCACGCAGTCTTGAACTTACAGAAAACTTCTCTATTGAAAATCATATAAAGCGAACGCTCTTTGTTTATGATGAAGTCATAAAGAATTATCCTAAACGCATTAACGATGTTGATGTAATGGAACGAATGGCAAAAAAAATTCGATAATTTTTTTAAAATTGGATGTTTTTCTTAAAAAAATTTTTATATATATAGCATGGAAAACATCATAAAACCAGATTTACGTGAACGCGTCCTTAAAAAAGGCTTAAAGTATCCGACTGATGAAGAACTCATCATGCTTTTGATCGGAAGTGGTTCAAAGGACGTTTGTGTTGAACTCCTTTCTGAAAGGATTCTCAAAGTAGTTGATGCAAGTGATCAGGACAAGCTTGTACCTGAACTTCTCAAAATTAAAGGGGTTGGTCAGTCAAAAGCCCTTGCCGTTGCGGCAGCGGTTGAACTCGGCCGCCGCCGGACCTGCCACCTCGAGGCAAAAATCAAATGTCCGTCTGACATCATAAAGTATGTCCAGAATTATGCGATGAAAAGTCAGGAACATTTTCTTTCTATCTGCCTCAGCGGGGCTCATGAAATCATGAATATAAATGTATCCTCTGTAGGGACTGTAAACCGCACCATTGTCCATCCCCGCGACGTTTTTACCGAGGCAATCCGGCAACAGGCGGCGGCCGTTATCGTCTGTCACAATCATCCCTCGGGAAATTGTTCGCCAAGCCAGGAGGATATAGAAACTACCAGAAAGCTTAAAAGTGCTTCGGAGATTCTTGGGATTACCCTTTTAGACCATATAATCATTAATAAAGCCTCATATTTCAGTTTTGTGGAGCATAAAATGCTGTAAATCTAGAATTTTTTGATGACAAAATTTTCTAGATGCAGCGACAGGAAATTCGTTAAAAATAACGATTTTTTACCAAATTCAGCAAAAAAATACAGAAAGTCGGTGAATTTTTACCCATTTTTGGCTCTATACTACCCGTGTACAGAATGAAATGGACTGTGCAAAAAAAATCAAATGGAGGATTTTGATAATGAAAAAAATCATTTCGATTGTATTAGCTGCTTTAATGGTAACTGGTGCTTTTGCTGCTCCTAAAGGAAAAGCTCAGGTTAAAGTTGGTGTTTCTATGCCTACAAAAGACTTGCAGCGCTGGAACCAGGATGGTGCTAACATGAAGAAGTCCCTCGAAAAACAGGGATACAAAGTTGACTTGCAGTATGCAAACAACGAAGTTAACACACAGGTTAACCAGTTGGAAAACATGATTTCAACTGGATGTAAAGTACTCGTAATCGCATCTATCGATGGATCTGCTCTTAAGAACGTTTTGGCTCAGGCTAAATCAAAAAAGATTCCTGTAATTGCTTACGACCGCTTGATCATGAACTCAGATGCTGTAACATACTATGCAACATTTGATAACTGGAAAGTAGGTGTATTCCAGGGACAGTATCTTGAAGAAAAACTTAACCTCAAGAACAGAACAAAGAAAGATCCAGTTTATATGGAATTATTCACAGGTGACCCAGGTGACAACAACATCAACTTCTTCTTTGGTGGAGCTATGGAAGTTCTTGATCCATACATCAAGAGTGGTGTAATTGTTGTTAAATCTAAACAGACAGCAAAAGCTCAGTGTGCTACACTCAACTGGTCAACAGAAGAAGCACAGAAGAGAATGGAAAACCTTATTTCTTCACAGGGATATGGTCCTAACAAGAACAGACTTGATGCAGTTTACTCATCAAATGACTCTTGTGCACAGGGTATCACAAACGCTCTCGTAGGAGCTGGATATACAGCAGACAACTTCCCACTCGTAACAGGACAGGACTGTGATATCGCTTCTACAAAGAACATGATCAACGGAATCCAGGCTATGTCTGTATTCAAAGATACACGTACACTTGCTGCAAAAGTTGTAGAAATGGTAGACGCTATCTGTAAGGGAACAAACCCACCTATCAACGATAAGAAAACTTACAACAACGGAACAGGAATCATTCCTTCATTCCTTTGTGAACCAGTTTACGCTGATAAATCAAACTACAAGAAACTCCTTATCGATTCTGGATATTACACAGCTAAACAGTTGCAGTAGTATTTGAGACTTTAAGGTCTTTTACTATGGGGCTGTTCAATGAAAATTGGGCAGCCCTTTATTGAAAAAAAAGGAATTAAGGAAAAGGAGGTTCCAATTGGCGCGAATGTTATTGGAAATGAAAAACATTACTAAGACTTTTGGAAGTGTCAAGGCTCTGAGTGATGTCAATTTACAGGTGCAGGAAGGAGAAATCCACGCGCTTGTTGGAGAGAACGGTGCCGGTAAGTCTACTTTGATGAATGTCTTAAGTGGAATTTACCAGTTTGGAACTTACGAAGGTGAAATCCTTTATGAAGGAAAACTTTGTGAGTTTCGTACAATCAAAGACAGTGAAAAAAAAGGTATTGTAATTATTCACCAGGAATTAGCATTGGTTCCACTTCTTTCTATTGCCGAGAATATGTTCTTGGGTAATGAACGCGGAACAAAAGCAAAAATTAACTGGGATGAAACACATCATAAGGCAAGAGAACTTCTTGACCTTGTAGGTCTTTCAGAATCTACTCATACATTAATTAAAGACATTGGTGTTGGTAAACAGCAGCTTGTTGAAATTGCAAAGGCTCTCGGTAAGAATGTAAAACTTCTTATTCTCGATGAACCTACAGCTTCTTTAAACGACAGAGAATCAAAAGCACTTTTGGATCTTCTGCTTGAATTAAAGAAAAAGGGAGTTACATCTATTATTATCTCCCACAAACTTAATGAAGTATCTTATGTTGCAGATACAATCACAGTAATTCGTGATGGTACTGTAATTAAATCATTATATAAAGGTCAGGACGCATTTGATGAGGGAACAATCATTCAGGCTATGGTTGGTCGTGAAATTTCTGATCGATTCCCTAAACGTACATCACAGATTGGTGAAGTATGTTTCGAAGTTAAAAACTGGTGCGTAGATCATCCGATTTTTGAAGGAATTAAAGTTTGTGATAACGTAAACTTTAATGTAAGAAAGGGTGAGGTTGTTGGCATTTCCGGACTTATGGGTGCAGGACGTACCGAGCTTGCAATGAGTATTTTTGGTCGTTCTTACGGAACAAATATTCGTGGTCAGCTCTATCTTAACGGTAAAGAAGTTTCTTTCCCTACTGTAAAGAGTGCAATCGATCATGGTGTTGCATATGTAACAGAGGACCGCAAAGGAAACGGACTT
>CAJORB010000079.1:0-2862 GCA_905236565.1 uncultured Treponema sp. | reverse complement strand
GAACTTTCTAAAGAAGAGTTTACAGATATTTTTGAACGCATTGCAGATGCCGCAGCATCCTGTGACCTCGATACAGTCGAGCAGGAGTTTGCAACAATAAAGACCTCTAAAATACCTGACTCGCTTAAAGACAAAATCGCAGAACTTGAAAAAACAATCGACAGTATCGAGCTTGATAAAATACAGGAACTTGTCCGCTCAATCATATCAGCTGAATAAAGTTATACCTGACTGACCCAGATTATATCTGACTGACCAAGATTTCCCATTTTTCTGTAAGTTCTTCAATCGATTTTTCGCACAACTTTATCTCTGACTGGACCGCCTTCGCTTTTTCTGCAACAGAATAAACCGAAGGGTCTGCAAGTTTATTCTGGAGCTCAGAAAGTTTTTTTTCTGCTTCACTCATCTGAGCTTCGAGATTTGAAATTTCCTTTTCCTTTTTTCTTTTTTCGGCTTCGATGCGTTTCTGCTCTTTCCAGTCAAGTTCACCGGATTTTTTTTCTGAAGCTTCAGAATCATTTACTGCAGATTTTTTTACAGCGTCATTCGAAACAGAATTATATGATGGAGTTTCTACAATTCCGGCTGCCTCATCTGCAAGACGACGCATGTAATATTCGTAGTCACCCTTAAAAATCCTGAAGTGTCCTGGAGTAAGTTCAAGAACACTCGTTGCAAGATCTCCGATAAAACCACGGTCGTGGCTTACAAAAATTACAGTTCCACCAAAATCCTTTAACGCACTAAGAAGAACATCCTTTGAATGCATATCAAGGTGGTTCGTAGGTTCATCAAGAATCAAAAGATTAACAGGTTTTAAAAGAAGCATAAGAAGTGCAACTCGCGTTTTTTCTCCACCGGATAAAACATCAAGTGATTTTTTTACATCATCTCCGCGGAACAAAAAAGCGCCCAGCATATCTCTTATTTTCGGAATCAAATCAAACGGAGCTGCACTTTCTATATATTCCAGTACAGACTGACTGCCACAGATTGTTTCTGCATTATCCTGCGAGAAATAGCCAACCGACACGCCGGCGCCGCATTCGACACTTCCAGAAAAATCAGAATCAACGCCCGCAATAATTCTTAAAAGAGTAGACTTTCCTGCACCATTATGGCCTGCAACTACAAGATGTTCTCCCTTTTCTACCAGGAGTTCAAGATTATCAATTACATAAAATTTTCCGTCATATGATTTTGTAACACCGTTCGCCTTTAATACAATGTTTCCAGAATGCGGCGCCGGCGGAAATTTAAAATGAATCTTTTTAAGGCTTTCAGGAATTTCAATTTTGTTTTCTAAAATCTTATCGAGCATCTTCTGTCTTTCCTGAGCCTGAGCTGCTTTCGAAGCTTTATAACCAAAACGATTTATGAACTCTTCAAGGTGTGCAATTTCTGCCTGCTGTTTTTCGTATTCTGCCATTAAAGTTGCAAGTTCAACTTCGCGCACCTTTTCATAATGAGAAAAATTTCCGGGATAAGATTTTAAATCTCCGCCAAAAAGTTCGTAAACTTCATTTATCGTAACATCAAGAAAATAGCGGTCGTGACTTACAAGTAAAAAACCGCCTTTAAAAGTCTTTAAAAAATCTTCAAGCCAGTTACGTGCTTCGATATCAAGATAGTTTGTAGGTTCGTCAAGAAGAAGAATATCAGGATTCTGCATTAAAACTTTTGCAAGCGCAATTCTCATCTGCCATCCGCCAGAAAATTCTTCTGTCCTCTTATTAAAATCATCACGCGAAAAACCAAGACCAATAAGAACACTTTCTGCAAGAGCCTGTCTTCTATACCATCCTGATTCTTCAAGCTTTGAAAGAAGTTCTGAATGGCGGGCAACAAGAAAATCCGAATTGTCCGGATTTGATTTTAATTTTTCACCGATTTCTTCTGCTTCGCTCTGAATGTCATAGCCATATGTAAAAGCTTTGTCGGCTTCTTCAAGCAAAGTCGAACCCTGATGTGTAAGACCAGACTGAGGAAGATATGCAACGCGAGTGTCTTTCTGCACGATGCGTTCACCACTGTCCGGTTCTATGAGTCCTGCCATTATTTTTATAAGTGTAGATTTCCCCGCTCCGTTTGCACCGGTTAATGCAACTTTACTTCCTGTTGCAAGATTTACAGAAACATTTTTTAAAATATCTCTGTCACCAAATGCAAGCGAAACTTTTGAAAACTGAACAAACGCCATAACTTTATTTCTGCTGGTCCGTTTTATTTATTAAAGAACATAACAATCGGATTTGTATCACGCGATACAGCAATATTGTCTTTAATTGAATTTGAATCAAGGCTCTCAAGATTCAATCCGTCATTCGACAGTTTGTATAAGAAATTTATTTCATCTTGAATTCCTTCAAACTTAAAGGTCAAAACACCATCATATTTTGATTTTAAATTTGCACCAGGAAGATATTTCATACTTACAGTTCCCCTGCCCTTTGCACTTGAAGGAATAACAGAAGGAACAAGGAGAGAATAACCGCTCCAAGTAAATGTCTTTCCCGAATTAAAAACAAGCTGTCCATAATTCTGCGAATTAAATGAAACGACTTTATAGAGTTCATTCATCAGATTATTTCTGCGTTCTTTTTCGTTCTCGATTATTTCATCAAGATTTATATCTGAATCAAGTGTAATGAAAGTATATGCTTCCTGACTTCCATCACGTGCAGCATAATTTACGACAATCGTATCCTTGTTGCGTACCATAATCTGGAAAAGCGTTCCGATAAGAGAATAAGTATTGTCGCGGATTTTTTCTGCACCTGCATATGAAGCAGAATGATATTTACCAGGAATATTAACCTGAATTTTTCCAGAAGAAATTCCTGTATCAAATCCATAATT
>CAJORB010000078.1:0-12324 GCA_905236565.1 uncultured Treponema sp. | reverse complement strand
GGTTCTGGACCGCCCCAAATCTCCACGTCCTTTACCAGCGGTTTTATCTTTGCAGGAAATCGAACATCTGCTTGAGTCCATTGATACATCAACGCCACTCGGGCTTCGTGATCGTGCAATTTTTGAACTCATCTATTCATGCGGACTTCGAATCTCGGAGTGCTGTTCATTAAAAGTAATAAATGTTCATCTTGATGAAGACTTTATCCTCGTAAAAGGTAAGGGCGGAAAAGAACGTATAATTCCGTTCGGTAAAAAAGCCCATGATCTTTTAGTTGAATATTTTAATAATGTAAGGCCTGATCTTGTAAGGCAGAAAATAGTTCAGGAAGTTTTTGTAAATTACAGGGGAGAACCGATAACACGAAAAGGAGTCTGGAAAAAATTTAAGCAGATTCTTGCGGTGACGGGTTTTGACTGCAAAGTGCATACTTTGAGGCATTCTTTTGCAACACATCTTCTTGAAGGCGGTGCAGACCTTATGAGTGTTCAGGAACTTTTAGGGCATGCAGACCTTTCTACAACCCAGATTTATACCCATGTAAGCGACAGACAGCTCGAAGAAGCTCATCACAAGTACTTTCCGGCGCATAAAAATGCCGGTAAATCGTAAAAAGACCTTTACTTTTTGGTTATTTACACATATATTGAAGAAAGGGTTTTTGTGGGAGGAAAAATGAAAAAGCTTTGTACGCTTTTACTGTCTTTTGTTCTTATTACTACTTTTGTTTCTTGTGTAAAATCAAATAAGACTATTATTCGTCTTCAGCATATCGAAGAAAATGTTTCTGTTTTAAAGACAGTTGCAGATTATCAGAATGCCATCGAGAAATATGAAAATCGCATAAACCGCATTGAGTCAGAAAACGAAAATAACGGTCTCTGGTGTAAAATCCTGGGAACAAAATTTCTTGATAAAAAAGTTTACGGCAAGGCACTCGATTGTTTTAGCCGTGCAATAGAATTTTATCCTGATAACCAGAATCTGTATTATTACAGGGGAGTGTGTGCAGGTTACATGTCTCACACAGCTCTCGACTACGAAGCGACCGGCAAAAAAACAAAGCAGATGCAGTATTTAAAGACTGCAGAAGAATCATACCTTAACGCGCTTTCGATTCAACCGGATCATAAAAGAAGTCTGTTTGCCATCGGTTATCTGTATGCAATGGAACTTGGATATCCTGAAAAAGCAATCGGGTACCTGGAAAAATATCTTGCAGATGTCACTGATGACAAAGATGCAATGTTAATTCTTGCAAGCTGTTATGAACAGACTTTTGATTCTCAGAGGGCAGCTGAACTGTATGAAAGAAGCGCTTCTGTTACGAAGACTCCGGAGAAAAAATTTGGATTAAAGGAAAGCCGTGAAGCCCGCATGGTACGCTATCTTGAAGAAGGAGTTTCGAATCCTACAACTAAAGAAGAGTATGCAGCGGCTATAAAACAGCTGGACGAAAAGGCGACTGATGTTCAGCTTGCGGCAGTCCAGACCGGGACATGGTATAAAATTATCGGTACGCGATATTGGGATAATAAAAAGCTTGAAAAAAATGAACAGTATTCTGAAGCTTTAAAGTATTTCAGAAAATCGCTTGAATATGATCCTGATAACGAGATTCTTTATTACAATGTTGCAATTTGTACAGGAATCCTTTCGCATTTAGTTGATCCTTCAGAGACGGATAAAAAGATGTTCTATCTTAAGACATGCGAAGAAGCGTATAAAAACGCTCTTGCAATTAATCCTAAGTATACAAGGGCTCTTTACGGAATTGCAGTAGTTTACGACATGGAATATTCTCAGCCGGAAATGGCGATTCCGCATCTTGAAAAGCTCATTACGATTGAGACAAAGAATATCGATGCAATGGTTCTTCTTGCACAGTGCTATTACGAAACACTGCAGTTTGACAGAGCCATAGAGCTTTATGACAGAATTATAGAAACATCGAATATAGAAAAGCGTAAAGAGCTTGCACAGCAGACAAAGGAACAGGTACTCAGAGCTAAAGAAGAATACTCAAAATAAGGGATTTTTGGGCAGAATTCCGCAGGAAAAGTTATGGTTCGTGGGGATAATGACTTTGAAACCGTGGTCTTGGCCCTGTCAAGGATGAGTTTTTTAAATTTAAGCGAAAAATTAAATTTATTAAAAAAACTTGACAGTTTATATGACCTTGTTGTACTGTCTATAGAAGATATTTCTAAAATTGTGGGGAGAGTGCCAAAAACAGAATTTAAGGCCGAAACTCTTGTCCGGCAGGCTCAGAGGGATGTATTAATCCTTAAGAAACTGTCGATTTTATGGGTCTGTTTTCTGGATGATGATTACCCTCCGATTTTAAAAGAGATTTCTGATCCGCCATTTGTGCTTTATTACCGTGGTGATTTCGGTATTTTAAGCAGAAAAAGCGTGTCAGTTGTCGGAACCAGGAAAATTACCGGAGATTCATGCAGGGCCGCAATTGATTTTGCGTATGATGCATGTATGGACGGAATAAATGTAATAAGCGGTCTTGCATTTGGAGTTGACAGAAAGGCTCATGAAGGAGCGCTTAATGCATATTATGATGCGCAGGATAAAGAAAGGGTTGGAAAAACCATTGCGGTTTTACCCGGCGGCATTGATGCTGTAATTCCTGTATGTCATAAAATTCTTGCTGCAAAAATACTGCAGTCCGGTGGACTTCTTATAAGTGAGTATCCGCCTGTGACATATGCAAAACCTTACTGTTTTGTAGAACGAAACAGAATTATTGCAGGGCTTTCTCCTGCAACGGTTGTAATACAGGCACCGGTTGGAAGCGGCGCGATGATTACGGCAGATTTTGCTGCAGGTTATAACCGCGAAGTGATGTTTCATAAAGCAGCATTTTGCGAGAGCAGTAAGAGAATAAATGCTTTTGTACGAGTTCAGCTTGAAAGAGAAGCAGCAAAAGACAGAAGCGTTTTTAATAAATTAAAAAAAGATCCGGAACTTTTTGTTAATGATGGAGCTCCGGTAATAGAAAATTATGCAGATTATGTAAACTGTCTTTGTGAAGAACCTGGACAGAGAATCTGCAGAAAAAACAAAGAAGCTCAGCTTGAACTGTTTGGTGCAGAAATTTTAAGATGAGCTTAAAGAAGGATTTTATGGCTGAAGCAACAGAGAAAAAAGCAAAATCTAAAAAAAAGACAAATCAGACTTTAGTAATCGTAGAGTCTCCTGCGAAAGCAAAAACTATAGAAAAATATCTTGGGCCGGGTTATACGGTAAAGGCTTCGATGGGACACCTCATCGACCTTCCTAAGTCAAGAATTGCAATTGACGTAGAAAATAATTTTATGCCTGAGTATATCACAGTCCGCGGAAAGGCAAAGCTTTTAAAGGAACTTCAGAAAGATGCAAAGAAAAGTGATAATGTCCTTCTCGCATCCGATAATGACCGCGAAGGAGAAGCTATCGCATGGCATTTAAAGAATGCTCTTGAAGGAAAGACAGAAGCTAAAATCGGCCGAATTGTATTTAACGAAATTACTCCTGTTGCAATTAAAGAGGCTGTTAAAAATCCTGGTGAAATAATTGAGTCAAAGGTAAACGCTCAGAAAGCGCGCCGTGTTCTTGACCGCCTTGTAGGTTATAACTTAAGTCCGCTTTTGTGGAGTAAAGTAAAGAATGGACTTTCTGCAGGTCGTGTTCAGTCGGTTGCACTTCGTCTTATCTGTGAACGCGAAGAAGAAGTAGAAAACTTTTTACCAGAAGAATACTGGTCGCTTGATGCAGATTTCGTAAAGGGAAAATCATCTTTTACGGCGCAGCTGGTCACTTACAAAGGTGAAAAGCCTGTACTTAAAAGCGAAACCCAGGTTAATGACATCATAAACGAAATAAAGAATGCAGACTGTAAGGTAATTGCAATAAAGTATACAGATAAGGTTGTTCGTCCTAAGGCACCTTTTACGACTTCTAAATTACAGCAGTCTGCTGCAAACAAGCTTGGTTTTACTTCAAGAAAGACAATGCAGATTGCACAGCAGTTGTATGAAGGTATTAATATCGGAGAAAGCCGTGTAGGTCTTATTACTTACATGCGTACAGACTCTGTTCGTATTTCGCAGACTGCTTTAGACGAAGTTCGTGACTGGATTTCTAAGAACTATCCTGAAGATTTACCACCTGAACAGATTCAGTATGCTGTCGGAAAAGGTGCCCAGGATGCCCATGAAGGTATCAGACCAACATATGTAACTTACACACCTGAGTCGGTTAAAGAATATCTTACACGTGACCAGCTGCGCCTTTATACAATCATCTGGGAACGCTTTGTATCAAGCCAGATGAACAATGCAAAGACTCGTACTACAAGCGTAGAGATTCAGGCCGGCGATGCTGTATTTAGAGTAAGTGCAAGTAAAATCGTGGACAAAGGTTTTTATCATGTAATTCACCTTCTGTCATCAAAAGAAGATTCGACAGGAAACCTTCCTTCTCTCAAAGAAGGCGAAGAGCTTTCTGCTTCTAAATTCTATCCTGAACAGCACTTTACACAGGGACCTGCGCGTTTTACAGATGCATCCATCGTAAAGACGCTCGAAGAAAAGGGAATCGGACGACCTTCTACTTATGCTCCGATTATTTCTGTTCTTCTTGACCGCTACTATGTAACACGTGTTAACAAGCAGCTTGTTCCGACTCAGCTTGGAAGAATGATCTGCAAGATTTTAGTAGAGTCGTTCCCTGATGTAATTAACGAAGCATTTACTGCAGAAGTAGAAAATGAACTTGATAGTGTAGAACAGGATAAGCTTGTCTGGAACAATATGATTGCAGATTTCTACGGACCGTTTAAAACACGCGTAGATGATGTAATGGAAAAACAGGAAAGTGTAAAAGGCTTCCTTGATGAACAGACAGATAAAATCTGTGACAAATGTGGAAAGCCGATGGTAAAAAAACTCGGACGATTCGGTTTCTTCCTTGCATGTTCGGGCTTCCCGGAATGTCACAATACTAAGTCAATTCCGCTTGCAAAATGTCCTATGCCTGGCTGTAACGGTGAAATCGTTGCAAGAAAGACAAAGGGACGTGGAAAAGAATTTTACGGTTGTACGAATTATCCGACATGTAATTTTATTTCGCACTTTAAGCCGATTGATCAGTATTGTCCAAAATGCGGCTGGTTCCTTGTAGAAAAATACGACAAGAAAAACGGTTCATATAAATCTTGTATCAACCCGGACTGCGATTACCTGCACTCTGTAACAGAAGCTGTAGAAGAAGCGCAGAAAGAAGCTCTTGCAAAAGAAAACGAAGCAGAGCGTCTTGCAAAGGAAGCGGCAGAAAAATAGATTTTTAGATGGGCGAAAGAATTTTAATTTCTGATGCAGTAGAGGAGTTTCTGCTGTATCTTGAGACAATAAAGGGATATTCTTCCAACACGGTAAATTCCTACAGAAACGACCTCGAAAAATTCATGTCGTTCTGCGGCTCTCAAAAATATGCCGATGAATATACTTTTAACGACATAAGGTATGCCATTCCGTGTATGTCAGAATTAAAAAGCAAAAGCGCCACTATAAACCGCTTTATTGCAAGCGTGCGGGGCTTATTTGCCTATTGCAAGAAATTTGGTTATATTAATGATAATCCGGCTCTAAAGCTAAAGACCGTAAAGATGGATAAGCCTTACCATCAGGTCGTTACGCAGAAAGAAATGTACAGCGTGTGTTCGAGCCCCGAAAATACCGGGCTTTTATGGCCCGCACGCGACAGGGCTCTTTTTGAGATGCTTTATTCGTCTGGCTGCCGTGTAAGTGAAATGTGTTCGCTTACCTTTAAGAATTTTGCGCCGGGTTATACGAGGGCAAGAATAACCGGTAAGGGCAATAAGGACAGAATTGTTTTTTTTGAAGAAGACGCAGTTAAAGCTCTAAAACTGTATCTTCTTGAAAGGGAAGAATTTTTAAAGCAGAAGTTTCCGGGTAAAAAACTGCAGAGTATTTTTGTAAACAGAAATGGTACTGTGCTTACAACCCGTGGCGTTGCATGGATTTTATCAAAGTATACGAGCGTCGAGGGAATAAACCATCATTTTTCGCCTCATGATTTTCGTCATGCATTTGCAACGGCTCTGGTTAACGAGGGACTTGATATCAGAAAAGTTCAGGCTCTTTTGGGACATGCAAGTATTTCGACTACACAGCGTTATACTCATGTGACAAGAAAAAAAATTGAAGAAGATTACAGAAAAGCTCATCCGCATGGAGGAAAAAATGAGTAAGACAAAAATAAGAAGCACGACTGTTATTGCAGTAAGAAAAGACGGAAAAGTTGCAATGGCCGGTGATGGTCAGGTAACGCTCGGCAACACTGTATGCAAGGGAAATGCAAGAAAGGTAAGAAAAATATATGACGGTAAAATCCTTACAGGCTTTGCCGGTTCTGTTGCAGATGCTTTTACGCTTCTTGATAAATTTGAAGACAAAGTAAAGGAATATAACGGGGACCTTACAAGGAGCGCAGTTGAGCTTGCAAAGCAGTGGAGGACAGAACGCTCACTCCAGAAACTTGAAGCAATGCTCATCGTTGCAGATAAAGAAAAAATCCTTCTTATAAGCGGCGACGGTAACGTAATCGAACCTGAAAATGACGTTCTTGCAATCGGTTCAGGCGGAAACTACGCATATTCTGCAGCTCTTGCTTATCTTGACGGTTCATCTTTAAGCGCAAAGGAAATTGCAGAAAAGAGTCTTAAAATTGCAGGCGAAATCTGTATTTATACAAATTCAAATATCGTAGTAGAAGAACTATAAATTAAAAATATCAGAGGATAAAAATGAACGATTTTGTACTTGTAAATCCGAACGAAGAAAAAAAAGAAGTTGCACAGGTTAATATAGCTGAGACATTAACTCCGCGCCAGATTGTAGAAAAACTTGATTCATATATAATCGGTCAGAAAAATGCAAAGAAGGCTGTTGCCGTTGCATTAAGAAACAGAACGAGACGACTCATGCTTTCTGAAGACATGAAAGAAGAAGTTACTCCAAAAAACATTCTTATGATAGGACCTACCGGTGTAGGAAAGACAGAAATCGCACGACGCCTTGCAAAACTCTGCAACGCTCCCTTTTTAAAAGTTGAAGCAACTAAATATACAGAAGTAGGTTATGTAGGCCGCGACGTTGAATCTATGGTACGCGATCTCATGGCTGTCGGCTTTAACAACGTAAAAAAGGAAATGGAAGAACAGCTTCGTGAAAACTGCAAGGACAAAGTAGAAGAAAGAATCCTTGACCTTCTTTTACCCGGAAGCGAAAAAAAGAAAGAAGGGAATGTTCTTGGAAATATTTTTGGTTTTAAGCCGGAAGTGAAACAGGAAAAATCAGTTGAAGACGAAGAAAAAGAAAAAATAGAAGCCGCATCCATGAGTTCTACACGAGAAAAATTTCGTGCTATGCTCAGGGAAGGAAAACTTGAAGACCGTGAGGTAGAAATAACTGTAAGCTCAATGCCAAAAGGTTCTATGAGCATAATGACAGGCGGTTCAATCGATGATATAGAAAGTGCAATGCAGAATATCCAGGAAATGATGAACGGAGCCAGAAAAAAGCAGCGTACTGTGACGGTTGCAGAAGCAAGAAAGATTTTAACAGAACAGGTTCTAGACAGCATGGTTGATGCTGATAAAGCTGCAGACATTGCGCGAGAGCGTGTCCAGCAGTCGGGAATCATATTTATTGACGAAATCGATAAAATTGCGGTTCACGGTGAAGGCCACGGACCAAATGTAAGCCGCGAAGGCGTTCAGCGTGATATTCTTCCTATCGTAGAAGGCTGTCATGTAAATACAAAGTGGGGCGTTGTTGATACAAAGCACATTCTTTTTATCGCAGCCGGAGCGTTCAGTATGTCAAAGCCGAGCGACCTTATTCCTGAACTTCAGGGTCGTTTTCCTCTTCGAGTTGAACTTGATTCTCTTAACAAAGATGATTTTAAACGCATCCTTACGGAGCCTAAAAACGCGCTTATAAAGCAGTATACGGCGCTTCTTGCAACAGAAGGCGTAAAACTTGACTTTACCGATGATGCGATTGACCATATAAGCTCTATGGCAGAAGAAGTAAACTCTAAAAGCGAAAATATCGGTGCGCGCCGCCTCCATACCATAATGGAAAAGGTTTTAGACGAGATTTCGTTTGAAGCCGACGAGCACAAGGGAGAAACTATTTCCATCGATGCAGCCTATGTCGACCAGAAAGTCGAAAAAGTTGCCGGAAACGAGGATCTTTCACGCTATATCCTTTAGTTTTTTTGCGTCATTTGTGCCGGTACCTGGTTTTTATGACGGGTCTTGAGTAAATTCAACCTTGATATCTTAAAAAAACGCTAAACTACTTTTTTAAGAATCCGACAATTAAGGTATGAATTCTTTTACACGTTCAATTGATTTATTAAACAGAGCTCTCGATGTTTCTTCGTTAAGGATGAATGTTGCTGCAAACAACATTGCAAATGCCGGTGTAGAAAACTATAAGCGTACAGAAGTACACTTTGAGAGTGAACTTAAGAAGGCTTTTGAATCGGAAGAAAGGGCAAGAAACGCATTTGAGCTTAAAACTACATCTCCATTACATTTTAAAGCAAATAATGTAATAGATTACAGAACTGTTAAACCGCAGCGTGTCGTTGACTATGTTTCGACAGAAAAGCCGAACGGTAACAATGTAAACGTAGAAACAGAAGCTATGACCATTGTTAAAACAAACATGCAGTACAAAATGTTCTGTCTTATCGAAAACCACGAGTTTTCACAGTTAAAGACAGCAATGGCTGCAATCAGATAAGATTCGTAAGGTGGGAATCATTTAAGGGGGAATAAACTATGGGATTATTTACCAGTATTAACATTGCATCAACAGGACTTGCAGCAGAAAGATTAAGAAGTGATGTAATTTCTGACAATATCGCAAATGCGTCTACAACACGCACTCAGGATGGTGGTCCGTATAAGAGATCACGCGTAATATTTGCTCCCGTAGCAGAAAAGCCTACATTTAGAACACCGTATCTTCCTGAAAATCTTGATAACGGTCCGGGAAAAGGTGTAAAAGTAAAAGAAATCGTAAAAGACACAAGCCGTGGAACTTTAATCTATGACCCTGATCATCCGGATGCAATCAAATCTGGTCCTGAAAAAGGTTATGTCGAATATCCTAACGTAAACATCGTAAACGAAATGGTAGACCTTATCGCGTCAAGCCGCGCTTATGAAGCAAATACAACTGTAATTGAAAGTGCAAAATCAATGTTCTCTGCAGCACTTGAAATTGGCAGGTAAATGGGTTAAGTTTGAGTGGGGGAAAAAATGACGGTAAATAGTTTTAATTCAGCACAGATTAATAAGCCGTTTATGGATGCAGGTTATGTATCTGTAACGAGGAATTTAAATACAATAAGCGATGTAGAAGCAGAAAAGACAAAAAAGTCTTTCGGTGACTTTCTCATGGAAGCTGTTTCTAAAATGAATGACCAGCAGCTTGAAGTTGGCCGCCTTGAAGAAAGAGCCATGACAGATCCGGACAGCGTTCAGATTCATGAAATTACCGGAGCGCTTGCAAAATCTCAGATGTCACTGAGTCTTGCAAAAACTGTCATTGACAGGGTAGTTACCGGCTGGAATGAAATAACGACTACAAGATAACTTGTAGATTAACCCCGCAAAAAAGCCTGCGGGGTTTTGTATTTTAAATGCATTTTATAGGAAAAATATTTTAATTTTTCTCTTTTCAGAATTTGATTTTAATGGTATAATTTAACAAAATAAGTAAACTTGTTTATATTATTCGTTCACGGGAGGGGTCAGATGAACGAATGGTTCAAAAAGCTCGTTTCCAGTTTAAAGGAAAAATGGGCGAAGTGGTCCATATTACAAAAAGGTATTCTTATCGGTGTTGTCCTTGCAGTCGTTGTTGCGATTGTGCTTGGATTCAGATTTTCGTCTCAGCCTACAACTGTTAAACTCTTTAGCGCACCTGTGACAGGCGATGCACAGGCTCAGATTCTTACACGTCTTGATAAAGAAAACGTAAGTGCAGATGTTGACAGCGCAGGTTTTATTCGCGTAAAGGATGAAGCAACTGCAAGACGAATGAAAGACATTCTTATTACAGAAGGTCTTGTTCCGTCTAACATTGATCCTTTTGCAGGATATTTTGACAGAGGCTGGTCAACAACAGATGCAGATCAGAATGTTAAGAAAAGTATCGCGATAAAGAAAGCTCTTGAACAGCACATAGAAGCAATCGAAGATATCGTTAAAGCAGATGTAACACTTGATCTCCCTCCAGATAAAGTGTTTAAGTCTCAGCAGAATCCTATCAGCGCGAGTGTCATACTTACATTTACCCCGATGAGTGACATGCCGACTAATAAGAGAAAGATTAAGGGACTTGAAAAAATAATTCTTACTGCAGTAAGCGGACTTAAAAAAGAAGACCTTACTATTGCAGATTCAGAAGGAAATGTTTTAAACGATGATGCAGGTCTTGAAGAACTCGAGCGTCTTTCTCGTATCGAAAAAGAACAGAGATTCATTCAGAAGCAGGAAGTTTATTACCGCGCTCAGATTTTAAAACAGTTGCAGAGCATCAAAGGTGAAAAACGAATTCCTGAAATCAATATTAAAATCGACATGAATATGTCTGAGAAAAAAATTGAGTCAGTTCGTTACAGTCCGTTTGTATTAAAACCAAATGATCCTGATACTCCTTATGATGAATCAGAAATCAAAGAGTCTGTTGCTATTTCTTCAAACACGGTTACACGCGAATGGCAGGGAACAGGATTTAATCCTCAGGGACCTGTCGGACCAGAAGGAAACAATCCTCCTGTTTATGCAGAAGACAGCAACGTAATCGGACGTCAGACAGAAACTGCGACTACTCAAAATTTCATAGTAAATACCGATAATATAACAGAGACTGTTCATCCAACAATCGACCGTGTTACCGTTTCTGTTAACGTTGACGGAACATGGACAAAGGAATATGACAAAAATCATAACCTTAAGTTTGATGATCAGGGATGCATCATAAGAAATTATATTCCGGTTCCGAAAGAAGAACTTGAACAGATTGCAGACCTTGTACAGGATGCTATCGGATATGACAGGGCTAAAGGTTATTCTGTAACAGTAAGAAATGTTGCAATTGACCATACAGAAGAATTTGAAGCAGAAAACGAAGCAATAAGAAAAGCAAACCAGACAAAGATGACTATAATCATCGTATTGATTGGTATTGCACTTGTACTTGTTGCATTCATTCTCTACAGATTTATCAGCCGCGAAATTGAACGCCGCAAACGCATCAAGGCAGAAGAGGAAAGACGACGTCAGGAAATGGCTCGTATCATGGCTCTTCAGGATGCACAGAACGAAGGTATGGAAGTTACGATGTCTGTCGAAGAAAGACGTCGTGCAGAACTTCAGGAAAACGCCATTGCTATGGCAAAAGAACATCCAGAAGATGTTGCTATGCTCATACGTACATGGTTGATGGAGGAATAGTATATGGCAGAAGAAGCACAGGCTAAACCAAAAAGTAATCCTAAGCCAGTTCCAAAGCCGGGAACATTAAAACCTGCTTCGAGTCCTTCATCAAAAAAAGGTAAGGATTTTAAGAGCCTTACCGGAAGACAGAAAGCAGCAATCTTCCTCGTTTCTGTAGGAAGTGATGTTTCATCAGAAATCATGAAACACCTTCGCGAAGATGAAGTAGAAACATTAACATTTGAAATTGCCAGACTTGAAACAGTCGATGCAGAAATAAAAGATCAGGTCCTCGAAGAATTCCAGGATTTGATGAATGCTCAGAACTTTATCACGACCGGTGGTATCGATTATGCGCGCGAACTCCTCGAAAAATCTTTGGGAAGTCAGAAGGCCATCGATATCATCAACCGTCTTACATCGAGCCTTCAGGTTCGTCCGTTCGACTTTATCCGCCGAACAGACCCGGCCCACTTGCTCAACTTTATTCAGCAGGAATATCCGCAGACAATTGCCTTGATCCTTGCTTATCTCGAACCGGGAAAAGCCGCAATCATCCTGCAGAACCTCCCGGAAGAAATGCAGCCTGAAGTTTCTAAGCGTCTTGCAACGATGGACCGTACATCACCTGATGTATTGCGCGAAGTTGAACGCGTTCTTGAGAAAAAACTTTCTACACTTTCTTCAGAAGACTACACGGCTGCCGGTGGTGTTGAATCTATCGTTGAAATCCTCAACCTTGTTGACCGTTCTTCTGAAAAGTCTATTATCGAATCTCTCGAAGAGG
>CAJORB010000077.1:0-10857 GCA_905236565.1 uncultured Treponema sp. | reverse complement strand
TAATAACAGAGCTTTTAGTCGAGACAGCCTCTACCGGCTCCCTTAAAAAAGGCATTCCTCAGTCAGGAGACGCCAGCTATACGACAATAATTTCAAAAGAAGACGGCAGACTCGACTGGACAAAGTCTGCACGCGAGCTTGATGCAATGGTCAGGGCTTATAATCCTGACCCGCTGTGCTTTTGCTATATGGGAGCGGTTTCTGCTTCGTCAGGTACAAACCTTCCTGTACTTCGAATCGCAGAAGTTGCTTTAGTTGATTCAGCTTTGGAAAAGGATTTTAGCGATGCAGAGCCTGGAAAAGTCGTGCATTTTGACAAGTCTACGGGAATCTGGGTTAAGACGGGCGACGGCCTTCTGGCACTTAAAATGCTTCAAAAACCGGGCAAAAACATGATGGGATATAAGGATTTTATAAACGGAACAAGGGATTTTGTAGGTTCAGTATTGAGTTGAACTAGTATTGAAGTGACTTCGTTTATAAAGTATATTATTATAAATAGTATAAAAATTGAATTGGCTTAAAATAAAGGTGTTTTTATGGAAAACGAAAAGAAAATCAGCGACAAAATAAAGAATATCGGTGGTGCCATTACAGAGACAAAGGCTTCGATGCAGCAGTTTGGCGGCGCATTTGTTTTTTATGCAATTTCGCTTGTAGTTATAATGGGAATTTTTGCTGTAATCGCGTTCATTGTTTTTAACAGAGGTTATGAACGTCAGATTGTTCCTGATGTAGTTGGAAAAAATATTCTTGATGCTCAGCTTATTCTGCAGGAAAAGGAATTGTATCCTCGCCTTCAGATGAGATATTCTGATGTTCCTGGTCAGGCTGGTATGATTATTTCTCAGTCTCCGAAATCAGGTTCTGTCGTAAAAGCTTCGAGCAGAGTTACACTTGTTGTAAGCCGCGGTGTTGTTTTTGATCATGTAAAAAATTATGTTGGTTCAAATCTGGATGCTGTAAAGACAACGATTGATGCTCTTTATGCAGGAACAGAAATTCCTTCTTTAAAAATTGCAAATCCTATTTTTAAGCAGGATATGGCTCCTGCAGGAACTATTCTTGAACAGGAACCTGCAGAAGGAACTCCTATTACTCAGCCTGTGACACTTCAGTTTATTGTTTCAAGTGGCCCGGAAAAAGCAAAGGTAAGCGTTCCTGATTTTACAGGAAAGACAATCGCAGAAGTTTTAAAACTTCTTTCAGAAACAAAACTTACTGTTGATTTTACACAGCATATTGCATCTTCTTCTGAAACTCCGGGAACTGTAGTTAAACAGACAGTTCATGGAAATAAAAAAGAAGTTGCTGAATATACAAGAATCCAGCTTGAGTTTGCAATGCCAGAAGCAAAAGCTGCAACAGAAGAAGAAATGGTTGCTGCAGTAGATAACGAAAAAAAGACAGAGGGTGATGCAGCAGAAGATTCTGCAAAACGCGATACAAAAAATTATGTTCACGGAATTTTTTCTACAACAATTCCTGAATATCCTTATGCTGTTCCGGTTAAGCTTGATGTAATTCCACAGGAAGGAAGCCGTTATAGTTTTGCATCGTTCAATCATATCGGCGGCGCATTCTCTGTTCCGTTTGCAGCTCCTCATGGTGCTGTTCTTGTTTTGAGTGTTCTTGACCGCGAGGTTGAACGCTCTTCTGTTCAGTAAGAGAAAATGAATAGACCTTATATCTGTTTAACTTTAACATGTAATACGATTCAGGAAAATCTTGCGCTTATAGAAAAGTACAGACCTTATATCGATATCGTTGAGCTTCGCGCAGATTATCTTGATGAAGATGAATGTCTTCATATCAGAAAATTTCCGCATCTTGCAAATATTCCATGTATATTAACTATAAGACGTCGTATTGATGGCGGTGCATATTTTGGCGGTGAAGCTGCACGAACTATGCTCTTTGCACGTGCGATGGCTTTTGCAGATCAGGACCAGCACAATAATTTTAATTATGTAGATTTTGAAGATGACTTTCATATTCCGAGTCTGCAGGATGCTGCGATGGCATTCGGAACAAGAATCATAAGAAGTTATCATGATATGAAAGGTCCTGTTGAAAATATCATCGAAAAATGTAACGCAATGAGAAAGACAGGTTATGAAATTCCAAAGATTGCGTTTACACCAAATTCGCTTAAAGACGTAACTCATCTTTTTGAAGTAGCAAGAGATTTTAAGGAATACGAACATATTCTTTGCGCAATGGGAGAATTTGGTACTCCATCAAGAATCCTTGCTTATAAAACTCATTCGTTTTTAACATATGTTTCTCCAAAAGAAACGATGCAGAACACACAGGTAATCGGTCATATTGATCCTGTTGAACTTAATGAGATCTATCACTTTAAAGAGCTTAATGAATCTACTAAGATTTATGGAATTACAGGTTATCCTTTAAAGTTTACATCAAGTCCTGAACTTCATAACAAAGGTTATAAGAAAAATAATTTAAATGCAGTTTATATTCCGATAAGAGGAAATAATATTTCTGATGTTGTCGAATTCTGTGACTCGGTCGGAGTAGAAGGTCTTTCCGTAACTGTTCCGCATAAAGAAAGTGTATTGTCAGAAATTGATGATATTGACGAAGAAGTTGGCGAAATAAGAGCAAGCAACACGATTGTAAAAAATGACGGTAAATGGATGGGCCACAATACAGACGCAAGCGGTTTTGCTGAAGCATTAAGAGAATTTTTAGGCGTTGATAAACTTCGCCGTCGTCGTGTTGCAATAGTTGGAGCAGGTGGTGCAGCTCATGCGATTGCTTATGCAATTAAAAAAATGGGCGGCCGCGCATGTATTTTTAACAGAACGATTGCAAATGCAAAGGCACTTGCAGATAAATATGGTTTTGAATATGCAGTTCTTTCTCCGGATGCTCTTCTTGAGTTTGAAGTTTATTCGGACATTATAATCCAGACAACATCTGTAGGGGCTGGAAGTGATGGAAACCCGGATCCTAAAAACGATCCGATTTATTTTTATAATTTCCGCGGAACGGAATATGTATATGATATCATTTACAATCCCGAAGTTACACCGATGATGAACCGTGCAATTGCAGCAGGCTGCCGAGTTGCAAACGGAAAATCGATGTTAAAATATCAGGGTTATAGACAATTTAAAATATTTACGGGAGTCGATTATGGCGATGACACAGAATGAACAGAAAGAACTTGTAGCTTCTACAGCAATTGACACTTTAATTAAAAACGGAAAAATCTTTTCTGGAATGAAAATCGGTCTTGGAACAGGTTCAACAGCTGTTCCTGCAGTTAAACATCTTGCAAAAAGAATTACTGACGGGACTGTAAAAGATATAAAGGCTGTCGTAACAAGCTTTGGAACGCAAAACCTCTGTGAAGAACTTGGAATTCCTGTTTATTCGATGAACGATAGAATTATCGGAGGTCATCTTGATCTTGCAATTGACGGCGCTGATGAGGTTGACCCACAGAACAATGTTATAAAAGGCGGCGGCGCTGCTCTTCTTCGCGAAAAGATTGTTGCATATAACTCGACACAGTTTGTTATCGTTGCAGACTCAACAAAGATAGTTGATACACTCGGAACAAAATTTCATCTTCCTGTAGAAATTATCGGTGAAGCACGAGTTCCTGTTGTTGCTGCATTAAACAAGCTTGGTGCAGAATGTTTTTTACGCGAAGGCGTTCGTAAATGTGGGCCTGTAATTACAGACAACGGAAATCAGCTTCTTGATATCGTCTGGAAAAATCCTGTAAATCCTGTAGAGATGGAAGATAAAATCAACTCAATTGTAGGCGTTGTCGACAACGGATTTTTTACAAAGAACAAGCCGATTGTATTTACGATTGATGCTGACTGTAAAGTTATCGAAAGATAATTTAAGTTTTTAAGGCGCACGATGTTTCCGCCGTTTTCAACAGAAATTGCAGAAAAATATTCTCATGAGTTTATGACTCAGTTAAAAAACGGTTCTCCGTTAAGCGATTTTAACGGAATGTTCGGGATTTTAGTCTGCGCTCGTGACGATTTAAAAAAAACTGATGCGAAAGATGATTGCGTGCAAACTGCGCTTGAGAACGAATATGTCGTGCTCCGCGCTTTTTCCGGGCAGTATAACTCAAAATGGAATTATGAAGGTTTTGTTCCGGCTTTAGTTGAACAGAATCAATACGATAAGATTGTTGCTGTAAATGACCGCAGGATTCACGAACTGTCTGTCGTACCAGAAGATGAAACTCAGGAAGAAAAACAGAATCGTGATGCAGAACGTTTACGACTTTGTAACGAAACGCTTTCTAAAATCTATTCACTTTATAAATTTACCTGTGCCGATGGGATGGTGCGCGATTTTGATTATCTTCAAAAAGAAATTAAGTTTCAAAGCGGAACAGAAAAAGAAAAACTTTTACCTACAGGAACCGGAGACTGCTGTGCTCCAAAACTTTTAAGCTATGCTTTTTCTAAAAATCTTATTCCTGTTTCGATGACAGAGTTTTACTGGGGGAAATCAAACCTCAGGTGTAAGCAGGGTGTGTTTTATCCGCCGTGTGATGAAAAGTGTCGTTTAATTCTTCCGTCAATTCTTGGGCTTGAAATTCTTTATCGTGATGATGATATTATTGTCGTAAATAAACCTTCGTGGCTTCTTGCAGTCCCCGGTCGCGGCAAAGACAAGCAGGATTGCATTGTATCGCGCGTGCGCCGTCTTTTTCCTGATACTATCGAACAGCCTTCTGTTCACAGACTTGATATGGATACTTCGGGTCTTATGGTGCTTGCTTTTACAGCTGATGCACAGCGAAAATTATCAATGCAGTTTGAGCAGGGAAAAGTAAATAAAAAATATATCGCAGTCTTAGACGGCGCGCTTGTAAGACCTGGAGAAAAGGCGGGACAGGATGGCTCGGTTGTAAAATTTGATGAAGCATCTGGTTCTTCCTGCGTCGACGAGGGCCGGCTTGAACTAAAATTTCGACTGGATGTTGATAACAGACCGCATCAGATTTATGATCCGGTTTACGGCAAAACAGGAATTACAGTGTGGCGCCGCCTTCGAATCTGGAAGTACAGGAATCGTGATGTAACAAGTGTTGAATTTATGCCATTGACCGGGCGCACTCATCAGCTAAGGCTTGCAGCTTCTGATGTGCACGGTTTTGGAATAGCGATTGTGGGCGATAATCTTTACGGACATCAGGACGAAGGCCAGCGGCTTTTGCTACATTCATCTTATATAAGCTTTGAACACCCGACAACAGGCAAACGAATGGAGTTTACCTGTGAACCAGATTTTAAGTATTGAATTTTTTTGATTACCAAGTTGTTGATGTATATGATATTCCTGTGCTTAGGAATGTTATACAGGCAGGTAATTTTGTAAATATTAATGTTAGAGAAATTTGTTGAGCTAAGCCCTCTCCACTTATTGTGTAAGTACCCTCGATGTCGCCAACGTACTTAACTTCATCTACTATGTATCCTTCTTCATCATCCCAATGCTCGATACGATAAAGAAGTTTTCCAGAAAAGATATTATCGTTGAAAGTTGTGCATGAATAAAAAGAGGTGTGTTCACCTCCACCTTCTTCTTCTGGGTTAAGGAAAAGAGACAAACCTTCAAGAACTAAGTAATTATTGAAATCAATTTTTATATTTAGAGGAGGTTTTATTCCATCGCAATAAGGATCAAGGTTTATTTTATCATTAAGAAGATTGTATTTGAAAATTGATATAGCGGACCAACGCATAGCTTGGTCTTCAACAAATTGATTCCACATGTTCTCTGGATATAAATCTTTATATAATAATTGTGTACCTAAAGATATATATTCAGAAAATGATGAATAAGAATAATAGTCTAAATATTCGTTTTGTATTTCTGATCCTATAATCGTCAAGTAGATTAAATTCTGGGTATTATTATAACTGTATTCATATTTCTCAATTGACCAGTAACTGGTGCTCGAATCAGTAAATGTTCGAGTTGCAATCGAATCTGTAAATGACCATGTCACGGTAGCTGTGTCTGATTCTTCTGAATTGTCTTGTAATGTAAAACTCTTTCCTGCAAACGGGTTTTCGCCTACAGAGTCTGGCAGAGTAACCTCTGGGATTGTTATAGAAATTCCGCTTAAAGGGTCGTCTCCTGTTCCGCCACTACCGGAACCTCCTCCTTGGTTTACACTACCGGCAGAGGTACTTCCAGGGTTTCCACATGATGTAATAAACAGCAATAATCCTAGAGACAGTAAAAGGCTTGCAATTTTCTTCATAAATTCCTCCTTAAATAATGACATTCACTAGATGTCAAACTATCTGTGATTATATCTTAGAATTATTCAGTTGACAATCACTAAATGTCAAGAATATCTGTTATGTTTAAGAATAAAAATGGAAAATCAAATAATATTTCAGGTAAAAACATTGCCCGCATAAGAAAAAAGATGCAGCCAAAAGTTTCTCAGCGTGCGTTTGCAGATAAACTCCAGCTTTATGGAATTGATGTTGATAAAAATGCAATTCAGCGTATAGAATGCGGAAAAAGATTTGTTACGGATATTGAACTTGTTGCGATAGCAGATGTTTTAAATGTAAGTGTAGAAACTCTTCTAAAAAAATAACAGTCCAAAGCATTTTTCTGCGACCCTTTATAATCTCTTGATACATTCCGCAGTTGCCTTATATAATTCAGTATAAACAAAAAAACATAAAACGAGGGGATTTATGGATACACGCATTCTTATCATTATGGTTGCCTTTATCGGACTTTTTGTTGTGGTAATGGGAATCATTCTTTTTAACAGCAAGGGAAACGAAAAAGCCAGCAGCGAAAACAGAAAAGAAAATCTTGATGTTCTCATGAAGTTTCAGGATTCGATTAATGCGAAGTTTGATGCGCTTACAAAAAATACGCATGAGTCGATGACAAACACCCTCACTCAATTTATGAACTCTCTTTCGCAGAGGCTTGATGTGCTTACAAAATCAACTCAGGAAACTCTTATAAATCAGCAGCGTCTTGTTCAGGAAAATTTAAAGCACATGCAGGAATCAAACGAAAAGAAACTTGATCAGATGCGCGAAACTGTTGATGAAAAACTTCAGTCGACTCTCGAAAAACGTCTTACAGGTTCTTTTGAAATCGTTACAAAGCAGCTCGAGGCTGTACAGAAGGGTCTTGGCGAAATGCAGACTCTTGCAAATGATGTCGGTGGTTTAAAACGTGCACTTACAAATGTTAAGAGTGCAGGAGGAATGGGTGAAGTCCAGCTTGAGTCTTTATTAAGTCAGATTCTTTCTCCGGAACAGTACGAAAAAAATGCGCATCCGAATCCAAAGGACTCAAAGAAAGTAGTTGAATTTGCTGTAAAAATTCCGTCTAAGACAACAGAAGGACAGTTTATTCTTCTTCCGGTCGATTCAAAATATCCTGCAGCTGTGTGGGACAAGCTTACAAAAGCATACGAAGATGCAGATAAAGCAGAAATTGAGCTTCAGAAAAAAGCACTCGTTACTGATATCAAAAAAATGGCGAAGGACATTAAAGAAAAATATATCGAAGTTCCTTATACGACAGACTTTGGTTTGATGTTCCTTCCGTTTGAAGGATTGTTCGCAGAAGTAATGCGCATTCCGGGATTGTTCCAGCAGATTCAGGATGAATTTAAAGTTACGATTTCTGGTCCGACAACCTTAAATGCATTTTTAAACAGTCTCCAGATGGGATTTAGGACTCTTGCAATTCAAAAAGAAACATCAAAGGTCTGGGAACTTCTTGGTTCTGTAAAATCAGAGTTCGGAAAATTTGGCGATATACTTGCAGCAACGAAAAAGAAACTTGAATCTGCGACAAACGAAATTGAAAGTGCAGAAAGAAGAAGCCGCCAGATAGAAAAGAAACTTACAAAAGTGGAAGTTCTTCCTGATAAATCTTCTGATGCGCAGCAGAGCCTTCTTGATGATTTGACAGATGATGAGTAGTGTAATGGCGGCGTTTTATTTGCCGCCGTGCGCCGGACTTTAGATAATGAAACCGCAGCTTGCGCGCAGTTTCACACTAACTCAAAACTTTATTTAAAATCATATCTTTCTGGCGCCAGTTTTTTACGACTTTAACCTGTAAATCAAGATCGATTTTATAATCAAAAATTTTTCTTAACTCTTTAATCGTTTCGATGCGGATTGTTTTTATCATAGAAGCTCCTTTGCCGATTACGATTCCTTTCTGTGATTCTCGTTCGACGCATAAAAAGGCGCGCACCCATAAAAGTTTTCCTTCTTTCTTAAATTCCATATCAGAAATATCTACAAAAAGCGCATGAGGAATTTCATCGCTAAGACGGTTTATTGCCTGTCCTCTGATTACTTCTGCGATTCTAAATCCAACTTCCTGGTCTGTATAATATTCTTCGGGATAAAGATGCGGAGCTTCTGGTGCAAGGTCGTAGAGTGCCTTAAGAACATCATTTATACCCGTGTCGTTTTTTGCAGAGATTTCAAATATGCGGTTTTTATCGATTGACTGAATTTTTGACTGAACAAAACTTATTACACGATCCGGTTTTGCCGCAGGAAGATCTGTTTTATTTACTGCAACTACAGTTTTTGATGCATAAGGAGCGATGAGTTCTGCCGTTGCCTCTTCTTCTTCGCCCAGGTCACGGCTTGCATCGATTACGTACAAGACGCATTCCGAAGCCTCAAGCTGGTCGCGTGCTGTCTGCTGAAGTTTTAAATTAAGTTTCTTTTCTGACATATGGTAGCCTGGCGTATCGACAAACACAAGCTGTCCGAAAGAAGTGTTTACGATTCCCTTGATGGCGTTTCTTGTCGTCTGCGGAATCGGGCTCACAATCGAGACGGGCTCGCCGCTTGCTGTATTAAGGAAAGTCGATTTTCCGCTTGAAGGCCGTCCGATGATTGCGACCATTGCTGTTTTTGGACCTGCCGGTTCGTAATTATTGTTTTCGTATTCGTCTTTTGATTCGTTCATGATTTTTCCTGTATGTCCAACAGTATATAATAAAAATTATTTTTGACAAAGTGTAAAAGTGGGTTATAATTATAATAAATTAATAGTTAGAATTTGATTCAATTTAAAAAAAAGAAAAAAAGGAATTGCTATGAAAAAAAAGTCTCAGATTATCTTTGTTTCTGGTATTTTGGCATGTACTTTGGTTTTATCGGGCTGTAAAGATAAGTACGGAATGGTAAAAATCAAGGGTGGTGCATTTACAGATGTTCAGGCAAAGCAGATAGAAGGGCTCAAGGTTGCCGATGTAGATCTGCTTGAACAGGAAAAAAATCCTAAAACTTTTTCACTCGGCGTGAGTGACTTTTATATTTCAAAGTACGAAGTGACCCAGCAGCTTTATGACTCTGTCATGAGCAAAGATGCTGAATCAAATTCAAAACCTTCTTATTTTGACGAGTCCCCGGCAGGAAACGAAAAACAGGAGCTTCGTCCTGTTGAACGCGTTACATGGTACGATTGTCTTTTGTTCTGCAATCGTCTGAGTAAACAGGAAGGGCTTGATCCGGTTTATACAATCGATGATATTTCAAGATACAAAAATGGTCGCGGAATAAACAAGGCAACTGTAACTGCAGACTATTCAAAAAATGGTTACAGACTTCCGACTCGTGCAGAGTGGATTTATGCTGCTTCGGGCGGAACTAAATCAAAGAACAAAAATAATTACAGCGAGAGTGCAAATCTTGATGAAATCGCATGGCATGAAAACAACGCCGACGAAATGACTCATCAGGTTGGTCTTAAAAAACCTAATGAACTTGGACTTTATGATATGAACGGAAACGTTGCAGAGTGGTGCTGGGACTGTTTGTGGACAGAAACTTTAAACTGTGATGCAGTTTCTGATTATAAAGGACCTTCATCTGGTCGTTACCGTTATATTTTAGGTGGAACTTTTGTAAAGAATTATTCTGGAATAGAATTTTATTATGATATCTATCGTGAACTTGGAGGAATCCAGGGCTCAAGATATCAGACAATCGGCTTTAGAATTGCAAGAAACGTTAAGTAAAAAATATGGATTCGATTAAAAATATTGTTGAATATTATGATGAATTGTATCCTGTAACGCAGGAACAATATGAGTTTTATGATTCTCTTTTAAGTGTTTTTCCAAAGCCTGTAAAGTTTTTAAACATCGGCTGTGGAACAGGAATTCTCGAAAACAGACTTGCAAAAGATATAACAGATGTTACAGGGCTTGAAACAATAAAAGAACTTCTGGAATCTGCTGCAAGAAAACATCGTAACCAGCTTATGGCTGTAAGATTTTTCCAGATGTCAACAATCGAAATGGTCCGCTTTCTTGGAAAAGGTTTTTATAATGTAATTTCATGTCTTAACAATAGAATTATTTTTATTCACGACAAAGTTCTTTTAAGAAAATTTTTCTTTGACTGCAAACAGCTTTTAAAACCGGACGGAATGGTTGTCCTGCAGCTTTACAATTACGATTTGTATATTCAAAAATCTACATCGATTTTACCTGAGTTAATCAGTATTCGTGTTACGCTTAAAAGTAAACTTGAATGTGTAAACGAAGAAGAATATTATCTTACGCAGAATGTAGAAACAGGCAACGGAAGAATCTATCCTGTATGTACAAAAGAATCTGTTTATCCGATCCGCAGAGATGAAATAGAATCTTTTGCACGCGAAGCAGGATTTACATCCATCGAATATTATTCTGATTATAAAAAGACTCCGGCCAATGACCAGAGTTCTAATCTTGTAGTAATCGTAAAATAGAAAATCCTTGTTTGCACGGTCTACGGCGTGTGGATAATCTCGCGCGGTTTACTTCCGTTGGCAGGACCT
>CAJORB010000076.1:0-36953 GCA_905236565.1 uncultured Treponema sp. | reverse complement strand
GGACCAAAACGCTATGATGTTCCGTGGAAAGAACTTGAGCACACAGGATGGATTGCAAAAGCAGAATGTGTCGAAGTTCGTCTTGATCTTGAAGAGCATTCAGAAATTGAATATGCGGTTGCAGGAGCACGTGATAAACATAAGATTGCAAGCACAAATCCTGTTAAATTAAAAATCGTTTCTGAACTTGTAGAAAAATTTGCTGATGATAAAATTCTTGTCATAGGGCAGTACCTCGACCAGCTTAATGAAATTGCAAAAGCTCTTAACGTGCCGATTATAACAGGCAAAACTTCGGGACTTGAGCGTGACAGAATATATTCTGATTTTAGAAGCGGCAAGACGAGAGTTCTTGTTGTTTCTAAGGTTGCAAACTTTGCAGTTGATTTACCGTCGGCTTCGATGGCAATCCAGGTTTCTGGAACATTCGGCAGCCGTCAGGAAGAAGCTCAGAGGCTCGGAAGAATTTTAAGGCCAAAAGAAAGAACGGCGCACTTTTTTACGCTCATTACACGCGATACGCTCGAAGAAGATTTTGGTTCTAACAGACAGAAATTTCTTGCAGAACAGGGTTATTCGTACAGGCTTATAAAATATACAGACAGTTCATCGTTTGATGTTCTTCTTAATGACGAACTCGATTATTCAAATGATAAAAGTTCTTTGAGTGATTTAAAAGACGGGAGCGAAGAAAAATAATGATGGTACGCGAGCAGTCTTTAAGTGAACATGCAAAAAATGTTTTATCATGGCGCGAATATTTCGTGCGTCTCGAAGAAGACAGATTCTTTGAGATAATGCGCATGTATCTTGGAGAAATAAAAACTCCGTACAACAAACAGAAGTTAATCGAAAACCTTGAAGGCTTTTTTAGAAACCGCGAAAATCTTACAACGATAAAAAGTTTTTTATCTGATCAGGAACTTGAAATAATTTCTGCAATTATTTTTATTCCTGATGCAACAGAAGATAAACTCGTTTCGTTTTTTGACGGAACTTACACATATTCTTTTTTATATGAAATCCTTGAAAATCTTGAAGAACGTTTAATCGTTTACAGAAGATATCAGAGTGATGGTTTTAAAAATGTTCCGTCGGTTTATAAACTGAATCCACACTTAGAAAGTGCACTTTCTGATTTAATAAACATAAGCAGGCTTTTACCACAGATTAAATTTTCAAAGGCAGCTTCTGACAGAACTCTTATAAGCCCAGAATTTATTTTCTGTTTTATTTCGTATGCAATTGAATATCCTAATATGGCAAAGCAGGACGGAACTTTAAAAAAATATACGATGGAAAACGCAGAACAGTTTTTTGGAAAGGACATAGACAGACTGCAGATTCTTTACAGTGCTTTTCTTAACATCGGTATTTTTAAAGACAACGGAAAAAACATAAACATCGACTGGAGCAAATTGAACAGATTTGCAGAACTTTCATTTGTCGAACAGGCCGCCTATATAGTTGTCGCATCCCAGGGGCATTTTAGCCGCACCGCCCTGTGGACACAGGCGCAGATTTTTATCGACACGTTAAAAAATCTTGGTAATGAATTTTTTACCCGCGAATTATTTTTGAGAACGGGATTTTTAGTATCTGCGCAGCCGCAGAAAGAAGTCGAAGAAGAAGGCGGTTCACGGTTTGCACGCATTCTTCGCGAAGGAAGACAGAAAATCGGCTCGGATTCTGCGGCAGGCGGTGCGGCACGGGGTGCGGGAAACCATGCCGGGAATGCTGCGTTAAGTATGACGGCGGCCGGCGGAATTGAAAGATGTTTTGATGCAGCTCTTACTCTTGGAATAATTTTAAAATCCGGAATTGCAGAAGAGTCACGCAGTAAAAAAGATGGCGCTTTAAAAGACGTTTATAAAGTTTCAGAAATTTTTGATTTAAGGTTTAAAGACAGTTCAGCTTTAAAAGAAATGCTCAGCATCGAAACTGCAATGCAGGTTTCTCTTATGCCTGGCTTTGAGCTTAAAGATTTTATAGACCTCATGAAATTTCTTACGCTCAAGCGCTTTGATACTGTAAGCACTTTTGCAATTACCAGAAAAGGAATCATGAACGGTTTTGACGCCGGGCTAGACTCAGAAAAGATAACGCAGATTTTAAAAGAGCGCACGCTGTATGATGTTCCCGAAAGCCTTGTAATCCAGATTGATGAGTGGAGTAAATCTTATTCTTCGGCTTCGTTTTATAAAGGTTTTGTATTAAAGCTCGACGGTAAGGCAGCGCTTTTAGCAGAGCACAACAGCGTGCTTTCTGAGCATATTCACACTGTAATTGCGCCCGGCGTTTATCTTCTTGATGTGGATAATGATGAAGAAGCTGTTCAGATTTTAAAGGAAAGTTCTCTTGATTTTATTGGCAGGGTAAAAACTGCTTCGTCAGAAAACCAGAGCGCGGGTTTTGGAAAGCTTGATCTTAAGGGAAAGATTCTTAACGACAAGACGGGATTAGAAAGTCCTAAAGAAGTTGTTGAGCGCCATGATGTTCAAAGCATCGAAGAAAAACTCTACGAAGCACTTAAAAGTCTTGATATTGATGAACAGCAGCGCGAAAGTCTCGAGCTTAGAATTGAACACAAGGTAATCGTAAATACATCGCAGTTAAATACAAACATTTTAAGGCTTGAGCGCGTCAATGCTTCTGGAATGGATTTTTCGGGCAAAATTTATGTCATTGAACAGGCTTACAAAAATCATGAACTTATTGAAATGAAATTCGGAAATGATGGTATAATTGTAAGAGGTTATCCGGTTGGAATCCAGCCTAGAAAGGATAATGATACAACAGTGCACATTCATCTTGAAAAAGAAAATGTCGTGCGTGAGTATTCAATTGGAAAAGCAAAATCTGTAAGAAGGATTAGAAACAGCATATACGGGAAATGAAAATGATAAAGACGGTTGTAAGTGTAGATCTTCCGGTTGATGAAACTCTTCTGATTAAGAAGAACGTTTTGAGTAACGGAGATGCAAAAAAGAAAATCAGTATCGTAACTGGAATCCATGGTGATGAACTGGAAGGCCAGCTGGTATGTTTTGAAATTCAGCAGAGGATAAAAAATAATCCTGAGTTTTTAAATGGAACTGTTGATATTTATCCGGCACTTAATCCGCTTGGAATGGATTCTATTTCGAGAACGATTCCGGCTTTTGACATGGATATGAATAAAACTTTTCCCGGGTTTTATGATGGAACAATGGTTGAATACATCGCGTCACAGATTATGGATGATTTAAAGGATTCTGATTTTGTTGTTGATATTCATGCATCGAGTATTTTTATCCGTGAACTTCCTCAGGTAAGAATTCCGCTTGATTTTAAAGACAAGTTAATCGAAAAATGCAGATACATGAATCTTGATTTAATCTGGGCGTACAACAGTTCTTCTGTTCAGGAAAATTCTCTTGCGTATTGTTTAAATGATGCTGGCATTGATGCGGTTGTAATCGATATGGGAATCGCGATGGCGTGTACGAAAAAATATTGCGAGCAGGTTACAGACGGAATTTTTGCATTGATGAAGCATCTTGGAATCTGGACCGGTCCTGCTGTTGAACCAAAGCAGTCGATTTATGCAGAGAATAAAGAGTCAATCGAAATTTTAAGTTCTACTGTTTCGGGAATGTTTGTTCGTGAAACAGAATGCGGAACCCATGTAGAAAACGGTCAGCTTCTTGGAAGAATAATTGATCCGCTTTCTGGAAATGTTAAGTGTGAAATTCTTGCTCCGCAGGAAGGTCTTTTGTTTACAATCAGAGAATATCCGGTTGTTGAAATCGGTTCACTTATCGGGAGAATATTTAAATGCGCGAAATAACTTTTTGTGACATGGAAGGATTATACAGAGATAACTTTCGCTTAAAAGCCTACATTTTCGGCAGCGGAAAAAAATCAATCTGTATTGTAGGTCCGACAAGAGGAAATGAATACCAGCAGCAGTTTATTGCAGCCCGCATAGTGAACAGACTAAAAGAGCTTGAGGCAAACGGCGAAATAAACGACGGTTATGAAATAATGGTAATCCCGAGTGCAAACCCTTACTCGATGAATACAAGAAAAAAATTCTGGTCGATTGACAGCACCGACATGAACAGGATGTTCCCGGGAAGGGCTGATGGTGTTACAACCCAGATTATCGCAGAAAAGGTTTTTAACACATCAAAGGAATATGAATACGGCATTCATCTTGCTTCTTATTATATGGAAGGACATTTTCTGCCTCATGTAAGGATTTTTAAATCGGGATTTGAGTATTCTGCTGAAGCTTCGGATTTTATGATGCCTTATGTTCTTATGAGGCAGCCGCGCCCTTATGAAAAACGAACGCTCAATTTTGCATGGCAGGAAGCCGGCGTAAAAGCGTTTAGTGTATATTCTTCGACGACTGATTATATTGACCGCGATTCTGCTCATCTTGTTTTACGTTCAATTTTGCTTTTTATGAAAAACAGGGGTATAATAGATACAGAAATTCTTGGTGGATATGAATCAGAGATTGTCGAAGAGGAAAAGCGGCTTGTTCCGATAAGAACGCCTCAGGCTGGTTTTTTTGTTTCGAAAGTTAAAGTCGGCTTCGAAGTAGAGAAGGGCGACTTGCTTGCAGAGATTCATGATCCGTACACCGATGAAATAATCTGCGAAATTATTTCGCCTGTTTCTGGTGTAGTATTCTTTATGCATTCAGCACCGATGACTTACAGTCATACCGCGGTGTTTAAGTTAATAATTTGATTTTATTCATAAAAGTTCCAGGAGTGAGTTTATGAATTACAATATTGAATTTCAGATAGCAAGCATTCTCTTTGTATCTATTCTGATGATTGTGTTTTTCTCCAAGAAAAGATGGCCGTCAGCTGCAAATGTTGTATTCCGTGTAATCATGATTTTAACATGGTGCACGCTTGCTTTAGACATTGCAAGCGTAATCACGATTACAGAAGTTGTTGCAGGTAAAGCTGAATATACTGTAATAAATAATTTTCTTTCAAAGTTGTATCTTGTAGTTATGGCAGGATACATTGCGTCAATGGATGTTTATGTAATCGTTAACACTATTTATGATAAAATTTCACAGACAAGAATGACAATAAAATATATCGAAGCAACTGTCTGCGGAATTGGACTTTTAATTGCGATAATCGTTATAATTGCAAATCCGCTTTTGTACGGTGGATTTGGAAAATTTATTTATTCATACGGAATTCCATCTTCGACCATTTATATTTTTTCAAGTTCGTCAGTTGTGTTTGTAATAATTGCGATGGCTGCTAATTTAAAAAAAGTTCCGATTAAAAGACTTATTCCGATTATTGTATTCTGTGTAATGGAAGGAACTGTTGCTTTGATACAGATGTTCTTTAAAGAACTTCTTATCATCGGAATGGGAACTGCTGCAGTTTGTCTGGTAATGTATTTCTGTCTTGAAAATCCAGACATGAATATGATCGAAGAATTAAACAAGGCAAATAAACGTTCGAGAGAACTGCTTTTAAATATTCTTCCGCTTTCTGTTGCAAATAAGCTTGAGTTTCAGACAAAGCCTTTCTTTAGCGAATTTGATGATGTTACGATTATGTTCCTTGATATTGTAAACTTTACAAAGATTTCTGCAGAGATTGGTGAAGTTAAACTTGTAAAGATTTTGAATGCCTTCTTTGGGGAACTTGATGATCTTTTAAATAACTTTAAAGTCGAAAAAATCAAAACTATCGGAGATGCCTACATGGTTTCTGCCGGAGCTCCTGACCGCTATCCTGGTAACTGTGCCGAAACAGTGCGTTTTGCGCGCCAGGTTCTTCGTCATCTTAAAGAGTTTAACCAGCGTTATAACCTTGACCTGCATGTGCGTATCGGAATTAATAACGGGCGCGTAGTTGCAGGCGTTATCGGTAAAAAGAAGTACATTTTTGACCTATGGGGCTCTGCCGTAAACCTTGCTGCGCGCCTCGAATCTAACGGCGAAATCGATGCAATCACGATTTCTGAGAACGTAAAGCAGATACTGGGAAATACATACGAGTGCAGGGAGCTTGAGCTCAAGGATATCAAGGGTTTTGGCCGCCTGCAGACTTATGTTTTAAATTAACATAACTTTAAAAAACTGTGGTATAATTGTAATGATGAGCATATCACAGATTTTTAAGAGGTGTCTTAAGCGCAGGATTTTGGTATTCTGCAGGTTTTTTATCTTATTTTTCTCTCTGAACTGTCTTATTAACGCCAGCGCATATTCTCAAGAAGAAGATGCGGTAAAGAAGATTTTATTTATCGGTTCAGAAAGCGCTGATTCTTACATTAATCAAATTCAGATTACAAATTTAAAGAAGAACCTCAAAGAATATTGTGAAATGTATTACATCTTTATGGATAATACAGACATCGATGATGAAAATGAATATAAAAGTTTTAAAAACCGAACTGTTAATTACATAGGGAACAGAGAATTTGATGTCTTTGTAGTTTCTGGTAACGAAGCGTTCAGATTTATTTTAAATTATAAGGACACAATTGTAAAAGAAAAGCCGATTGTTTTCATAGGAGTTTCTGATACAGAACTTATAAGAGAAGGAATGTATTTTGACAACATAACCGGTATAAAAGATGTTATGTATTTTGACGAGAACGTTCTTCTTGCAAAGAGACTTTTCCCGAGTTCAAGATCAATCTATCTTATTACAGACAATTCTTCTTTAGGAAACATCGGTTCTGATATTTTTAAAAATCTTCCGATTCGATTTAAAGGAATTGAATTTGAAGAAATAAATGTTTCAAAAAATGATTATCTTTCGTTGAGGCGAAAAATAGATTTAATCGGAACAGATTCTGTAATCTTTTTTCTTTCTGCAAAAAATACTATAGATGGTCCTTCGCAGAATGTTTCTAAATTTCTTTTGGATTCTTTTACAGAAAGAAATATTCCGGTAATGTGCTGTTCATTTACAGGAGTTAAAGAAGGAGTTCTTGGCGGATATTTTACTGCATACGATGAAATGGGATATGCTGCAGGAGAAATTTTGTGGGAAATATTTGAGGGAATAAACCTCAGATACAGGAATGTAAATTCTGACTGCCCTGCACGATATTGTTTTGATGTAAGTGTAATGGAAAAATTCCACTTAAGAAAAAAACAGCTTCCAAATGAAACGATGTATGTAAATGATACAGAGGGGTTTGTAACTACATCTGCAATTGTATGTATAATAATAATTGTGTTCTGTCTTATAATTGTTCCGTTTATTGTTGTAACGGTTTATCTTGTCAAAAAGCAGAGACTTACGAATGAACTTTTAAGAGAAAACAGGCACATGCTTCATGCAGTAATGGATCAGAGTGAAACAGTTTACTGGGAATGTGATTTTTCTGGAGAAAATCAGAGAAATCCTTTTGAACGCGAAACGCAGACAGAAGTAATCGAAGAACTTGAACCTGTTGATGATAAAACGCCGCTTGGAAAAGTTGAAGGCGAAGAAATTCCTCGGGCAATTGCTAAGTCACAGGAAGAAGAGGAACTTGATAAAGAACTTTTTAGTTTAAAGCATGAAGACATCATGATGGGTTGGATTTATTCGCGTATCATTCAAAATGAATACCGCGATCAGTTTGACCAGATGTTCAGAGATTTTAAAGACGGTAAAACAAAAAAATCAATCGAAATTGATATTCCGATTGGAATTGAAGATATCAGAAACAATGTATCGACAGAACGATGGAAACACGTTGTTTATCGCGCAATCAAAACAGAAAACGACAGGGTAATCAGAGCAATCTGTTCCGCAACCGATGTAACAAGCCAGAAGCGCGCCGAACGTGAATATGAAGGTATCATGAAATACCAGAGTTTTGTTCAGCAGAGTTATCCTGCATACACACGTCTAAACTTAACGAAGAATACTGTTCTTGAACGCTTTATAAATGTTCCGGATTTATATAAAAGCATAAAAGGAAATTCTGCAGTAAGTGAATTAATTTTCTTAAAGGATCTGGTTTCTAACAAAAATCAGAATAGTGGTTTTGCTTCAACTCTTGAACGCGAAGAGCTTATCATCGCATTTAAAAACGGAACTCGTAAAAAAGAATGTGAATTTGGTTACAGAATGTCAAATGGCGCGCTTCATTGGTTTGATTTTTGTATGGAGCTTGCGTTTAATCCATCAAGCGGTGATATCGAAGCGTACTGTTATTTAAAAGATATAACAAGTCAGACAATTTCTTCTATTACAAAAGACTCTGTTCTAAACGAAGACGTAGAATATATTTTCTGGCTCAACAGGATAACAGGTGTCTGCCAGTTTATCAATAAATCAGAAAACTTAAAATGGATTCCGGAAAATGAAGAAACATTTGATTACGGAGATTTGATCGAAGAGTTCTTAAAGAAAAAAGTTGCAGACGCAGATAAAGAAAAAGTTCGCGAAGATTTTGATATAAGACGAATCGAGAAAGAACTGGAATCTACAGATGAAGTTAAATTTACATATCATACGCGAAAAGAAGATGGTTCGATAGAAATTAAACAGGAAAAAGTTTATTACCTTGAGCCAGGTGCAAACGTTTTGATTTATGTTGGAACAGATATCACTGCAATTACAATGATGGAAAACCAGCAGAACGAAAAACTTGCGCTTGCAATCAAACAGGCAGAGCGTGCTAACCTTGCAAAGAGTGACTTCCTTTCGAGAATGAGTCATGATCTTCGAACTCCTATGAACGGAATCATGGGAATTGCAGAACTTGCAAGCAAGGAACTTACAGATCCTGCAGCTCTCGAAAAAGATATAAGTAAGATTCGTTCATCAAGTGCTTATATGCTCGGCCTTTTAAACGACATTCTTGATATGTCCAAAATCGAAAGTGGTAAACTTGAAATTCGAAATTCAAAAACTTCTGTTGGAGAAATTATCGAGAATATTACAACTCTTGCGCATGCTATGTGTGATAAAAACGGAATTACATTCTATTGTAACCGTAATCCAGAAAATTACCGCCAATACTTTATAAACGTTGACAGGCTTCATATACAGCAGATTATCATGAATCTTATTTCAAACGCGTCAAAGTTTACTCCTGTCGGTGGTACAATTGAATTCCTTATCGAAAACGATGGGGAAGAAAATAATGTAATTCATCTTCGTCTGATAGTTCGTGATACCGGTGTCGGAATGACAAAAGAATTCCAGAAGATTATGTACGATGCATTTACTCAGGATAAAAACTCTGTAAATAAAGTCGGAACAGGATTAGGACTTGCAATCGTACACAATCTCGTTAAACTCATGGGTGGAACGATTGAATGTGTAAGTGCTCCTGGCGAAGGAACAGAATTTACAATCAGAGTTGATATCGAAAAAATTCCAGAAGAGAATCCTTCTGGTAACCGCAAGCTTTCTTCTGCACGCAAGAAAGGAAAGGCAAAAGAAAAGAACATCAAGGGTAAACGTGCACTTCTTGTAGAAGATAATGAATTAAATCAGGAAATTGCTTCTCGTCTTTTGATGAACGAAGGAATGACTGTAGAAATTGCAGGCAATGGACTTGAGGCACTTAATACATTTACAGAAAAGCCACAGAATTACTACGACATCATTCTCATGGATGTAATGATGCCGGTAATGGATGGTCTGGAGGCAACACATCTTCTTAGAAATCTTGAACGCGAAGATGTTAAGAAGATTCCGATTATTGCGATGACTGCAAATGCATTTACAGAAGATATCGAAAAATGTCTCAAAGCCGGAATGAATACTCATATTGCAAAACCTATTGAGACAGAAAAGATGATTCAGACGATTAAGGATTATATCGGTTAATCTTTAACTTAATCTTTAACCGCCTGCTTTTGTTCACGACGAGCATCCGCGCGCCGCTTTTTCTCTTCTTTATATTCTTTAAGCTGAGTTTTATATTCACTCATCTTCTGTTTTTTATCATCTTTTTTCTGCTGACGCTCAGTTCTCTTTTCCTGTTTCTTTTCAAGGCGTTCTGCTTTCTTAGCCTCTTTAACCGGAACTAAAGCGGCGCGCTCTTGTTTTGTCTTGATGTAGTAGAAAGAATTTGGATGGCGCTTTGTGTATTTTAATCCCAGATCAAAAGTGTAGGCCCACACATGATCAAATTTCTGTATCTGCCTGTTAGAGCCGAGGTTTCCGCAGTCATAACTGAACTCGCTGTTAAGAAGAATCGTAAAGCGTTTTGAAATCGGAAATTCCATTACTGCAAGTGCACCAAGCCCAAGATCATTGTGATGATATTTATCAGAAAGCTGGTAGCGGTAATGAACAACCGGACTTAAGTTTACACGGCAGATTTCCCAGAGCGGAAAAGTCCATACAGGTCCAAGATCCAGATCTCCTGCATAAAGGACAGTCTGTTTTGGAATCTGTTCAACTTTATTAAACTCGTAGTGGTATGGATAATATAAAGAAATTTTTCCTAAAAAATTAACAGGAAGATTTCCAGTCTGGAATGCATAATAAAAACCAAACATATCATCCTGCCAGACAAAATTACTTCTGTCATTATGAAGCTGAATTCTGGTTAAACGAGTCCACGAGATTCCGCCGCCGTGCACAACATAGAACGCATCCGGATTAAATGGCTTTTGTGGTTTTACAAGTTTTTCTTCCTGTGCGAAAACTAAAAAAGATGAGAAAATTAAAAAAATACTAAGTAAAGTTTTTTTCATCGCACAATCCTATTTTGAAACATGAAAAAGACTAAGCTGTACGGTCTGTTTATTGCTGTCTGACCATGTGATATAAAGAATTGAACCTCTTAAGTCCCATTCTGTTACTACATTTCCATCTTCTGTAGAAAAAGAAATTACATTTTCGATTACAGAAAAGTTTCCGTCATATTCTTCTTTTACACCAGCAGAACTTACGATGGATGCGCTGTAAGTATTATCCGGGAAGAAGTTGATTGTAGAACCAAAGTTGTCTGACCATTTTCCGTATAAAGGATTTGGTGAGTAACATCCTGCAAAAAACAGTGTTAAGATTGTTGTGATAAATAATATTTTTAATTTTTTCATTTTCCTTCTTCTCCTACTTTCCAGTTTACGTGTTCTTCATTCGGGAATCCCTGCCTGAATATTATATAAGTTCCGCCTGCAGCTCCACCACCTTTAATCTGGAGGTTGTCATATCTTACATAGCCCGGATACATTCCTTCGCATGTTACTGTTCCGTCCATGGTTCCGCTTGCATCCATGCTTGCTGATGTATTTGTGTCACCATTAAGGAAGAAATAATAGTTTTGATTTGTTCCGTCTGGAGCATAATATTCTGCATAGTTTGTATAATGCATTAAGATTCTTGCACCAAGTCCGCTTGTCTTTGCATTGTATGAAAGAGTTCCACAGATTGCACCGCGGATGCTTTCACTTCCAAGTTTATCCAGGTCAGCAGGCTTGTGCATGAGTTTAAGTTTTGACTGCGATGCAAGAACTGTTTTATTATATTCACGCATATACTGATCAGCAGTTAAAGCACCGTAGCCGCTTGCTGAATCAGAATAATTTGCACCCTGGCCAAAAGTATTTAACGAAAGAACTTTGTAGTAATAAAAAATTCCTGATTTAAATGTTTCGCAGTTATCTGTATAAGAAGTTGTCGTTACAGGATTTTCTGTAATCTTTTTAAATCCTGTGTCAGGTTTTGTTGAGCGATAAATATGGTAGCCGCCGATTGTTTCGCTGTTTGCAGGATTGTTGCTGAACGGAGGATCCCATGTAAGTTTAACAGGGAAGACGCCGTTTGCATTTGCAATTGCATTAGGAATATAAAGCGCTTTTGATGCAGAAACGTTCTGAGCTGCAAAAGGAGCTGGAGCACATATTTCGCTCGGATTAGACATTGCATCGTTGTCAGGATTTTTTGTAATTATCCTGTAATAATTTTTTGTCTGCGCTACAGGAAGTTCAAGATAACCTCCTTCACGAGGAGTAAGAGAAGTTTCTGAGATTGTAAGCAGAGTCTGGAATGTCCCGTTTTCTGTGTCGCTGTATTCGATGATGTATGTGTAATTTATGTAATCGTGTTTTGCTTTTGTAACTTCTGTATTAAAGCCACAGTTTGCAGATCCGGCAGGTGCAAGAAATTTTATCGAGCACTTATCTGGTTCAAGAGGATTTTTAGAAATGCTTATATCTGTCGGTGGGCTAAGAATAAAGCCTTCTGCTGCATCAGCACCGGACTCGGGACCAGAATCAGACAAAGGTCCTAAAATAATATTTTCATCTTCGCCTGTAAATGCAAGAACCTTGTAGTAATAGAAAACTCCAGGCTTAAGACCTTTTGTATCTTCGCATGTAGTTTCCTCGCCGTCTCTTACTGTTGCTACAGCTGTAAAAGTTGAATCCTTAGAAGAAAATCTTTTTACTTCGTAATTAAGTCCGCTTATTCCGTCCCACGAAATCGTAATTTTATTTGTAGTAGTTCCGCGACCGTTAGTTATACGAACATTAGTAACTTTTGAAGGAGCACCTTCTTTTTTTGCAAAGCCAAGTGCGATAGGACTTTGAACACTCGAACCTCTTGTAGTTTTTGCAATTATGTAATAGTAAAACAAAGTTTCCTGGTCACTTTCTGAAATTGCATTTGTAAACCAGTTTAAGTTTGCAGGAATATTACCGATTTTTATTGCAGAGCTTCCGTCAGAAACCGGACTTCTGTAAATGTCATAAGATTTTGCATTTAAAACTTTATTCCATTTAACTTCGATTCTATCGTCAAACTCTCCTGCAGTTGCCGTAACATTTTTTGCAGGCGAAAGAAGATATGCAGCCTCCGAAACTGTAAACGTACTCATCTCGCAGTTTAGGCGCTGATTTTCTGCCGCAACTCTGTAGAAGAAAGCATAATCATATTCTTCGTTTAAGTAAGACGGGTTTGAAAGAATCGTATCTGTATACTGTGTTCCGTAAATTGTCGAAAGAGGAACAGCTTCGAAATCTTCTTCTGGCGGAACTAAAAAATTACCCGAGCTGTCTTTTACTTTCGAAACAGCGCGTTCAAGATAATATGAAGCGGCGTGGTTTACTGGTTCCCACGCAATGTTAATCGTAGAATTAGAATCTGATTGTGAAACATAAATCTGTGCAGGTGCATCAAGCTGCGTAATTTTTTCTTTTGGAACAACAAGCGAAGAAAGGTCTGCAGATTTTTTAGAAAGATCCATTGAAACTTTATTTTCAAACCAGTCTGCACACGAAGTAAATGCAATTCCTAAAGTTAAACAGAAGAGAAAGAAAATTTTTCGCGATGAAATATGACAAAGTTTTTTCATTATCTTTCCTCCCACCACAAGTTTTTATACTGCGGCAGATTTGCGTTGTATGTAGTTATACCGTCTTCATGACTTGAACCAAACTCATAAGGAAGCCACTTATAAAATTCTTCCTGATTATTCTGAACAGTATAATTGTTGTCATAGCTTGAGTTAAACGAAGTATCACTTCTTGAAGTGATTATGATTTTCTGAGTATTGTCCGGTTCGGTTGTTAAATGTGAATACTGGATCGAAAGATTCCATTTCTGGGTTGTAACAGAGAATGTTCCGACAGTCGAGCCATCACCGCATGTCAGGAAAATATACCCTTCATAACTTGCAAGACCAGATTCGTGAGAAACCTTTATTGCATTCCACGGAAGTTTTCCAAGATAACCATATGTTACGCTTGATGAACCTTCCTTGTTGTCCATATTTATTATCCATCCGCTTGCAAGACTTATGTTAGGACTTCCCGGAGTTCCGCCTGTAAATATATGAATATAATCTTTTCCAGAAGTTCCCCATTTTATTTTTTTAGTTGCGCTTACGTGTTCAAGATAGAATTTTCCGTTTATTGTATTTCCATTTGAATCGGTTGTACTAAGTCCAGAAACTTCTCTCTTTCCACCAGTGCTGACTCCCGCTTTCCATATTGCGTCTGCAACAATTAATGTTACGCCTTTAACAAATTCATCGTCAGAAATTTTTCTGTAAGTATAAATCGGGTTTTGTGAAACTGCATCGTGCGAAGAAGAATCTGTAAAGTTTCCGAGAGAAGTTTCTATTACATCGCCGTAAGAATTTTTTCGCTTTGCAACAAGCTTGTAGTAATGCTTGTAATCACGCTGAACTTTTAAAAGCCCGTTATGAGTTCCTTTGATTGCATTTATCGGAGAGCCTTCTCTTGCAAGTCTTGTTGTTGTTTTAAAGTCTGCTTTTACATTTGAACCCTGAACAGTTTCTTCTGAATTCTTTGCAAGAATTTTAAGTCCGGTTTTTCCAATGTTTTCAAACCCAACATCAAACCAGGCTTGAGACAACGTAGATACAGTTCCGTCTTTTGCAAGAGTTGCAATCTTTATCCAGTTTGCCGAGTAGTTTTTGTTAAGAATATAAAGCTCGTAACAGTCTCCTGTTATTCCGTCTCCTGCTCGTTTTTTTCTTGGTTCATTTACGTTTGTCTGAGTTGACCATGTAAGTCTTTCTTCAAATGTTTCGTTTCCGATAATTGGTTTAATTGCATCGAAAGATGAAATTGTAAATTCATAACCGACATTGTCCGGTTCATTATCAGAATCTTTTATACCGCTAAGATATGTAAAGTATGGTTCAGCAAAAACAACTTTTTCTGTCGCTTCGTATGTTACAAAGAATTCAACTTTTTTGTCGCGAAATTCAGCAGGAAGATAAACTGTTGTTTCTGTAGTTCCTTCGGATTGCTTTGAATGATTTGACCAGTCAGAAGCTCCTTCTTCTCTAAACCAGATTGTAGGATAAAATCCAGGATAAGAATTTGGTTTTTCCCATGAAATTTTTATGCTGTCTGCAAAATCTGCTTTTGATGCTTTGATGTTGATTCCGTAGCCTGGAGTATAACCTGTCTGTGTTACAAGAGAATTTTTATCGTCAGTATAGATGACATCAAAATCTTCAAACGGATCATCACCTTTAGCTTTAACAGGGAATACAGTATAAGCAAACTCAAGACCAAACTGAATTTTTTCCTGATTTGCTTCGTAAGAATTCTGTGAGCTGTCTGCAGTACACTGCTGGTCCATAAGAACAATCTGATCTTGTGTAACAGTTGCAATTGTCCGGGCAGAAGATATATTACCGCTTGAAGTTGATACAAGTCCGGTATCTGTAACGTAAATGATATCAGATTTTTCTGAATCATCTGCATTCATCGCAGGACGAATTCTTCTTACTGCATAAAGGCTTGCACCAGGAATTTTATCCCATCTGACTGTAATCGATGTAATGCTGTCTGCTTTTGATGCGCTTATATTTGTCTTTGCAGGTCCAAGAACTGCTGCCTTTGTCGTCGACTGAGTTTTGTTTGCAGGAATTGAAGAAGTTAAATCATTTGACGCAGTAATCGTAACATCCATGTCTTTTCCTGCTTTAAGACATGAAATAGAAGGTTTAGAACCAGAATAATTAAAATCCTTAAGATCTTTTTTAATCTTAAGAATAAATTCTTTTGAGTTGTTGCAGATAAGATCGTAAGAATCTGTGCTTTCTGTATAAACTTTATTTTCTGTTTCGCTGCATCTTAAATCCAGCTCTGACTGACTGAACGTATAAGTTTTTGAGTTGTGTTCAACCTTGTATACAATGTTGTGAGAGCTTTCTCTTATTCCGCCTTCAATTTCGCGTTTTTCTGATTCGTGCTCAACAGAGTTCCATTTAACAGTGATTGTTTTGTAATCAAGCTGTTCGTAATCAAAAGCAAGTGACGGTGTTCCGAGTGTAAAGCCGCTTTTGGTTGAAGAAGGAATGTCAGAAAGTGTGGCATCAGAAGCGTAGACTGTGTAGCGGTAACCTTTGCCGCTTTCAAGACCTGTGTCTGTATATATTTTTTCGTTTGCAGAGCCCTGCTTGTTTGTTACGCCAGAAGCGTTTACATAGTTGTTTCCAGATTTAACTACAAGTGCAATCGGATCAGAAGTTGCAGTTATTTCGTCATCAGAATTTATTGTCTGTCTTATCAAAGTGTAAGTTGTATTTGCTTCTGCAGTAAATGTAATTTCGTTTTTATTTACAAATCCATCTTTTACTTCAAGATATGGTTTAGGAATGTTTCCATCGGTAATGAGTTTTGTACTTGCATCCTGTTTAATTGTTAAAAGAGAATTTAAAACTTCGTTTATATTTGTGTTCGGGTCAGAAAACTTGAGCGATTCTCCTTTTGGAAGAATACAAACTGAATAAGAATAATAACCGCGCACTTCTCTGTTTGTCTGATCATTTTCGTAAGGAAGAAAATGGAATGACAGAGGAAAAGAATTTAACTGGCTTATATGAGTAAAATAATAACTCTCTGGTCCACGGATAAAACTGTTCTGTCCTGTTGTATCTTCTGTCTGACCGTTATCAGATTTAAGAAGCCGTCTGTTCTGCAGCAAAAGGAAAACATAATCATCTTCTCTGTCAAAACTGTTCCAGCTTGCGTTTACTGTAAAAGATGCAGCTGATTTATAGTCAGTTCCGTTTTCATCCTGATCTGTAACATATGTAATTTCTGAAGTAGAAATTGCAGGAAGTGCTGCAGCCCATCCGGTTTTTTCGTGAGCCTTATCAGGACTATGCTGAACGTTGTATCTGTCTCCGGAATTTTTAAAGTAATCATCAACGCATGAAATAACTCTGTATGTATACGGAACACCGCGTTCAACAGAAGTATCGTTCCATAAAATGTGATCACCTTCGTTATAGGAAATTCCTTCTGCGCTTGTAATCTGAGTTGTATTTCCTTTAAATGAAAGATAAGGAACAATCGTTTCGTAAGCAGAAGTAATTTTATTTATTCGCTGAATGATAAAATACAACGGCTTATCTTCGTATTCATTCTGAGAAGAAGTAGTGCCGGAAGATTTTAAAATTTTTCCTGCCTGTGGAAGTGTAATGTTAAGAATGATTTTTGATGCATCAGTTCCTTCTGTAACAGAAAAATCTGCAACTTTAGGAGTTGTCGCAACAAGTGTCGTTGAATCAAGCTTTAAACTTTTTTCTACGCTGTTCTGGTCTTCGAGAATGTATGACTCAACCTGGAAAGAATATTTTCCGCCGGAGTTAAGGTTTTCAAAAGTACAGAAAGTATCTTCTGTGTTAGAAATTAATTTTGTCTCTTTTATTTTTCCAGTATCATCATAGCAGTTAACCATAAACTGAACTTTCGAAAGATATGATTTGCTGTTAAGGTTTTCCATGTACCAGTAAACTGTCGTAGAATTTTCTTCGTTCGTAATTGCGGTGATTACAGGAGAAGCGAGCGAAGTTCCGTAAGCGGCAACGGTCATATCAGAAATTTCATCGTAAGCATTAACTGCTGCGACTTTAAAATATGCGCTGTAACCTGCAGGAACTTTAATTGCCTTTTCGGTGCTTGAGCCGTCTGCCTCTGCTACCTGTGTATATTCAGTATAAGGAGAATCTGCTTTATAGATAAAATAACGCTGGGCATTTTTTACAGTAGTCCATTTAACTGTAATCTGACCCTTTTGGCCGTGCGAAGCTGTAAGAACTTCTGGAGCTGCGATTGCCTTTGAAGAATTATTCGAATCTGTAAATTTAACTTTTGGCATCGGAATAAATTCTTTACAACTAAAAAATGCCATTAATGTTGACAAAAAAATAAATTTTGTAAATCTGCGCGTAAAAAATTTTCGAGAATGAACATTTTGTTTTGAATTAAAAAATGGGACTCTCATAGCACACTATTTTATAGAAAAATCCTTTTAAATGGAATACAGAAGCTTAAACTGAATAAACTATACGCCCGACGTGTTAATATGGAAAACAAGAATTTTCTTTAAAAATTCAGCGTTATGTACTAAAATAAAAGTTACACTCGAGGAAAGTTTATGAATCTAGTCGAAATTCAGGATCAGATACGACAACACAGCGAAAAGACGGAAGAAATTTTCATGAACCTTGCAGAGAGGTTTCCGTCGCTTCTCAATAAAGAAGAAAATTCTTCAATGGATTTGCTTCTTCAGATGTTTGATTCGCTTGATAAAGCCATAAGGAATTCTGTTAAACTCGAAGATGCTTTTTTTGGCGGGTACGAACAGAAATATGCGCCGCTTTTTACTGAACTCAATGAAAAAATCACAGAACTTGCTACAGTCAATTCAAATGTAAGACGAATAAAGGAAAATTCCGAAGAGATGGAACTTATCGCGCTCAATGCGATGGTCATTTCGATTAAATCCGGCGAAAAAGGAAGGGCGTTCAGTAGTATTACAGAAAGCTTAAAGCAGCTTTCTACCGACATGAACATCTATTCAAACAAACTTCGCGAAGAAGAGCAGCATCTTCTTCATCAGATTAAGGAATTAAAGAAAATCTTTGATGACCTTATGATATCACAGAAGGATGTTTCTAAAGCTGGAGCAGCGTCTTCTTCTGACGTAACAAGCCTCATCGAAAGAGCGTCTGCGCCTCTTAACGAAATTAAAAACATAATCGGTTCTGTTTATCCGCCGATTCAGTCTGCGATGGAAGGTTTGCAGATGCAGGATATCATAAGACAGGCGCTCGAACATATTCTTCTCTGCCTTGATGAATGTTCAAAGATAGATCTTACAGGCGAAGTAAACGAAGCTCATCTTGATAACATAACTTTCTACATTTCACTTTTAAAACTTTCTTCGTCTGTTCTCGAAGACATCTGTTCACATGTTAAAAAAAGTTCAGAAATATTTAAGACAAACTGGGTACAGGTAAGAAGCACTCTCGAAACTGTAGAACCAAAACGACTTGCATATATAAGCCGCTTTCTCGACAAACAGAATATAAGCGAAGATAACATTGCAGCAAAGATGGCAAAGATAAATACAAACTTCTCTGAACTTCTTACACAATTTGGTTTGTATCAGGGAAGGCAGAAATTACTTGAAAGAAACTGCGGACTCATTACAGAAAAAGCATATCAGATGTATGCAGTGTTTGAGATTTTAAAACCGATTATCGACAGACTTCATCACGTTCGAATTTTGCAGCAGATAGAAGTTGCAAAGAACCCTGCAATCATCGCGGTAAAAGATTCTGTAACAGACATGGATAACCTCATCAATGATGCGCGAGATTCTCTTGAACAGATGCAGGAAATGTTACAGACATTTATTTCGCAGATTGGAGTTCTTCTTGAAAAATTTACAACTGAGATTCATTCAGATAACGAACAGATGAATAAAATTCGTCTTTCTAAAAACAGTTTCTTCCTCGAGTTTAAGAATGTTCAGGATGGACTTTCTGCAATTTTGAGTCAGTTCAGCGTATTCCCACCGGGATTTGAACAGCAGTGCGTAAGTGTGCAGAAACGGTTTGAAGAATTTGACGAGATATATCATGATTTTAGAAAGATTATGGTTCAGCTGGCAGAAGAAGCTCTGCGCCTTGAGTCAAAGAAGAAAGATTATATGATGCAGCTTGGAGTTACTTCGTGGGATCTTCATGATGACAGGTTAAAAGAACTTATCAAGCATTTTACGATTGCCGCACATAAAGAAGAAGCAGGTCAGATAGGACACTTTGGTGTAGAAAGCGGTGTTGAATCGGGAGAAATAACTTTCTTCTAATCTTATAGAATGTAAATGAACAGATATCAGGACACAAAATTTAATCGCGAAGTCGTAACGATTCATCCGGGGGAGTATTATGTTTCTAAAGGGCCGGAATATATTTCTACGATACTCGGATCGTGTGTTGCGATAATTCTCTTTGACTCTGTAAATCATATTGGCGGAATGAATCATTTTATGCTTGCAAAAAGTGATGATACAAAAAAAAATGAAGAGATGAGTGTTCCGATAACGCGCTTTGGTGAATATGCGATAGAAGCTCTTGTTGATGAAATGATTAAACAGGGCGCAGATAAAAATAATCTTCAGGCAAAAATTTTTGGCGGAAGCAATATATTTAATTTTTCTGATTCAAGTCCAAACCAGGTTGGAATTGTGAATATAAATTTTGCGCGTGAAGTTCTTAATAAGCTTGGTATTCCGGTTTTAGCAGAGGATACAGGCGGAATCTTGTCCAGGAAAATTGTATTTGATCCTGCGACATTTAAAGTGCTTGTAAAAAAGAATAAGGGAATTAATTTAAAGAATTAAATTCTTCGTCCAGCTTCTGGATATCTTCGCTTTCGATATTTCCATCTGGTGCTTCACCGTCTTCGAGTCTGTCATTGTACTGATAGTTATGAAGAAGGATTCTGTCTGCTGCCGTGTAAAGCTGTTTTACGAAAGGACTGTCCGGGGCAGAAAGTGCTATCGGAGTGCGCCTTGCGACTGCTAATTCTACGCCTTCATCCCTTGGTGTAAATCCAACAAAATCCAAAGTTATATTGAGTTTATTCCATACAAGAGAACGCAATCTGTAAGCCATCTCTAAGTCTTTTGATGACCTTCCCATGTTTACGATAACCTGCGGGCGGTACTTTGCAAGCTCTGCACGTGCTTTCTGGCCCGACTCCGGGAGCTGCTTACAGATTTCGTCGACAAGCGCTACGTACGAACTTTCTGCCCCTGCTGCACTGTTTTTGATGTAATCTTCGATGAGTGCGCGTTCAGGCGATTTTGCTTTAAACTGGCGGTTAAGAAAGCGGTATGCGGCAGCTTTGAGGAACGAGTAGGCGTTTAATACCGATGTAAGTTCAGGAGTCGTTACTAAAAGTGAATTGAAGGTTAAAAGATAAATATCGAGGGTGTTGTATGTTGTTCCGCCTCCAAGATCTAAAACTGCATAATCTGTATCGAGAGCCTCGATTTCTTTTATAATCTTTCGTTTTATAAAATAGCCCATGTTTGGAGTTCCAGGAAAAAGACAGTCGCCTGCGATAAATTTGAGGTTAGGAACGGCTGTGTCCTGGAGCAGGGGCTCAAGAGATGTTTCCTGTTTATAGATAAAATTTCCCAGGCCGGCATGGTTGTTCTTGAGGCCTAAAAGAGTGTGGAGGTTTGCGCCGCCGAGGTCAAAGTCGATGAGTGTGACTTTTTTGCCCTTGTTTGCGAGAACGATTGAGAGATTTGTTGCGATTGCGCTTTTTCCGACTCCGCCTTTTCCACTGGCAATCGGGAGAATATTTACCATAGTAATTTTATTATAGGCGCAAAATACCAAATTGGCAAATTTGTAAAAAAGTAAAAAAATGACATGGCGTTATTGTGTAGGTTAAAAAGTGCGGAGCAGAAACAAATATGGGAAGCACTTAAGAGCGAAGCGAACTGTGCGGGCCCCATATTTTTTCTGCGGGAGCACTTTTTAGTGTCCCCAAGGATGAATGGCATTTTTTTACTTTATTTCTATTGACTTTTGCGCACGATATTACTATATTCAATGTTACCGAATGTTCGGTAACAAAGCCTTATGATTTGTAATTGCAAAAAGCGCGACACAAAACAGGAGATTTTAAAAGAATCGTTCCTCCTGTGCGGAGAATCTAAAAGTTCAAATTTCTCACTTTCTGAAGTTGCAGACAGAGTCGGCATTTCAAAGACAGCGATATTCCGTCATTTTAAAAACAAGGATGCGCTTATTGTAGAAATGCGCCATGTTTTTCTGGATAAGTTTGCAGAGCTTTTTAAAGGAGAAAGTTTTTTCTTTTCTCAGATTCCGCTTAAAAAATGCGAGTTTAAAGAGTTTTCTTTAATCGTTGACCGCGTGCTTTCTTTTTACATGACAAACCCGGGCTACCTTGATTTCTTTTTAAGCATGGACACGATGCATGCCGGAATCGGAAAGTCTCTTGTATCTGCGATGAAAGACTGCGGTGTTTCTATTTCTGATGAATTTATTGCAAAGGGACATCAGATTTTCTTTAAGGCATATTTTTGCGCAGAGTCCATCGTTTATTTTTTAACACGAAGAAATTTTGCAAAGCTCGAAAAAAATCCTGTAGGAATTTCTGATGAAGAGTTTAAACAGAAAGTAATTAATCTTTTGTGGAACGGAATAGGAAACGAAAGTTTTATTCTTTCTGATAAAAGAAAAAAAGAACTCGATGAACTTTCTAAAATAGAATTGCAGGATGAAACTGAATCAAAATTCTTTAAGGCTTTTGCAGAAATTTTTTCTGAGTATGGAATCGAAGGTGTAACAGTAGAGCGAATAAGCGAAAAAGTAAATCTTGCAAAGAGCAGTCTGTATTCTTATTTTGATAATAAAGACCAGTTTATTCTTGAGATGTTTGTTCAGGAAGTTTCGACAATTTCAAATTTAATTTTTGAGAAAACTGAATGTGTAGAAAATATTGACGAACTTATTTATACGGTTTTGCGTACAGAAAAAAATTATCTTGAGTTAAAGCCGTTTGTTTTAATGATTCACAGCTGGGTAACACAGAATAAATTTGATCTTGATAAAACTCATGTGCTTGGCAATGCAAAGTTTATCGAGAATACAAGAGAAAAAATTCAAAAGCAGATTGGCGAAAAATATTTTGATACTGTAAGTTCGTTCTTCGGATGGATTTCTTCTCTTTCGGGAGCTTTGACGATTTATCTTGGAACTCAAAAACTGCAGGAACTTTCTAAAAAAGAAGATTATGCAGATGTAATATTTAATTTGGTAAAAGGCGGTGTAAATACAGAAAAAGAATAAAGTGACAGAAAATATCATATCAAGTGTTATATATAGTTGAGGAGTATAATGAATACATTATTTAATCGAAATTTTTTAAGGAAAGTTTCAGTAATTTTTGCTGCAGTTGTTTTTTCGTCTGTTGTTTTTGCTCAGGAAGCAGTGGCAGAAGAAGAAAATAAAGAACAGGCAGCACAGGAAGATGTTATTGTTTTAACAGTTCAGGATGCTGTTGATTATTCAAACAAAAACAGTCTCACGTTAAAGAGTTCAGAGATTGACTTAGAACTTGCAAAGTGGAAAAAGAATGTTGCATGGAATACATTTCTTCCTACAGCGCAGGTTCGTGGAACAATGGCCAGAGCAAATGATATAAAGCCATATCCAGAAGATGAGTCGCTTCACTGGACAGCAATGGGAGATTTATCGCTTTCATTCAATTTTAATGTTGCAATGATTTACAACATGAGTGCGACGATTGCTTCTTATGAAAGCGGCAAGCTTACATGGGAAGAGGCTGTTAAGTCAAATGAGCTTAATGTAAAGAAACTTTTTTACGCTTTGCTTTTACAGCAGGAAAGCCTTAACTTACAGAAGGCCAGCCTCGAAAATGCACGTCAGAGAATGAACCAGGCTGCAACAAACTATCGCAACGGATATATTCCGCAGATAAGTTATTTACAGACACAGGTTGCATATGAAAACCAGGTTCCGACTGTAGAAAAGGCAGAAGCAGCAATGCGTCAGTCACTCGATACATTTACGTTTATCATCGGTATGCCGATTGGAACAAAAGTTCGTCTTGAAGGAGAAATCAATCCTGAATATGTAGACGTTGATGTAGATTCTATTGTAGAAAAAAGTCTTGAAAACAATCTTTCTGTTAAATCACTTAAGCAGTCGATTAAGACATTAAAGATGCAGTCGACGGCTCTCGGACTTTCTACATATACCCCTTCGCTTGCACTTTCATGGAACGGAAATCCTGTGATTACAAACGCTCTCAAAAATGACTGGGGCGAAAAAGATAACTGGAAAGATAATGGTGCACTAAGTTTTTCTCTTGTATGGAACATAACTAATATGCTTCCGTGGTCTTCTAACGGAACGACTGCAAAAGAGTTGAGTGCAAATATCGACAAGCTCGAAACAAATCTCGAAGTTTTAAGACGCAATACAGAACTTGAAATCAGAACTGCAGTTGACAGTCTGAATCAAAGTAAAAAGGCAATCGAATCGAGCCAGAGAAACATTACTCTTGCGCAAAAGTCATACGATATGACATGGCAGGCTTATATAAACGGTACAACAGAGTATCTTAATCTTAAAGAAGCAGAAACTCAGTTGAACCAGGCAAAGCTCGGACTTGCAAACGAAAAATATAATTATATGACAAACCTTATGGATTTGGAAAATAAAGTAAATACTACTCTTTCAGGAGATAAATAAAAATGAAAATTAGTAAGTTTGTATTGACTGCAATCGCAGCAATTTCAATTGTTTTACTTGCAGGATGTGAAAACAAAAACGATCCAAAAAAAGGAAAGGGAGATGTAGAAGCTGTATTTGCTGTAACAGCTTACAGAGTTGAGCCTACTTCTCTTGATGATTATCTTGAGTTTGGTGGAGACGTAGACGCAGCTTCTTCTGTTGCGGTTATGCCTGACACTGCAGGAAAGATTTCTCAGATTTATGTAAAGGTTGGACAGAAAGTTACAAAGGGTCAGATGATCTGTGCAGTTGATGCAAGCCGTCCAGGTATGGTATTTGCTGCAAGCCCTGTTCGTGCTCCTGTAGACGGAACTGTAGTTTATTTTCCTTGTGTAATCGGAACAAGTGTTGCACAGTCAAGTGTTGTTGCAAAAATTGCAAGTACTACAAAACTCGAAATCGAAACTGCTGTTCCGGAACGCTTTGTATCTCGTATCGCAATGAACCAGAAGGCAATTCTTTCGTTCAACGCATATCCGGGAGAAAAATTTGAAGCACATGTTTCAGAAATAAGTCCTGTACTTGATACTTCATCAAGAACAATGAACATAAAACTTTCTGTTGATAAGCAGGATTCAAAAATCAAAATCGGTATGTATGCAAAAATTCACCTTATAACTGAACACAAAAATGATATTACAGTTCTTCCGTATGGAGCAGTAATTTCAAGAAAAGGTGAAGATTATGTATTTATCGCAGAACAGGATGGAGATAAAACAAAAGCAAAGATGGTTCCTGTAAAAGTTGGTATTCGTGTTGATAACTATCAGGAAATTTTACAGGGAGTTACACGAGATGACCTTGTAATTGTAAAAGGACAGACATTGTTGAGTGATGATGCACTTATAAATGTTGTGTCTGTTGTAAATGATGAAAAAAGAGGTGAATAATGACTCTTTCAGAAAGATCAGTTAATAAACCGACAACGGTTTTGATGATATTCTTGGTTCTCGTTGCGTTCGGTATTTATTCTGCATTAAGTCTTCCAATTGATCTCTATCCTGATATGGAACTTCCGTATATTGCAATCATGACAACATATGAAAATGCAGGTCCGGAAGAAGTTGAACAGAGTGTAACACGTGTTCTTGAAAGTTCGCTTTCTGGTGTTACTGGTTTAAAGACTATGCAGTCGCAGTCTATGACAGGTTCAAGTTTGATTTACCTCGAAATGAATTATGGCGTTAACCTTGATGAGGCAGTAAGTTCGTGTCGTGATAAAATCGATATGGTCCGAAAATATCTTCCGACGGATTCTGATTCTCCTGTAATGTTTAAGATGGACCCTTCTATGATTCCTATCATGGGTCTTGCAATTAAAGGAAACAGAACTCCTGAAGAATTAAGAAAACTTTCTGAAGATGTAATTCAGAAAAAGCTTGAACAGATTGATGGTGTTGCTTCTGCATATATTAATGGTGGACGCGAAAAATGTATTCGTGTAGATATTCCACGTGAACGACTTGAAGCATATAATCTTACAATTTCAGAAATTGCTCAGCTGCTAGGTGCACAGAACGTACAGAGTGCTGGTGGTGCAATTACAAGCGGTGACATCAATTATACGATTCAGGCCGCAGGAAAATATAAATCACTTGATGATGTCAGAAATACTGTAATTTCATGGAAGACTACTTCTGCAGAACCTGGAAGTGTTCCGCTTGTAAGAACAATAAAACTTCGTGACATTGCAGATGTTTATGAAGGATATAAAAAGGAAACAACTCTTGCGTTTATGAACGGAGAACCTTGTGTTTCTATTATGATTCAGAAGCAGAGTGGTAAAAATTCTGTTCAGTCTGCAAAACGTGTAAGAAAACAGATTGAAATTCTTAAAGGAATTATTCCTTCTGATGTTCAAATTATTGAAGTATGGAATACAACAGACTCAATCGAAGCTACAATTAAAGCAGTTATTGTTTCTGTAATCGAAGGTGCTATTCTTGCAATCCTTGTTCTTATTTTATTCCTTCGTTCAGTAAAGAGTACTTTGATTATCGGTATTTCTATTCCAGTGTCACTTCTTGTTACTCTCGTTCTGATGTGGCTTAAGAAGATGAGTGTTAACATGATTTCTCTTGCGGGCTTGCTGATTGGTGTCGGTATGCTTGTAGATAACTCAATCGTAGTTCTCGAAAATATTTACAGTTACCGTCAGAAGGATGCAAAGCCAAAAGTTGCGGCAGTTCTTGGTTCGCAGGAAATGGTTTCGGCTATTACATCTTCTACACTTACGACAGTATGTATCTTCTTACCTATGATTATGCTCAAGTCAAAGATGGGAATGGTAGGTCAGTTCCTTGATGACCTTTCGGTAACAATTATTTTTTCTTTGATGTGTTCTCTCGTTGTTGCTGTTACACTCGTTCCGGTTTTGGCTTCAAGTTATCTCATTGTTGATAATACAAGTGATAGAACTAAGACAGGGCCTGTCAGCAGAGCGATTGGAAATTTCTTTGACAGACTTGATTCAAGATATTCAAAGGCTATAGCAGTAACTTTACGTCATAAAAAAATTATCCTGCTGACGATTATTGTCTTAATGATTCTGAGTATTGCAGGTGTAGTTTATAAAGGTGCTATTTTTATGCCAGAATCGGAAAGTTCAAATGTTTCGATTACGGTAGACATGCCTAAGGGAACAAAACTTGAAATTACTGAAGGCGTTGTAAAAGAACTTGAATCAATCATCACTCAGGAACTTAAAGGAATTAAACACTTAAGTTCTAATGTCGGTGGTGGTGGTTTTATGAGTTCTTCATCTGATACAAATACTGCAACGATTCGTATTAAGCTCTATGACGAAAAAGACAGAAAGTCTGGTTATGACAGTGCTGCTTCGGCAAAAGATAAAATCAGACCTTATATGAAAAAATTCCCTGGAGCCGAAATTACATTCGGTAGACGCCAGGACGGAATGGGTCAGGGTCTTGTTGTAGACGTTCGTTGTGATGACCTTAAAAAACTTGCTTCTGTTACAAAAGAAGTTGAAGAACTTATTAAGGAAAAAGGTACAGATTGGATTGATGAAGTTTCATCAAATCTCGAAGATGGTCTTCCGGAAGTTAAAATTGTATTTGACCGTGATTTGATGTACAGTCTTGGACTTAACGTTTATACAATCGGTGCAGAAATCAAAGCAAACATCGATGGAAAGACTGCAACTCGTTACGAAGATAACGGAACAGAAATTGATCTTGTAGTTTCTCTTGCAGAAGAAGATAAGGCAAGGCTTTCTGACCTCGACAGCATCTTTGTTACAACTCAGGCAGGAACAAGAATTCCACTTTCGGTATTTGCACACTATGAAGAATCAACTGCGCCTGTAAGCATCATGAGAAAAGAACAGGGACGTATGACACAGATTACATGTAACCCTAAAAAAGGACTTGCAATTCAGAAGATTCAAAGTGAAATTAATACTCTCATAAAAACAAATATTCCTCAGGATGAAAATGTTTCGATTTCATTCTCTGGTGATAACGAGGATTTAAAGGAAGCTGGGCTGAACTTTCTTGTTGTAATCATAATGGCTGCTGTTCTTGTATTTACGATTATGGCCAGCCAGTTTGAGTCATTTAAAGATCCGTTCATCGTTATTTTTACGATTCCGCTTTCATTTATCGGTGTAGTTATTATTTATTATCTTTCTGGTCAGAAATTCTCAATGGTTTCTATTTTTGGATTCTTGATGCTGGTCGGAATGATTGTAAACAACGGTATCGTTCTTGTAGACTATACAAACCTTTTGCGGCATCGTGGTTATGAATTGTTTGAAGCTTGTGTAGAAGCTGCACGAAGCCGTCTTCGTCCTATTCTTATGTCAACATTGACGACTGTAATTTCTTTGATTCCGATGTCATTCTTCCCTAATGAAGGTACAGAAATGATTCAGCCAATCAGTATGACAGTTCTTGGAGGACTTTCATTTGGTTCTCTTATGACATTGTTTGTTATGCCTTCTCTTTACTTCTATTTTAACTCTAAAGAGCTCAGAAAGCTTGCAAAGATAAACAGAAAGATAGCGCTCCTCGAAGAAAGAAAGTTCGACGAAAAAGAAGATCCGAAAGAAATCAAGGCAAGAATTGAACGTCTTGAAAAATTAAGAACAAAGTATGAAAGCCGTATGGCTAAAAAGAACGCAAGAATTGTTTCTGTAGCTAAGCGTAAGGGTTCTGTAAAAACTAATAAAATCGAAGAAGCAGAGGAGGAATAGGATATGGCAGCAAAATTAGTTCGTGTTGAAATAATATTTTCTCAGGCCGTAGAAGAAGATTTCTTTGATGCTTTTAGAGAAAAGCAGGTAGCATATTACTATACAAAAATAAGCGGTGTGACCGGTGCCGGAATAAGCAATCCAAAGCTTGGAGATGCAATCTGGCCCCAGTTAAACCAGATGTTTGTAATATACTGTGATAAAGAAGAAGCAGAAGTAATCGTAGGAATTGTTGAAGAATTAAGAAAATCATACCCTACAGAAGGCATTGCATGCTTTATTTCTTCTGCAGAAAGCAGATAAAAACGACAAAAACAAATTCTTTTCAAATGGGCTTTGCGGTGTTACAATTAAAGTAATTATGGAAAGAACCATTATCAGCTTATTTGAGGGTGATCTGGAGGGGATACTCGCAAAGACATTTGAAAGAATTGACTCTAACGGTACATCACCGAAAGCAATAATTTACTTTGCCGATTTTGAAAATTTCGAATTTTATACCGAGGAACTGTATAAAAAATATCCTGACTGTTCTATCATCGGTTCAACTACTTATGTAAATTTCACTACATGCGGAAGTTCTCATCAAGGCCTTTCTGTAATGGCAATTTTTGACGGAATTGAATGTGCTACAGGCGAAATACATGACATTTCAACTTACCCGATGAGGCATGTTGATAACATAAAAAAAGCAGTTTCTGAATTAAGTTCAACAGAAAATGCATGTTGCCTGGAATTTACCAGTGCATTTTCTAACGGAGAAGAAATTGTCCTCGACACTTTTGAGCAGGGACTTAAAGAAACGGGAATTACTCTTGCCGGCGGTTCTTCTGGCGCAAATCCCGGCCTTTTTATGACAAAGGTTGGTCTTAACGGAAAAGTTTTTAACAACACTTGTGTTTTTATTCTTATTCACAATCTTAATGGAAAAGTTTTTATTCATCGTGGAAATCTTTTTAAGCCTACAAATGTTATTCTTACTTCGACAGATGTAGACTGTGAACAGAGAATCGTTTATGAATATGACAATGAGCCGGCAGCAGATGTTGTTGCAAAAAATCTCGGTCTGTCTCTAGAGCAGTTAAAAAAAGATATGCTTTTTCATCCGGTAGGAAGAATAAAAGGCAAGGAACTTTTTGTTGCAGGGAATTCAAGAATAAATCCGGATGGCTCAATTGTATATCTTTCGCGAATTTATAATCAGACAAAAGTTAATTTACTTGAAATGGCAAATTTTGATTCTGCAATGCTTGAACTTTCTACAACGATTCGTTCAAGATTAGGTCATCCGTCGTTTGCTATAGCAATTCAATGTAATTCTAATTCGATGATTCTCGAAAAAAAGCGTCTGTTTGATTTATATACAAAAACATTAAAAGATAATTTTACAAACTTTGTCGGTTTATCTGGATATGGTGAACAGATTAATAACGTTCATCTTAATCAGACATTTGTAACGGTTGTGTTTGAGTAGGGATTGAGATGGCGAGATTTAACAATGGATTAATTTTTACAAACAATAAATGTATTGGATGCAACAAATGTATTTCGCAGTGTTCAATCATGGCAGCAAACATTTCTGTTTTTAAAGGCGACAAATCCAAAATTGTAATTGACGGTGATAAATGTAATCACTGCGGAAGGTGTATAAAATTTTGCGGACAGGGTGCACGCGAATATCATGATGATACAGAAGTATTTTTTAATTCACTCAAAAAAGGAAAAAAGATTTCGCTTCTTGTCGCACCATCTTTTTACATGCTTTACGGTGAACTTGCTCCAAAAGTTCTTGGCTGGTTAAAATCTTTAGGCTTAGAAAAAATTTATGATGTTGCTTTTGGTGCACAGATATGTTTATGGGGACATGTTAATTATCTTGTTGAACATAAAAACGAAAAAGATTCTGCATTTATTACTCAGACTTGCCCTGCTCTTATTAACATGATTGAGCTTTATCATCCGAATCTTATAAGCAGAATTATTCCTGTTCAGTCACCGATGATGTGTACTGCAATCTATGCGCACAAATATCTTGGTGATGATAATGAAATGGCTTTTCTTGGGCCGTGTATTTCTAAAAAAGATGAAATCTCTTCTCTTATGACAAACAAAAATGTAAATTACTCGATTACATATAAGCATCTGTTTGAATATCTTGGAGAAACCGATGTAGAAGGATTTAATGCTGTTTCTGATTTAACAACAGAAGGAATAGAAAATTATATTTCGCTTACAGGCGGATTTAAAGAAAGCATAGAATGTTTCTTTGATGAAAGCGAAAAGATAATCAACAAAGAAGGCTTAACTCCGTATGTATTCCAGATACTTAACGGATTTACAAGAATCACTAATGCAGATGAAAGGCCTCTTGCAATTGATGTTCTTGCATGTGCAAACGGATGTCAGGAAGGTCCCGGAGTAAATTACAGTGCGCTTAATCTTGATAAAGTTTATACACGTATAAGCCAGACAAATAAAAAAAGCGTTAATATATATCCAAAGACAAACTCACCGAAGGAAAACCTCAAGAAAATAAACGAGCAGTTTAAAGATCTTAATCCAAAAGATTTTGTGAGAGTATTTGAACAGCGCTACAGGCAGCCATTTAAAATTCCAGAAGAAGTAATCGATGAAATGTTTGACAGCATGTTAAAAACTACTCCGACAAAGCGCAACATAAACTGCGGTTTGTGCGGATATAAGACATGTCGTGACATGGCAATCGCAATGGCATACGGTTACAACAGAAAAGAAAACTGTATTCATTATATGAACGAGTTTATGGTTAAACAGTTGAACACAGACAGTTTGACAGGTCTTCCTAACCGCGGAATGTTTAACAGAATTACCATGCAGCTTGTTAGCGAAAACCCGGACAAGGCATTTATCTTTGCAATCGGAAATGTTAACAGGATAAAAGTTATTAACGATTTGTACGGAGCAAAAAAAGGTGATCTTGTTATTGCAAAAATCGGCGAATCGTTAAACGAATTTTCTAAGCAGGGTGCTGTCGTAAGTCGTTTTGGTGCAGACAATTTTGCAATCTGTATCGAAGACACAATGGAAAATTTAGAAAAGTTTTATAATCTTCCTGTCTGGGATTTTAAAGAATATGGAATTGATATTCCGGTTACGATGCGATTTGGAGTTTTAATTGTAACAGATAAAGACGAAGATGTTCTTTCTGTTTTAAATCTTGCTGCAGTTGCAATGGACGAAAAAATCAGTCTTACAAATAATACCTTTACGATTTTTACAAAAGAAATGCATCAGAAGGTAAAGAAAGAAATAGAAATTACGGCTCAGATGGAACCTGCTTTAGTAAACGATGAGTTTCATCTTTTTTATCAGCCGCAATACAATGCACAGACGAATACCCTTTGTGGTGTAGAAGCTTTGTGTAGATGGATAAAACCAAACGGAACGATTGTTTCTCCTGCAGATTTTATTCCTCTGTCAGAGAAGAACGGATTTATAAAAGCACTTGATCAGGTAATCTGGGAAAAAGCATTTAAGAATATCAGAAGCTGGATAGACAAGGGAATGTCACCTGTTCCGACATCGATTAACATTTCACGTGTAAGTTTGACGAACGATGATTTTATTTATGCGATTGCAAGGATTCAGGATAAGTATAATATTCCGTCGGAATATGTGCACTTTGAAATTACAGAAAGTGCGTACATGGCAGACCAGCGCGGATTGATTGACAGGGTAAACAGAATCCGTGACATGGGATTTAAAATCGCGATGGATGATTTTGGAAGCGGCTATTCTTCGCTAAATACTTTAAAGGACATCCCGATTGATCTTTTAAAGCTCGACATGGGATTTGTGCGAGACAATTCTAATATGGTACGGGGCGGAACAATTTTAAGTGCGGTTGCTAAAATGGCACAGTCGCTTAAGCCTTCTACAATTGCAGAAGGTGTAGAAACTCAGGACCAGGCAATATTCCTTAGAAGTATCGGTATAGAAGTTTTCCAGGGATACCTGTTTTCTAAACCGATTCCGCAGGAAGAGTTCGAAGAAAAACTTAAGAATTATGAAAAGCCAGAAGTTGTTACAGATCATATTGTCGGTAACTATGATATTACGGCAATTACCGATCCTACATCAAACGAAAGCATGATGTTCGAATTTTTCTCTGGACCTGCATGTATCGTAGAAATAAGTGAGAAAGATATTTCTTTAATGCGTATCAATAAACGTGCGAGTGAACTTCTTGGACTTGAAAACTGGAGCTTTGTTGACATTCAGCATGAACTGAACAAGATTTTGCGAAAGGACAAAGAAATTCTGATAAAGAAAACTCTCGAAGCAATGAAGCACGAAGAAGCCTTTGTTGGTGAAATGGAATTTGAACACGGGTCTACAAAAAAACCTGTTGCGATAAAGTACAGCACATGGGGCATAGGTTCGCTCGTAGATGGCAAGTTCTGTATTTTTATTCAGCTTGAAGACATGACGCAGGAAAAACTTTACAAGAAAACTCTTGATCTTGCGAATACGCAGGTAAAGCTTCTGTTAAATCAATCGAGGGTTGGCCTCTTATTGATGCATACAGTTGTCAACAAAAAAAATATTCTTAACCCGTTTGATGTAAAGATTCTCGATTTAAATGATCAGTTCTGCGAAATGTCACAGTTCTCGCGCGAAGAAGTTTTAAAATGGACTGGCAAAGAATCGATAGAGGTTGTTCACCCGATGGACAGACCTGGATTTGTTGCAACAATGTTAAAAGCGATAACAAAAAAAGAAGCATCGTTAAGTTATGATTACCGCGGTTATAAAAAAGACGGTTCTCTTACAAATCTTAGGATTATTATTTCATCTACGGATAATTCAGACGGCTCTATGACTGTAGTTGCAAATTTTATTGAACTTGATAAAATGAACAAATAGAGTTTTTTAAAAATGAATTATCTTTCTGCAAATGAATTCTACAAAAAAATTTTCGGGCACAAAGTTTATAAAATATGTCTCGATGCCGGCTGTACATGTCCAAACCGCGACGGAACAAAAGATACACGCGGTTGTATTTTTTGCAGCGCACTTGGTTCCGGCGAGTTTAGTGCAGATAGAAATCTTTGCGTAACAGAGCAAATCAAAAATGCAGAAACGCTTGTGAGCAAAAAGATAAAACCTCACGAAAACGACAGCGCAGATTATATTGTGTACTTTCAGAATTTTTCCAACACATATGGTGATGAAGATGAACTTGTAAAAAAATACATCGAGGCGCTTGAAAATAAAGATATATGCGGCCTTGCAATTGCAACCCGTCCGGACTGTCTTAAAGATTCGATGCTGCAGAAAATAAATGAGCTTACTCAAAAAGAATTTTTAAGTGGAACAAAACAAAAAAGAAAATATTTTTCGATAGAATTTGGACTCCAGACGAGTAACGAAAAAACTGCAGAATATATAAGGCGACATTTTACAAACAAAGAATATTCTGACACAATAGCTCGTATAAAAAAAATAAATCCTGAAATTCATATTGTAACTCACATAATATTCGGACTTCCTGGAGAAACAGAAAATGACATGTTAGAAACCGTAAAGTTTGCAGTTTCGTCCGGCACCGATGGAATAAAGATACAGGTTTTAAATGTTTTAGACGGAACAGATTTAAAACGTGAATATGAAAATAAAAAATTTGATGTTCTTTCGATGGAAGAATATTTTAAGATAGTAAAAAAGGCGCTTGAGTTGATTCCGCATGAAATCGTAATACACAGATTAACAGGCGACGGTGCAAAAAAAATTCTTATTGCACCAGAGTGGATAAAAAATAAGCGCAAAGTTATGAACGAACTTCGCGCTTATTTGAAATAATTTTATAAAATAGCGGAACGCGATTTTAATTTTTTTCGCGCAGTGCTTTTATAATGATAAGAGTTGCAATTACTGCAGCAAGTCCAAATAACAGCGGAACAACCGCATTTTGAACGACACCCGCGATGATGTAACATACAAAAGAAATTGCAGCGACAGTTAATGCATAAGGCAACTGAGTGCTTACATGATTTACATGGTTACACTGAGCGCCGGCACTTGCCATGATTGTCGTATCAGAAATCGGTGAACAGTGGTCACCGCAAACAGCACCTGCCATACATGCAGAAATAGAAATGATGTGGAGAGGATCTCCTGCTTCTGGGAAAACTGCAATGCAGATTGGAATAAGGATTCCGAATGTACCCCATGAAGTTCCTGTTGCAAATGCAAGACCACATGCAATAAGGAACACGATTGCAGGAAGGAAGAGTTTAAATCCGGATGCACCCTGTTCAACAACACCGGCAACAAACTGTTTTGCTCCAAGGCTTTCTGTCATTCCCTTTAATGTCCATGCAAGTGCAAGAATTAAGATTGCAGGAACCATTGCTTTAAAACCTTCCGGTATGCTCTGCATGCATTCTGTAAATGAAAGAAGTCTGCGTGCCATAAAATAGATTACACAGAAAATTAAAGTTGCAGTTGAACCGATTACAAGACCGACAGATGCATCACTTGCTGCAAATGAATCTATAAAGTTTAGATAAGTTGATTCACCAGAAGCAAAGAAGCCGCCGGAATAAATCATTCCGAGAACGCAGAGCATGATTAAAACTGCAATCGGAATGATTAAATCTCTTACGAGAGCATTTTTCTGTGCACCATCAGAAGAATCTTCTTCCTGTGATTTTTTATTTGAAAGAGTTTCTGCTGCAAGTTCAAATTTATTCATCGAACCAAAATCGATTTTAAAAATTACGAGTGCAAAAAGCATTACGATTGTAAGAAGTGCGTAGAAGTTGTATGGAATTGCATTTACAAAAAGTGCAAGACCGTTTTCACCTTCTTTTACAAAGCCGGAAACTGCAGCTGCCCACGAACTTATTGGAGCTATGATACAGATAGGGGCTGCAGTCGAGTCGATGAGGTAAGCAAGTTTTTCGCGCGAAATCTTGTGTTTGTCTGTGATAGGCTTCATTACTGAACCGACTGTAAGACAGTTAAAGTAGTCATCGATAAAGATTAAAATTCCGAGAAAGATAGTTGCAAGCTGTGCACCGCATTTTGTCTTGATGTGAGTTTTTGCCCACTGACCAAAGGCAGCTGAACCTCCAGTCTTGTTAAGAAGAACGACGATGATTCCAAGCATTACAAGAAAAACAAGAATGCCGGCATTGTACGGGTCGGCAAGCTGTGCAATCAGACCTTTGTTGAGAACCTGCTCTATAAAAGTTCCGATTGTAAATCCGCCTGCGGCAGAACCTGCAAAGAATGCGGCTCCGATTAAAATACCGGTAAACAGCGAAGAATAAACTTCTTTTGTTATCAATGCCAGAACAATGGCAACGATAGCAGGGACTAAAGCCCAGAAAGTACCAATCATAAATACGACTCCTTTAAGAAAAATCAAAGTATTTTCTATTATTATAAATCACATATAGACGAATGTAAAAAAATATTTTATATTAACCTATCTTTCGGCTCGGAGAAAGTTTTAAAGACAAGCAGGGTGAAATTCCCTCCAAGCTCCACTACCGTAAATGCGGACTGTCGATACTCTATTAAACATACAAGGGGATGTATTGTATGAGAAAGTCTAATTGTCTTTTTTCAAAATTAAAATCAAGAATTTTACTGGCGCTTACTGTATTTGCGCTCGCGTTTGCGGTTGCAGGATGTGATAGTCCGGCGGGAACAGGCGGAACAAAACAAATTCCTTTAGTAGCAGCTGTAGATGCTGAACTGGGTAATCACATAGGTACATGGGAAAACGATGATTACAATTATCACAGTGAATATGGAATTTCTAAAAATAAAATAACAGATGCGATGGGATGCATTTTTAATGTTGTGTCATCTTCTCTTGTGACTTCTGCAGATGGATATACTTTAATTTTTTGTCAGTGTGCAAATGGAACACAATATACACCGACAGGATATTATTATATAGTTGCTGTTAAATTAAACTCAAACGGTTCTTTAGATATTGTCTGTCCTGTTGATTATAATGAAAAGTTTACAAGTTTAAGTGCGCTAGAGGAAGTTTATGTTTCTAGTTATGATGTAGAAGGAAATGGTAACTGGAAAACTACCTGTACTGCAGCAGGAACTAGCATTACAGTTTCTGACAGCAGCGGCTATATGTCTAAATGTGTGTTTACATCAGGTAATGCATCAATTTCTATAACTGGTTATTCTGGCATGAGTGAATTAGATTCATTTACTCCAACTCGCGATACGTCAAAAGAAACTGGAAATACAGTTCTGTATTTGTATAATCCATCAGAGCGCCAGATTTATGGTGCAGATTTAGATTACTGCGCTGTAAAAAACGAAGGCGGTACATATTATGTTTACTGGTATTTATATGATGAAGACGAAGATGATAATGACTGTAGGTTCGAAGATATTTATCCAGATTTCATGCCGATTGTTTCTGCCGATAATCTTGCAAAGCTAAAACAGATGTATCAGTAAACATTCCTTTCGGAGTTTTATGAAAAGATTTTTTCTTCCATTAATTTTTATTCCGCTTGCTGTGATTACAGCTTTCGCAGAGGAAAATAAAACTCCGGACAGTTCTCACATCGAAAACCCGCGCTTTGGTGAGTCGTCACGATTTATGATTGTGACGACGCCGGGCGAAACAGAAGAT
>CAJORB010000075.1:0-14479 GCA_905236565.1 uncultured Treponema sp. | reverse complement strand
ATGGCAGAAAAAGCTCTTGAATCATGGAGTAAGGGTGAACTGGTATTCTATCCTAAGAAGTGGGAAAATACTTACAGCCACTGGATGGAAAATATCCGCGACTGGTGTGTAAGCCGTCAGATCTGGTGGGGACACAGAATTCCTGTATGGTACTGTGAATGTGGTGAAACAATCTGTAGCCGTACAGATCCAGTTTGCTGTCCAAAATGTGGTTCAAAAAATATTGAACAGGATCCAGACGTACTTGATACCTGGTTCTCTTCATGGCTCTGGCCTTTCTCTACTTTGGGCTGGCCGGAAAAAACTGCGGACCTCGAAAAATTCTATCCGACAACAGCACTCGTTACAGCTTATGACATCATCTTCTTCTGGGTAAGCCGAATGATTATGGCTGGTCTTGAGTTTACGGGTAAAGTTCCGTTCCATGATATTTATATCCATGGTCTTGTGCGTGATAAACAGGGACGCAAGATGAGTAAGTCGCTCGGAAACGGAATGGATCCTCTTGAAATAATCGATATGTACGGTGCCGATGCCCTTAAGTTTACTCTTGGTTTTATGTGTGCACAGGGACAGGATATTCTTATCGATAAAGATTCATTTAAACTTGGAAGCCGTTTCTGTAACAAAGTATGGAATGCTTCTCGCTACCTTCTTGGAAATCTTGAAGGAAGAAATCTTATCCAGGTTAAAGACAGTGAACTTACAGAACTCGATAAATGGATTTATTCAAGACTTAATTTTGCAGCAAAAACTGTAAGAGAAGCTTTAGAAACTTATCGCTATAATGATGCAGCAAGTGCCATGATGGAATTCTTCTGGAATGAATTCTGTGACTGGTATGTAGAAGCAACAAAGATTAATTTTAAGAATGGTGATGATAAAGAAAAAGACCGTCAGGCAACTGTTCTTATGAACATTCTTGAAGAATCGCTGCGCCTTCTTCATCCTTACATTCCTTTTGTTACAGAAGAAATCTATGCAAAATTCCCGGTAAAAGAACTTGCAGAAACAAGAAGCAGCGATAATAAGGTTGTTACAAATTCAACTTATGTCGGAATGTTAATGAATGCTCCTTATCCGGATGTTATTTCTGAAAGAAATGATTCAAAAATCGAAGAAAGATTTGATGCATTAAAAGAAATGATTGCAAAGGTAAGAGCTGCAAAAGTTGACTGCGGAATTGATCCTGCTGTTAAGATTAACGTTGCATTTAAAATCGAAAAGGGCAGTGCAGCAGAAGTTGCACGCGAAAAAATAGAGATGATTGAACTTCTTGGCGGTGTTGCAAAGGTTGACTTTGTTGACGCAAAACCACAGAACTCAATCGGTACAGTAGGCAACGGCTTTGAAGCATTTGTTCTTGTTGATGAAAATATCAATAAAGAACAACTTTTGACACGCTTTACAAAATCTCTCGAAAAAGAGCAGGGATATGCAAAGATGAGCGAAAACAAGCTTAACGGTAACTTTGCAAAACATGCTCCTGCAGAACTTGTAGAAGAAGAAAAAAGCAGACTTGCAGAAAGCCAGAAGAAAATTGCAACACTCGAAAGTTATATCAAAGAAATAAAATCTATGTAAGTACATAAAGGGAACATATGGAAAAACAGCGGTATAATATGAAAACAGAACGGTCTCTCAAGATGGATGACAGAAACATGCTTGAGCTGTGCGATATACGTTTTGCACCATATATGCAGCTTGCCACAGGTCTTATCGGTAAGGCCCGTCATGCCGGCGGAAATATGTTCCGACACCAGATAGATACTCTCGGTATTTTGATTGATTACGGTTACATCGACAGCATCCTGCTTAAGGCATCGACGATTCACGATGTAATCGAAGATATCGAGGGCTTTGATTACAACAGGATTATCAATGTTGATGAAGAGGGCGAAGATGTTTATCGTCTTGTCCTCGAAGTTACAAAACGGCCCGGCGAGGATAAAAAGGCATTCTTAAAACGCATTATCGAGACAGGAAGCCAGAAGGCAAAAATCTTAAAATGTGCAGACAGAATAAGCAATATGATTTCGCTGGGCTTTGTTACTGACCCGAAATTTATCGAGCGCTACTGCGATGAAACTGAATATTTTATTCTTCCTCTCGCCATCGAAGTAGACTTTAACATGTATCAGGAACTCATAAACCTCATCATAACACGCCGTAAATATCTTGAAGAAAGCGGTTACATAGATAATAACAAATAATCTTATTGTCTTACTATTCAAAATATACTATAATATCAGCAGTTATTTACTAGCGCTGAATATCGACCCGTTTTACGGTGCTCTCCCGGTTATCCGGGGAAATTTTGGTATTTGGCAAGGTGGTATTTTATGATTACTCTTAAATTTGGCGGCACGTCAATGGCGAATGCCCGCCGCATCCTGGCTTCTGCCGATATCATTTTAAATCGTGCAAAAGAAGACCGTCTTAGTGTTGTTGTAAGCGCTGCAGCCGGCGTTTCTAATACACTTCAGTCTGCTATCGAAGCAACGGTAGCAGGAATCTCAGGTACAAATTACGTAACCGATATCAGAAACACTCACAAGGAAATCTGTAATGAACTCCAGTCAAAGCTTTCTGGATTTGATTCAGAAAAAGTGATGGCTTCGCTCGAGGATAATTTTGTTGAACTCGAAAAACTCCTTGCAGGCTGTGTTTCATTTGGAGAATGTCCTGATACAGTTTACTGCCGCATAATGGGTATGGGCGAACTTTTAAGCGCTCCGATTATGGAAGCAGTTTTAATTGCAAAAAAACAGAGCGTAATTTTACTTGATTCAAGAAAATTTGTATTTACCTCAGGAAATCAGAAAGAAGGCGAAGCAGATTATGCATTGTGCAACGAAGCGTGTGCTCCGTTCCGCGATGGTGCAAATCCTACACAGACACGCATTCTTTTGTTTCCTGGATTTATATGTACATGGAAAGAGGGAATGGGCTCAAAACCTGTAATGGGTTTACTCGGAAGAAATGGTTCTGATTTTAGTGCAGCAATCATCGGTGCTTCTCTTCGTGTTAAGCGCGTTGAGTTCTGGACAGATGTTGACGGTGTGTTTACTGCAGATCCTCGCGTCGTAAAAGATGCAATCTTAGTTGACGACATGTCATACGAAGAAGCAATGGAACTTTCTTTCTTTGGTTCAAAAGTTCTTCATCCAAAAACTATCGCACCTTTACAGGCAAAAGGAATAGAAGCATGGAGCTTAAACTCTCACAATCCTTCTGCACGCGGAACAAGAATTTCTAAAGGGCCGTTTGAGTCAAGAAAAAAATCAAGCATCTGCGGAATTTCATCTTTAAAACATGTGAGCATGGTTTCTGTCGGCGGATCTCTTATGAGAGGAAGAACAGGAATGGCAAGCAAAATATTTTCTGCCGTAAGTTCTTCTGGAACATCAATCCTGCTTATTACACAGTCGTCATCAGAGTATACGATTTCGTTCTGTGTTCGTGATGATGAAGCATCAAAAGTTGTTGATGCCCTCGAGAAAAAATTTGAACTTGAAATACGCGAAAAATTAATCGATGAAATTGATGTAAGAAAAGACTGTGCAATCATTTCTGTTGTCGGAGACGGAATGATTTCTAACCGCGGAATCGCTTCTAAGTTTATGAATGCGCTTTCGAGCCAGGATATAAACATTCTTGCAATTGCACAGGGGTCAAGCGAGCGCTGTATTTCTGCTGTAATCAACGGTGAGTATGCAGATACGGCAGTAAAAGCAGTTCATCGTTTCTTCTTTAAAACAGCTCAGTCAATCGAAGTATTTGCCTTTGGTGCCGGTACAATCGGTGGTACGATGATCGATCAGATTCACGAGCAGCATGACAAACTCTTAAAGGAAAACGTTGACATAAAGGTTCTTGCAATTACTACAATTGACGGAATGATTTTAAATGAAGATGGAATCGATTTAAGTTCATGGCGTGAACAGATGAAAAAACCTCAGTTTGCGTTTGGTCCGCAGAATGTTGATGACATCATAAAATTTGTAAAAGAGAAAAAGCCTCTTAATCCTGTATTTGTAGACTGTACAGCAAGTTATGATTTACCGGAACGTTATCTTGATATCATCAATGCCGGAATGAGTATTGCAACTCCAAATAAGAGAGCAAACTCAATGGATATAAAATTCTATCATGAACTTCGCCGCACTGCAAATAAAATGCACCGCAGATTCCTTTATGAAACAAACGTAGGTGCTGGCCTTCCTATTATCGATACTCTTCAGAATCTTTATAAATCCGGAGATAAACTTGAAAGCTTTAACGGAATCATGTCAGGAAGCCTTTCTTATATCTTTGGAAAGCTTGACGAAGGCGTTAAATTTAGTCAGGCTGTAAAAGAAGCAAAGGAACTTCGTTATACAGAACCGGACCCGCGCGATGACCTTGAGGGTAAGGATGTTGCAAGAAAAGCTTTAATTATTGCACGTGAATCGGGATATGACATAGAACTTACGGACATCGAGTTGATTCCGGTTTTCCCGAAGGATTTTGATGCAACGGGAACTGTAGATGAGTTTATGGCAAACCTTTCTAAAGTCGATGACTATTTCGAAAAGAAAATGTCAGACTTAAAAAAGAAGAATATGGTTTTAAGAATGGGCGCAACAATTAAAAACGGAAAGGCAAGTGTCGGCATGATGGAAGTTCCTGTAACAGATCCGTTGTACAGCGTAAAAGGCGGTGAAAACGCATTTGTATTCTATACAGAACGCTATCAGCCGATTCCACTTACGGTACGTGGATACGGAGCCGGAGCCGGAGTTACTGCTGCAGGTGTATTTGGTGATATTCTTAGAACTGTAAGTTTTAATATGGAGAGGTAATGCGCGGGGCTTTTATGTGCCGTGATTACATAAGTGGAGACGAATATGGAAAAATATGTATTGTCAGTTTTAGTGGAAAACCATGCCGGTGTTTTAAGCCGTGTGTCGGGACTTTTTAGCCGCCGTGGATATAATATCGACAGCCTTACGGTGTGTGAAACAAATAATCCTGGTCAGTCAAGAATGACTATTGTCGTAAAAGGCGATGAATACATTCTTGAACAGATTGAAAAGCAGCTTTCTAAGCTTGTAGAGGTAATTTCTATCAAGCACTGTCATGCTCACGATACATGTGAAAGAGAAACTGCTTTGATTAAAGTAAAGGCTTCTGGAGAATCACGCGCTGTAATTATCGAAACATGCAACATCTTCAGGGCACATATTGTTGATGTCGGATTAACTTCTGTGATTGTTGAAGCAACAGGAAGCGAAGATAAAATCGAAAGCCTCATAAGACTTCTTGAACCGTTCGGTATTCTTGAGTTTGTTAAGACTGGTCTTACTGCAATGGGGCGCGGCGAAGAGGTTATGAACTGATTTTTATCCAGAAACTGTCGTAAACAGAATACTGGTTTTTAGAAAATCTGCAGTCAGCGATTTTAAAAGACTTAAAGGTAATTTCTTTTTCGATTTTGGTTTTTGGAATTTTAAAATCTTTTTTAATGATTTTTATTGAATTACAAAAAGCAGATGACAGATTCTTGTCGTCTGCTTTTTTATTTATCGCAAGCGGAATAATATAAAATGATTTTTTAAAATCTGTTTCATAGTCTCCTGCAAGGTAAAAAATGTCATCTTTTATAAAAAAAGATTTTACAGAACATTTATTTAATTTTTTAAAATCAGATTTTAAATCTGGAGAAAAATCCTTATCTGTAAAAAAACCGAACAAAGGGTAGAGAGGATAATAGTCTGTAAAATTTTTCTGTAAAAGTTTTTCCCGAAGTTCAATTATGGCCTGCTGCGTATTCGGATGAAAAACAATTACAGCAGCATTAGTCGAGGCCAAGTTTTTCCCGCCTTCCTGAATCAGGAGGATTTACAGAAATGTTAAAGAGTTTTTCTGCGCCTACAGTTGTAGGAGGTCCGTGGCCCGGCATTAAAATCGTTTCATCCTGTTGCGAAAGGATTTTTTCGTTTATGTTTTTGATAAGTGCTTTTTCTGAAAATTTATTGTTTGACGAACCGATTTTTCCAGCAGAAATTACATCTCCTGTAAAAAGAACACTTCCGATTTTGTAGACCATCGAGTCAGGAGTGTGACCCGGAACAGAAGTATATCCTACGGTAAGCCCTGCAATCTGGATGATACCTTCGTCTTTTAAGACAGAAGTTTCGTTTCCTGCAACTTCCCAGTCAGCGGCAAAAATCTTTGGAGAGTAAATTTTTCTCAGAGTCTGGAGTCCGTGAACGTGACTTCCATGGTTGTGTGTAACAAGAACGCCTGTAAGTTTATAGTCGCCGTTTTCTATATTTTCGATAATCTGCGGAGTAATGATTCCCGGGTCAACGATGATTGCTTCTGAGGTAAGCTCGTTAACGATTACGTAGCAGTTTGAAAAACCTTCAAGGTTAAGATGGAAGTATATTTTCATATTTTACCTCAGTCCTGCGGCTCAAGAACATAACCGATTTTATTGGTCAGTTCACCTATAAAAAGTTCGCTCTGTTCTTCGTCAAAAATTGCTTCGCGTGTATTTGAATATTTAAAGAGGACATTCTGTGGTTCAATCATTCTGAATACCGTCTTTTTAACGTTGCAGTTTCTGAACGAAGTGTCTATAAGTTTTGCCCTTATGAATCTTGAGTTATAAAGGTCAGAGTCATCAAATGAAGACTGGTACGACTGGATTCCGCTGAAATTATCCTGAATCATATCGCTGCCCGTAAAAAGTGTATGCGAAAAAGTACTGCCTGCAAAAGATGTAAACTGCATGTTAGACTGGAGAAGGTTACAGTCTGCAAATGTTGCAAAATCAAACATACTCATTCGGCTTCTAAGTCCTGTAGAATGAATGTTTATAAAACGGCAGTGCATGAAATTGCAGCCATAAAACTTTTTTTCTGTCAGATCTATGTTTTCAAATATGATTCCGGCAGCATTGAGCCCGACGATTTTTTCGTGAGAATTTATATAGTTATAGATGTCATTCTTGATTTTTTCTTTGTCTGCCGTGTGCTCAAGGCAGTAGCCCGGATTTTCGGTAATTTCCCCGTTGGAATTAAAAGCCGAAAGTGCGATTTTTGAGCAGCCGGGTTCGATACAGTTATTTTGTGCAAACATATAAATATGTTAAGGTATTGCCGTTAATTAGTCAAATAGTTAAAATTAAAAATATGGTAGATTTTGCTTTTTTGGATTCTGGCACTGGTGGAATCCCTTATTTACAGCGCCTTCTTGAAAAGAAACCGGATGCTTCATGCATTTATGTGGGGGATACTGCAAATTTCCCTTATGGAGAAAAGACGCATGAACAGATTGTAAAATGCGTGCTTGAAATAGCAAAAAAAATCATCGAAAAATTTAATCCGAAAGTTTTCATAGTCGCATGCAATACTATGAGTGTAAATGCTCTTGATGTTTTGCGTGAGGTCTTTCCTGCAACGCAGTTTGTCGGAACTGTTCCTGCGATAAAGCTTGCTTCGTCTGTTTCAAAAAAAAGAAAAATCGGACTTCTTGCAACACAGTCTACCGTTGATAACCCGTATAATGTTGATTTAAAAAATCATTTTGCTTCTGACTGCGAACTTGTTCTTCGTGCAGATCCTGATTTAATCTCATTTATCGAACATGAATCTTTTACTGCAACAAAAGAAGAGAGTATAAAGGCTGTAATGCCTGCAATAAATTTCTTTTATGAAAATGGCTGTGATACGATAATCCTCGGCTGTACTCATTTTTTAAATCTTGCTGAATTGTTTCAGGAAGCGGCAGATAATGTGTCAGGTGGAACACTGAAAATCGTTGACTCAAGGGAAGGTGTTACAAACCGTGCACTTTCGATTTTTGATTCACTTAACCAGAATGCTGAAGATTCAAAATCAGAACATGAGCAAAAAAAATCACGTCTGTATGTTACCGGTCTTTCAAAAGCAAAAGATCAGAATGAATACGACGTGATTTGTAACCGTTACCACTTAGAGTGGGGCGGAATTATCTAGACTTGTATCTCCAGTAAAGACCAAAGAGAATTGAGTCCCATGAATTCTTGTAGCTGTCTGTAAGGCTTTCGAACTCTGTAGTAATTGCAAAGTTATGGTTTTCGCTCAAGTCGAATGAGAACTCAGGTCTGATGTTAAATATAAATCCACCTGTTCTGTCGCTTCCCCAGTTGTCGTTTGAAGCACCCCATGCAAATGATACCCAGCATCCGAGGTGATATTTTTTCATGAAGTCATAATTAACTTTTCCGCCTGTATAGAATGCCATTGAGTAATCAGAATCAGAGTACCATGTAAAGCCTGCTTCTGGTCTTACAGAAAGATTGATTTTTGAAAAGTTGATGAGAACTCCTGCGCCTGTTCCCCATTTACCAATTCTCTTGTAGTTTTTACCGATGTTATTAAAACCGATGTATGCATCGATGATGAAATCTTTTGAAAGACGAATTGTTGCACCTGTGTACATGTGTGAGTTATCAAGGAAAAGTCTTTCATATGCAAATGCAAGTGTTAAAAAGTTGAATGGAGTAATTTCAAATCCAACATTTGTTGCAAGAGCAGATGTACTTGAACCATCCTGAATTGCACCACCAAGTTCAAAAAGTTCCTTGTACTTATATCTTACTGCAAGAGCTTTCTGAGCATATGTGTTTGCATAATAAAGGAAACCTGCAACAGGAACTTCTCCAGGTACACCGTCTCTAAGGTCACCTTCGTTAACGTGTGATCTTGTTTCCCATGTGTATGCACCGCGGCTTGGAGCAGGGCCTACATCCCATTCAAGACGAGTACCGATACCAAAGCTTAAGTTATCAAGCGGGTTCCAGATGAAGTTAAGGTAATATGAGTCATCACCGTAATTGTATTTGCCATTGTAATTTCTGTTTCCATTGAATGGATCAATGCCGAGTGAAGGAACGTCTTCGAGCATAAAACTGATCGGCTTTAATCTTGTGTTTGCAAAAGTAAATCCGTCTACATGACCATCGAAGTCTGTTGTTGTAAGAGCTCCCCATGCGAGCATACCGTCAATTATAAACTGGTCAATATCTGCACGAACCTGAAGTGTGTCGATAAATCCGTACCAGCGAAAGTCAGGACGATAAGCGCTTCCTGGTTCCCCTGTAGGATTTCCAAAACCTGTCCAGAGTGTGTTCTGAACCATCGGCTTATCAAGTACCTGTGCAAAGCCTGCAAAGCCGAGTGTTAAAGCAAATGCTGTAACTGCTAAAAACTTTTTCATAATTCATCTCCTTTTTATGAAAATATTAAAGTCTTTCTTTTATTGCGGCGATAAACTGCCATGAATCGAGAACTTCTTTTGCTTTAGGTTCTGCGATGCGTGCAATATCACCTGTCATATAACCGTCTTCGATTGTTGCAAGCGTTGCTTTTTCAAGACGCTTTGCAAAATCTACGAGGTCTGGTGTGTTATCAAGTTCCCCGCGTTTAGCAAGAGCACCTGTCCATGCAAAAATTGTTGCAACAGGATTTGTAGAAGTTTTTTCTCCCTTGAGGTAGCGGTAGTAGTGTTTCTGAACTGTTCCGTGGCTTGCTTCGTATTCAAAGTTTCCGTCAGGGCTTACAAGGACTGATGTCATCATAGCAAGACTTCCGCATGCAGAAGCAATCATGTCACTCATAACGTCACCGTCATAATTTTTTGTAGCCCACATAAAGCCGCCTTCACTTCTCATAACGCGTGCAACTGCATCGTCAATCAATGTGTAGAAGTATTCGATTCCGGCTTTTTCAAATTTTTCTTTGTATTCTTCTTCAAAAACTTTCTGGAATATTGCTTTAAAGTTTCCGTCATATGTTTTGCTGATTGTATCTTTTGCACCGAACCAAACGCTTATTTTTCTGTCGAGCGCATAAGTAAAACAGCAGCGTGCAAAACTTTCGATAGATTTATCAAGGTTGTGGATTCCCTGAATGATTCCAGGACCTTTCATATCCATGATTGTCTTTCTGATTTCTTTTCCATCAACACCTGTAAAAACAAGTTCTGCTTTACCAGCAGTCGGACATTTGATTTCGCAGTTTTTATAAACATCGCCGTAAGCGTGGCGTCCGAGAACAATCGGTTTTTTCCAGCAACTTACAGTTCCGTGGATATTCTTTACAAAGATTGGCTCGCGGAATACAGTACCGTCGAGTTCTGCGCGGATAATTCCGTTAGGGCTTGGAGTAAGAGCTTTAAGCTTGTATTCTTCCATTCGAGCCTGGTTAGAAGTGATTGTTGCGCATTTTACTCCGACATGAAGTCTCTTTATTGCCTCTGCCGACGCATATGTAATCTTGTCTTCAGAATCGTCGCGGCTTTTAAGACCTAAGTCAAAGTACTCTGTCTTTAAATCGATATAAGGTAAAAGAAGTTCGTCTTTAATTACCTTCCATAAAACACGTGTCATTTCATCGCCGTCAAGCTCGGCGATGGCATTTTTCATCTCAATCTTTGCCATAATGGAAGTATTATATAGAAAAGAGGGCGGTGGTGCAATGATATGGTTTAAGCTGGCCACAAGCGCGCGAATAGCATGTGACACTTACTGCCCGCATGCGCTCCCGCAGTAATGTGCCAGAAAAAAGATGGCTGAGCGTAAGTGGACTCCGACTCGCCGCTGGCTCGCGAACGCTCAGAATCTTTTTTCGACCCCTTACTGCTCGCGCGCATGCGTTCAGTATTTTTACAATGTCAGGTCGCCGTCTTTTATCCAGCCTTGTTTTCTGAACAATAATCCAAGGCCCCAGCAGATTACAGCCGGAAGGACAACGCATACAAGGATAAGACCTGTCCAGTCAAAGAGGGAAGGGCTTATTGCACTAAGGCCTTCTTCTACCGCTTTTGCAGAAGGCTCAAACCATCCTGTAACTACACCGATAGGACCTACAAGACCGCATGTTCCCATTCCGCATGAAATAGGAGCGCCGTTCATTTCGAGTTTAAAAACGCATGTTGCAATTGGACCTGTGATAAGGGATGCAACAACAGGCGGAATCCAGACTAAAGGATTTTTTATGATGTTAGGCATCTGGAGCATTGAAGTTCCAAGACCCTGACTTAACAAACCCTGCACTTTATTTTCTTTATAGCTCAATACTGCAAAGCCCACCATCTGTGCGCAGCAACCGGCAACGGCGGCCCCGCCTGCTAATCCGACAAGCCCTAAGGCAGCGCAGATGGCAGCAGAACTTATCGGAAGCGTTAATGCGATTCCGACTACTGCAGAAACAATCATTCCCATTGCAAACGGATGAAGCTTTGTTGCCCAGATTACGATGCTTCCGATTGAATTTGCTGCATCGCCTAAATGTTTTGCAAATAATACAGTAAGAAGAACTCCAGAAAGAATTGTTACAAGTGGAGTAACGATAATATCAACTTTTGTTTTTTTGCTTACAAGCTGCCCGAGTTCTGCTGCGATGATTGCGATAAATAAAACAGCAAGCGGGCCGCCGGCACCACCAGTTACATTTGCTGCAGAGCCTACAGTTGCAAGAGAAAAGAGTACGAGAGCATCGACTTTCATTGCAAAACCGATACCGATTGCCATCGCACATCCAACGACATTTGCATTCATTGCAAAGTTTCCTGCATTTACAAGAAACTGGAACGGAGCAATATCAGCAATCTTTACAAGCTGAAGACCGAATGTTCTTATAATCGTTCCGATTAAAAGAGAAGCAAAAAGTCCCTGAGCCATTCCGCTCATTGCGTCAATTAAATAACGTTTTACATACTTGTTCATTTTTACCTTCCTGTTTTTAATTTTTTCTGCGTTCCTGAAAATTTATAAAATTAGAAAGCGCGTCTGTATCCGATTTTTGCCTTTCCTTTAAAGTAAATCGAATTAAGTATATTACATACACCAATTTGTGCCATTATTTCAAGTGTTCCGTTTGCAACCGGAAGATCAATGAATGGTGTAACGTAAGTATTTATCTTTGTGTTGTCTGGAGTAAATTCATCTTTTTCAAGCAGAGTCATGAAGTTTTCTCCTTCGAGAGCTCCGATGATATGTGCTCCAAGTGTAAGGTTTGATGTCTTTAAAGAAATCATGTCAGAGTAAATCGAAATACCAACTCCGAGTGTATCGTCGATGTAAAGGAAATCATGAATGAGTTCTTCCGGGATAGAGAAACCTGTAAATCTTACCTGAACTTTTTTTCCGTTTATTCTTGGTTCAGCAAGAATAAAAATATCTTTTCCTGCATCGAAATCAATGTTGTCATTTCCAGATGTGAGGGAAATATTCTGGATTCCGCCCTGAATAAAGAAAGAAGAAGTATGTGCGTTTCCGAACAACATGCTTACTCCACCATGAAGGTAAATCGTATCGATGAGGACGTATGCACTTGAATCATGTTTGATTGGAGTTCCGATTCCGCCTGCAAAATCAATGATGAAATGATTTGTAACCCATGCTGTTCTTAAATCAACATTGAATTTTAAAACTGCATCATGAAGCGTATTGAAATATAAATTGCATCCTATTGTTCCAGGAGCATCTGCAAAGTGCATTGTGTATGAAAATCCTGCTCCTTCGTTATTGTAGAGTGGAACTCCTCCTGCGAGTGTGGTTGCGCTTTTTGTAAGGATAGAAGCGACCGGTTCAATTCCAAAATGTCGCTGCAGGTATTCATCTTTTCCGACAACTTCATATGTTCCAAGATAAAGACCAAAATAATTTTTTATGTTGTCTTTGCTTTTTACGAGAGTAAGTGAACACTCATTCATCTGCAGCGTTGCATCCTGACCTTTAAAGAGATTTCCTTCTGCAAGATTTTTACTTGCAAGTCCTAAGTTTGCACGAAAGATTCCCCACGAGCCAAAGTTAAGCTGAACTGCAGCAAATGCATTAAATGGAATTGTAAAATCGACATCGTCCTGTTCAAACCTTCCGGCAAAACCAGATGATCCGCCTGCCATTCCGGTAAATCCTGCGTCTGCAAAACAGATTCCCTGTAAAAAAATAAAGGCTGCCAGAATCGAATAAATCTTTGTCTTTCTCATAAAATTGTCCTCATAATAGGGTGCCACACTGAACACTCAGAAAATTTCGATAAAATTACTCTTTTATTATCGGCATATAAACTACTTTACATTAATTATACTTAATAAAAAGGATATTGCAATAAATTGCATAAAAATGTATATTCTATGCATAAATATACATTTTTGTGCAGGAGAATATTATGGCAAAAGATAAGGTAATTCTTGCTTATTCAGGTGGTCTTGATACTACAGTTATCATTCCGTGGCTCAAGGAAAATTATGATTATGATGTAATCGCTGTCTGCATTGACGTAGGACAGGGAGACGACTGGCCGGTAATTAAAGAACGTGCCCTTAAAACAGGTGCATCAGCATGTTATGTAGTTGATGCACGCGAAGAATATATCACAGACTACATCTGGCCTGCAGTTAAGGCAAATGCAGTTTACGAAGATGAATATCTTCTTGGAACATCAACTGCTCGTCCTTTAATCGGTAAGATTTTAGTTGAATACGCACGCCAGGAAAAAGCAGTGGCTATCTGTCACGGTGCAACTGGTAAAGGAAACGATCAGGTTCGTTTTGAGCTTGCAATCAAAGCATTTGCACCGGATCTTAAAGTAATTGCTGCATGGCGTGATGACAAATGGAATATGGACAGCCGCGAAGCAGAAATCAAATATCTTGAAGACCGCGGACTTGAAGTTCCGATGAAAAAGGATCAGTCATATTCACGTGACGAAAACATCTGGCATCTTTCTCACGAAGGTCTCGAGCTTGAAAAGACAGAAAATGAACCTAACTATAAACACATGCTCAAAAATACTGTTGTTCCAGAAGAAGCACCTGATGAAGGTGAGTATGTTACAATCGATTTTGAAAAAGGAATTCCTGTAGGACTTAACGGCAAAAAGATGGGAGCTCTCGACCTTCTTACAGAACTTAACAAAATCGGCGGAAGAAACGGTGTAGGTCTTGTTGATATCTGTGAAAACCGCTGCGTTGGAATGAAAAGCCGCGGTGTTTACGAAACACCGGGTGGAGCAATTCTTTACTTTGCTCACCGCATGATGGATCACATCTGTCTTGACCGCGAAACATATCACTACAAGCAGCAGCTTTCTATCCGCATGGGTGAACTTATCTATGACGGAAAATGGTTTACAACTTTAATGGATGCTTGTATGGCATTTGTTGATAAGACTCAGGAAACTGTAACAGGCTGGGCAAAAGTAAAACTTATCAAGGGTGCAATCAGAGCAGCAGGAAGCGGTTCAAAGTACAGTCTCTACAACGAGTCAATTGCATCATTTACAACTGGTGAACTTTACAACCACAAAGACGCACAAGGCTTTATTACATTGTTCGGCCTTCCATTGAAAGTCCGCGCTATGATGGAGCAACAAGTCGGCGAGGGTCAGGCCATAGCAGAAAGCGAGAGCCTTAAAAAACGTCCTACTGAGTAAGGCAGACT
>CAJORB010000074.1:0-2127 GCA_905236565.1 uncultured Treponema sp. | reverse complement strand
ATTCGCTCCATTCTTCCATTCGTTACGCTCATTCCAGAACGGCTACGCCGCCTTCCGCATCCTTAACGCAGGAATATGTCTAATTGATACACAATTTTTATTTTCTCAATTAAAACAAACAATTCACAAAAAAACGATTCTCATGCTATAATAGACTTATGCAGAGAGATGACTTAGCAGCAATGCAAAAGAAACAGAAAATAATTGCCCGTATTAAAGAATTCACCTTGATGGACGATGATTTTATGACTGTTTTCTTTAACAATGATGCATCATGTACTGAATATATTCTGCGTATTATTATGGAGAATCCAACGCTTTCCGTGGAATCTGTTAAAACTCAGTATGGCATAAAAAATCTGCAAGGAAGGTCTGTTCGTCTTGATGTACGTGCGAAAGATTCTTCTGGAACTGTGTACGATATTGAAATTCAGCAGGCTGATAAAGGAGCTGGTGCTAGACGCGCCAGATACAATTCAGCTCTTATGGATTCGGATGAAATTGCATCTGGCATTGATACAGAAAAACTTCCTGAAACTTATGTCATTTTTATTACAGAGAATGATGTACTTGGTGGAGATTTACCACTTTATCATATAGACCGAAACATAAAAGAGCTATCTTATAAGAGCTTCAACGATGGTGCACACATAATTTATGTAAACGGAAAATACAGGGGTGAAAATCCTATCGGAAACCTTATGCACGATTTCTCATGCAAAAAGGCTGATGACATGAAGAGCAATGTACTTGCTGAAAAACTACGGCATTTAAAAGAAAATGAAAAGGGGGTTCAAAATATGTGTAAAATTATGGAAGCATTCGCAGCTGAAGAAAGAGAAGAAGAGAGAGTTGAATCCGCTTTGGAAATGTTAAAAGACGGCACTCTTTCACTAGAAAAAATTTCTCAGTATTCTCATCTACCACTTGAAACAGTAAAACAGCTTGCTGAAAAGAATTTGCTACAAAAAGCATAAGGTAATTTCATGTCTCTGTTGATTTTTATGAAAAAATTCCTTCTATTTGTTGCATTATTTTTTACTACATCTTTTCTTTTCTCAGAAAACATAGTCTTTACCACAGGAAATATTGCAGGCACGGGCATAACAGACCATTTTTCACCAATGGATTTTTCCATGCTTGCTTCGACCGCTACTGTAAGTGCGATTTTCAAAGTAGATAAAGATGTCTGGTGTATTCGGCTGACGGCGAATAAATCCGGTGGCACAAGTTCAATTCCAATCGTATATGAATACTATGTTAAAAAGGGCGACAAAATCAAAATGAGGCGAATTTGTGAAAAAGGGCTTATAGACTCCTTGCTTACAGTAGTTTCCGTCGACTGGAACAAAGCAGAGTTTTCAATTGATTAGCGATGTTACTTTTTCTCCATATATTCAAGGCTTTGTTCTAGGGAATCAGGAATTAAGATTTTTCTAGCTTTGCTAAGTTCTTTAACTTTTTTAAGGAAAGTAAGTTTTTCACTTTTATTCCAGTTTTTCCAAGAATTATTTGCTTCGTCTGCCAATTCGTATAATTCAAAATATTCAGGATAAATGCTGTAAATTGTTTCGGTTTCATATTTTGTTGCGAGAAGTTCATCTAGTATTTGTTTTACATTTAAATTTATCATCTTTAATTTATCTCTTTGGAATTCGAAGTTAAAATCCTCTCAAATTCCCTTACATCCGAAAAGAACATCCCGCCACAGTCAGTCTTCATATTACAGTCATTACACTTTGACAGATACTGCACTTTCCACGGAGAAATCGACTTCACCACAAATTTTCTATACGGTTCATCAAGCAGACATAATGGCAGATTATAAATCCATGCTGTAACATCGCAAGAATCAAGATATGAAACAGCTTTTTGCAATGCAGGGATATATTCTCTTGGATTAACCCAAATCTTATTTTTGTTTTTATGGGCTTCTGCGGTCAGCTCCATTCCCATAAAAGCGACATCTTGCACAAACGGAAGGTTTCTCCATACAAAACGGGCAAATTCTTCAAGACTCAGCCAGTTCAAAGCTGTCAGCACAAATCTCAGTTCGATTAGAGTCTCATACTGAGAAATTTTTATCAGATTTTCAACAACCTTATAAAAAGATTTTGAGCCTGTCAT
>CAJORB010000073.1:0-14668 GCA_905236565.1 uncultured Treponema sp. | reverse complement strand
GCACAACCAACACCAGGTTCCGGACCACCGGATTCTACACATCGTGTTCCTCCAAAGCCTGTTTTCATGATGCGGTCAAGCTCGATACTCTCACCTTCGTCACGGATAGTATCAAGTACAGTTTTCTGTGCAAGACCGCCGAGCAGAAGACGAGTCGAATCTGCCTTAGGGTCACAGCCTACAACCATTACCTTTTTTCCGTGTTCAACAAGTCCTGCCGTAAGGTTCTGTGTGGTCGTGGACTTTCCGATTCCACCCTTTCCGTAAATTGCAATCTGTCTGAGCTCTGCCATAATGTACTCCTGTCGTCTGTTATCTTTTCCGGTACTGCCGGAGATAAATATAGTTTCTTTTGTTATTTCCTATTAGTTTAGTAGGTAATAACAATATAAAGGGATTTACCTACTATGTCAATAGGTTTTTCAAAAATAAATTTCTTTTTTTTGATTTTATGCTGAATTTAACAAATGCCTGAGAAAGGCTTTTTTATAGAAGTGGAAATCTTGAAACTGCAATTGCAGAACACGCGCTTGCAAAACTTGCAGAGCTTGTAATCACGGCACAATACCATCATGCCGTGATTATCAGAAATAATTAATCTTCTTCGTCTAATTCCTTTTTAGTTGCCTGATATTCAGAAAATTTAGAAATCAACGGTTCGATATCTTTTTTATGAATTTTTCTGTCAACGTAATTCTTTGTTATTCTTGCAACAAGAGGACAAAGTGCAATTACACCGATAAGGTTTGGAATCATCATAAGACCGTTAAAGGTGTCAGAAATATCCCATGCAAGATCAAGGCTCATTGTACATCCAAAATAAATTACGATAACAAAACATACTTTATAAATGATTCCAAGCCAGTCAGGTAAATGCAGGCATTCACCAAAAATATACTGCCATGCTGTTTCGCCGTAATGACTCCATCCCAGAACAGTTGAGAATGCAAAAAGTAAAATTGCAAGTGCAATAAACTTAGGACCAAATCCGCCGAATACTGTTGCAAATGCTTCTCCTACAAGTCCCGGGCCCTCGTTCTGAGAAATCATAAGACCTGTGTTAAGATCTACGACACCAGTTGAAAGAATTACAAATGCAGTCAATGTACAAACGATTATTGTATCTGCAAATACTTCAAAGATTCCCCACATCCCCTGACGTACAGGTTCTTTTACATTTGATGATGAGTGAACCATTACAGAAGAACCTAAACCTGCTTCGTTAGAAAAAGCACCGCGCTTAAATCCCATTGTAATTGCTTTCTGGATTCCGTATCCGATAACACCGCCGGCTGCAGATTTTGCCGCGAATGCTCCTTTAAAGATTGCTGCAAATACAGCAGGAGCTGCAGTAATGTTAGTAAGGAAGATAATGAGTGCACCGATTATATAAATTATTGCCATAACCGGAACAAGCTTTTCTGTAACAGCTGCAACTCTTTTAAGCCCGCCGAGAATTACAACAGAAGCAATCACTACAAGTAAAAATCCTGTAACCGGAGCAGGAATATTAAAAGCACTCTGCATGTTTCCTGCAATTGAGTTTACCTGGCTCATGTTTCCGATTCCGAAACTTGCAAACAAACAGAAAAGACTGAATAAAACAGCAAGCACAACTCCTACATATTTCATTCCCTTATATCCGCCAAGACCATCTCTAAGATAATACATGGCGCCGCCTCTCCATTCTCCTTTGCTGCCCTTTCGGCGAAAGAAGATACCGAGTACGTTTTCTGAATAGTTTGTCATCATACCGAGTATTGCCATAATCCACATCCAGAAAATTGCACCAGGACCGCCTGCGATGATAGCAGTTGCAACACCTACGATATTTCCCGTTCCGATAGTCGCTGCAAGAGCAGTACAAAGACTCTGGAACTGTGAAATAGCCTTATTATCCTTACCTGTATGTGCCGTAATATTCTTGTCTTTGAAAATCGCACCGATAGTCATTTTTATCCAGTGAGCAAAATGAGTAAACTGGAAGCCGCTGTTTGCTATAGTCATTATGATACCGGCTGCAAAAAGAAGCGAAATACCAAAGGTTCCCCAGACAACGCCGTTTACTGAACCATTGATTTTTGTAATTGTCTCAACCATGTGAGCCCCCTTAAGAGAGTGAGAATTTTAAAAAAAAGAGACAGAATCAGGAAACCTAATTCTGCCCCATTGCAGATACTATATATTACCATAAAAAGTAACAGAACGCAACTTAAAAATGAAAGGCATTATTTAATGGAAATACACAGGATTTGACGTTATAATACTTGTATGTCAAAACAGCTTGTAAGTGCAGAAGAACTTCAGAGAAGAACATTATCCTTTCTCAAAAATTATTTCCTTATCGACGAACACAATGACAGGGAATCCTATTATGCGCTCACTCCTGCTGATATAAAAAAATATCCATATACAGCATGCGGAATCGCACTAAATCTTTTTATTGATGGTGAACTTACCAAAGCCGACCGTTTTATAGATGCCCTTCCCGATGAAGGTGAATATACTTACATGAAAATCGGATTAAAAATCGTTAACCCGAGAATTACCTGGAAAGAATTTATTGATACATTAAAATTTTTAAGAGCAAGCAATCTTTCTGTAGGCTTCGTTACGCTCACTGCAGGCCGCCCTGCAATTTTAAATGGCTTTAATGACTTTTCGCGCATCGGACCTTTCTTAAAAAAACACAAGACAGAATTTGTAGAAAATCTTTCGTGCCTTTATGAGCCGTCTGTCTGTCCTTCAATTTACAATCAGTGTCTTGCAGAATATTATTACCAGATTAACCGTCTTATCGATGCAGAAGTACTTGTAAGCCGTACGATAAAAGAATTTAACAAGGACTCTGAACATCGTCTTTTGTTTACAGCACTTTACCTTCAGACAAAAATTTTTATTGCATATGGAAGAACTGTAGACCCGGAAAGTTATATAAAACACATACAACAATATATAGAAGAAACCGGAACTGCAGAATTTTCTTACAACCTTGACTCTGCAGAAGTAATGACAGCTTTTTATGAAGGCGAACGAAAAATAATAAGCAGCTGGTTTAAAAATAACGCACCGGATGAGTATGGAAATTTTAACATGCTCGATACATACCGCTATCTTGTAAAAATGAGATGTTACATAATTACAAATAATTACACATCTTTAATTGCACTTGCAGAAAAGCTCCGTCCACTTTTAGAAGAAGGCAGACGTCATATGGACTTATGCGAAATAGATCTTTTGCTTTCAATCGCTTTTTATCGCGCAGAAAAAAAAGAGCTTGCAATCGAAGCATTTGACCGCGCAATAAAAATTGCAAGACGCAGAAGATATTATCGTCTTATTGCAGATGAAGGCTGTGCAGTTTTAAATGTTCTCATTGACTACATAAAGCAGAAAGGTGAATCAGAATTTTTAATGGAGCTTCTTGAAATGACTCGAAACATGGCGATAAGTCATCCTCGTTATTTAAAAGCAGAATTAAAAAATGATGCAACGTTCAATCAAAAGGAAGTAGAAATTTTAAAACTTCTTGAACAGGGAAAATCGCGCGATGAAATTGCAGAATATTTTTTCATAAGCGAAAACACCGTAAACTTTCACGTAAAAAAATTATATTTAAAACTCGAAGCAACCTCTGTCACTCAGGCGGTCTGGAACGCCCGTGTCTTAGGCATAATTTAGTTTTTTTTCATCAAAACTGAATAAACTCAAAAAAAAACTTTAGTAAAAACTTAAGTATTTTTAAAGTTTTTAAGTGAATTTAGCTCAAAAAACCTCATTTTTTTGATATTTTTTACATTTTTTTTGTTAAAACTACCATTTTAGGTAGTGTATCTATCAATAGAAAATGCTATGTTTCTATGCAGAAAAAGGTAGGAATATGAAAAAAATGAAGAGAGCATTGAGTTTATTCAGCATGATGTATTTATTGTTTACAGTTTTATCATGCGACATTTCGTACAATGAACCTGTAAAAGAGTATCTTGAATACTGGTCAAAGGCCGTAACGATTGGCCGTTATGAAGTTGCTTCTGAGACAACTGTTCTGGATGGAAGAAGAAATCTTTCTGCAGTTGAACCGATTAAAGTAGAACTTCTTTTAACAAATCCAAAAAGTTACAACATTGAACTTGAAAATGCAGACGGTGCATATTTTGATATTTATCTTAACGATGATTCTTCAAAAACAAATATAGCAACTTCAAAAACCGCAACACTCTCTTCTGACAAAACAGTAATTACATTAAGTGCAAACATTCCTGACAATACAGAAAGAAAAAATCTTATGATTGATGGATTCTTCATTTATTATAAAGAATCCGAAGCTTTTGAAATTCCATATTCATATAGTTTTAAACAGCTTTCTGCACCAGACAATCCAAAGAATTTAAAAAACCCTGCAGATCCTGATACAAACGGATATCACACTCTTCACTTTGATATGCCAAACACATCATTAAAAAGAAATAATGATTTAACATATAGAATTGACTGTTACTCAAGCAATACACCGGGAGAATACACATTTGTTGCAACAGCAGATGTAAAAGCAGATCAGGCAAAAAAAGCCGGAACAAAATCAAATGCGTTTATCTACTATTTTGATGAACAGGAACCATCTCTTCAATATGATTATGTTGTTACAGCAATAAGCCCTGAAGGTGTAAAAAGTAAAACTGTTTCTACATCAGAATCACTCGGATTATGTTATGTAACAGAACCAGAAATTATTTTTGCAGCCAACGGAGAGTTAAATAATCTTACTGCAGAAAAAGAAGGAGAATCAAAAGCCTATGATGTTGTAGAATATACTGGAGACAGTTTCTCTATTAACGTTGTAAAAACAGATTCAACTTCTGATCTTGATGTAAAAGTAAACGGACAGACAGTTGATGCAGATACAGTCCTCGAAGATGGATTTAATAAGATTACGGCAACAGCATCAAAAAACCGTGCCCGCCCTGTTAGTGTTACAAAAAATATTTATGTAACAAAAAAACTTGTTGAACCGGAAATTACGAGTAATGCAGAAAAAAATGGAACAAAAACTGATAATGGCATTACTTATGATGTAATGCAGTACAGCTTTATGACTTATAGCAATTGTACTTATTCGATTGATAACAGCGCAAATGAAGATTCAGAAATTACTTTTAAAATTGATAATACTGCAACTACAAATTTAAGCGGAAATTTAGATGATGGTAAACATGAACTGGAAATTATTGTTGAAAAAGAACATTGTCAGCCTCTTATATTAAAAAAACACTTTAATGTTGGAATAAAACAGATTACAGCAAAACTGTATCAGGCAGAAATAAATATTTCTCATAACACAAAATATAGCGGTACTATAAAACTCTACGTCATAGGAAAACAAGAAAAAAATGTTAGAGATTGGAGTTCCAAAGATTATACCCGGGACTCATATAATCGTTATGGTGTCCCAGCTGATTATTATCTTCTCTTTGATTCAAAATCTTCAAAAGCACGATTTGAGACTTTTGACTCGTGGGCAGGAAATGATCCTCTTAGAGATGTAAAAAGAGAATATTTTTTATCAGATATTTTAAATAGTGGCGGCTATTTATTTATAAGTAGTGAAAAATACAAAAAAGATGACTCCTACTCAAGCGAAAATACCTATCACAAACTCTGGCTAAGCTTGTCCGAAGGGGCAGCTCCTGCCGACATTAGTTTTTCACCTGCACTTAATGGCGTTACAGACAATAACGGTTTTGAAATTGTGGAAGTTGCTGATTCATCAAAAAAAGCTTCTTATACAATTTCTTCTCAAGGTAATGCATCTATAAGCGGTAAAGTTGACAATGTTTCATTTAGCGGAACAAAATCAGGAGAGTTTGCTATAGGTGAACATACCCTCACTGTTACAAGTAAGCAGAGCGGATATACTGATACGACTATTACTAAAAAAATAAAAGTTGTAACTCCAATATCTGAACCATCCATTTATTTCTATGCAAATAATACAACTAACAGAATAGATACATCTACATCAAATTCTCCTGTTCCTTCATACACAACTTATGACCTTGCTCTAACATCAAGTGGAACAGGAAATGCAACAATGGAAATTAGTGCAGGTACCGGTGAATCTATAACAGTTGAAGATGGCGATACAGAACTTACTGCTAAAAATGGCAGATATGAACTTGCTCTTGGACCTCACAGTCTTTCTATTATAGTTTCAAAGACAGGATATTTACCAAAGATAATCAACAAAGATATTTATATTCTGGGTATCCTTGCTGAACCTACAGTTATTGCTAAAAATGGAAGCGGTGAAACTGGCTCTGGAAACACTGAAGATGATCCAAAAGTATGGAAATTCAGTTATCTGTCTGATCCTTCACTAAGTGTTTATATACAACCTGGAAACACAGGTGATAATCCTAATACTGTTAAAGTATACCTTAAATCTACAGATGGAACTGAGTTCTCAAATCCTACAACAGGATTTTCTGTAGGTTATGATGATGTAAAACACCTTGTAATCGTACAGACAAGACCATACTGTAAAACAAAAACAACACATAAATATGTTAAAGGTATTATTAAACCGATTACCCTTACATATGACCGTAGCGGTACAGGAGCTGCTTTTATGTGTATAGGTGGTTATGATGGAAAAGGAGATTTTAATTGTCTTGGAACTATCTATGTCAATTCTACTACTATATGGGGCTGGGGTCAAAAAAATGATTTAAATCATATTGGCGCTGATGGATGGGTAAATTTAGCTCAAACAGAAAATACTTCCAGGTCAGTTTCTGTAACATGTATGTCTCCGAGTGATGTAATTACTATAAAAGCAGAGAATATGAGGCGTAATAACGGTTCTTCAATGAGTGGTGTCAAGTCCCAGTCAAAAACCCTTTCTAATATAAAGAGTACAACATATATACCTGCATCTGGACATAACAATAAAGCAGAAGCCCGTAATGTTCCTAACTGGACTTTGTGGTCAGGAAGATTAACTGATGATACTCATTATGTTTATATATATGTGACATTCTCTGTAAGCGAACAGCAATAGAAATTAAAACCTAGTATTAACCTTTCTAATTGTTTGCCTATGAGTTATAATTAACTCATGGCAAACTTAAAGATAAAGTCAGGCGATATAACAACATTTGAGGGGGACGCAATTGTTAATGCCGCAAATGAAAGCCTTCTGGGTGGAGGCGGCGTTGACGGTGCGATTCACAGGGCTGCGGGAGTTGAACTTGTAAAAGAATGTGCAACGCTCGGCGGCTGTAAGACGGGCGAAGCAAAAATTACATCAGGCTACAGACTCAAAGCCCGTCACGTAATCCACACAGTAGGACCTGTTTATTATGAACATTCACCGCAAAGGGCACAGGAACTACTTGAAAGCTGTTATGTAAATTCAATTAAAACCGCAGAAGAAAACAACTGCAGGACACTCGCCTTTCCCCTTATAAGCGCAGGTGTCTACGGTTATCCTAAAGACAAAGCTCTCGAAGTCGCAGTCGACACAATAAAAAAATACGGCAAAGACATTGATGCCGTAATAATTCTTTTTGACCGCGAAGCATACTCAATCGCAAAAGAAAAATACAGTGATATTACGGAATGAAATCTTTATAAACCTTTCATCAGCCGTGCGAGAAGTTTTCTTTTAAGGCTTCATCCGCATTTGAAGAAAGCGCAAATGCCGCATAAAGCTGTTTTGAAAACTCTGTTCTGCCCGGAACCCCGACTGCGTCTGCGCGGCAGTGATTGCAGTGTAAGAAAAGTTCGATATATTTTGAAGCTGCTTCTCGTGCTTCGTGTATTTCCTGACATGTAGGGGCCGCCTCGTCTTTTAGCTTTGCAGTAGGAATAAGCGGAATAATATTATATTTTTTTGCACCTGCTTCAGAAACCGTCTGAGCAATCTTTGCAATATGACTTGCGTTTATACGCGGAACTAAAACAGTATTTACCTTTATCGTAATTCCTGCATCCGCAATTTTTTTAATTCCTTCAAGCTGATTTTTTATAAGAATCTCTGCGCCTTTAACACCTTCGATTTTTTCTCCATGCCAGATGATGTAGTCATTTAACTGAGCTTCGATTTTAGGATCTACAGCGTTAACAGTAACGGTAAGAGAATCGATTTTTGCATCGATGATTTCCTGTGCACGTTCAGACAAAAGAAGGCCGTTTGTGCTCATACATTTTATAAGATGAGGAAACTCCTTATCGATTAAGCGGAATGTTTTAATCGCGTTGTCACTTGCAAAAGTATCACCCGGCCCCGCAATTCCTGCAACACGAATCTCAGGACTTAATTCAACTGCTTTTTTTATTAATGGAATTGTCTGTTCTGGAGTAAGAACGCACGAAGTAACACCCGGGCGGTTTTCTGTATCATTTAAGCTTCGCTCACAGAAGCGGCATGCAATGTTACAGCCCGGGCACACAGGAAGATGAATGCGGCCTGTGGTTGCACCATGGCTTCCAAAACATGGATGTGTAATTTTAAGTTCGTCAAAAGATTTTGCCATGGTGCATTCCTTATTTAAATTTTAGTTGTCGCTGAAAAGCGGTGTAGAAAGATATCTGTCTCCCGAATCAGGAAGAAGTGCAACAATTACCTTCCCTTTATTTTCAGGACGTTCTGCAAGAATGCGTGCAGCTTTTAATGCAGCACCAGAAGAAATACCAACTAAGATTCCTTCGCTTCTTGCAAATGCCCTTCCTTCTGCAAACGCATCATCATTTTCGATAGTAATGATTTCGTCATAGATTTTTGTATTCAATACATCAGGAATAAATCCAGCACCGATTCCCTGGATTTTATGAGGACCAGCTTCGCCTTTAGAAAGAACAGGGCTTGTAGCAGGTTCAACTGCAACAACCTTTACGTTTGGATTCTGAGATTTAAGATACTCTCCTACTCCTGTTACTGTTCCGCCTGTACCAACACCTGCAACAAAAATATCTACTTTACCTTCTGTCTGCTGCCAGATTTCTGGACCGGTTGTCTTTTTATGAACTGCAGGGTTTGCAGGATTTATAAACTGACCAGGAATAATTGATCCCGGTGTTGCTTTCTGAATTTCTTCTGCCTTAGCAATTGCGCCCTTCATTCCTTTTGCACCTTCCGTAAGAACAATTTCTGCTCCGTATGCTTTAAGAAGATTGCGGCGTTCAACACTCATAGTATCAGGAAGAGTAAGAATTGCATGATAGCCTTTTGCAGCTGCAACAGCAGCAAGACCGATACCTGTATTTCCAGAAGTCGGTTCAATAATAGTAGCACCAGGTTTTAAAATTCCCTTCTCTTCTGCGTCTTCAATCATGGCAAGCGCAACACGATCCTTAACGCTTCCTGCCGGATTAAGATATTCAAGCTTTGCAAGAATAGTTGCATCTTTAACGCCTGCAGCTTTTGAATATCCGTTAAGCTGTAAAAGCGGTGTCTTACCGATAAGTTCCAGTGCACTCTGTTTAATTTCACTCATAATTTTTACTCCTATAAAAACTCTGCGTTAGCGGTTGTGTTCTAAAAGCCGTGTGGCTTTGCAATTTCCCACTAATCAAGTAGGTTATGTAAACAAGAATATATCTAATTACCTACTTTGTCAATAGGTTTTCGAAAGATTCTGCTTTTTTTAGTAAATTCCGCGTGGAATGAACTCTAAAACCCTATTTCCTTTAAAACCGCGTCTATAAGGGCAGAATTCTTTAATGAAAACTCAGGGCTTACATGAGGCTTTTCGCCTTCGCGGATGCAGCGTCCAAGCTGTTCTATCTCGAGAGAATAGTTCTGAGGAACCTTTATCTTACGCACTTTTTTCTTACCATCAATGATGACTGTGTAAGAAACTTTACCTTCCTGGTTGTATTCAACATCGGACTTGATTATGCCCTTTGACCCGTGAACGTAAAGCCTGTCGTAACGTGCATTGGTATTTGTACCAAGACACATTCCGACAGTAAAAGATGCTTTTGCTCCGTTTTTAAACTGAATAGCAGCAGATGTAAGTGAATCTACTCCAAGGTCCGTAAACTCGGCTCCTGCTTTTACCGACTCAACAGGCGAATCGATTAACGAAAGAATCAGCGTCGTGCAGTAACAGCCAAGATCATACATCGCACCGCCGCCAAGCTCCTTATGAAGCCTGAAGTCTTCTTTATAAAACTGAGTTATAAAGGCTGTGTCGATAAAATCAACGTCGCCGATAATTCCGCTTTTGACATCGTTTACAAGGCTTTTTACATACGGACTGTGAAGGTAAGCATATGCCTCCATAAGATGAACGCCGTTTTCTTTAGCACAGTCATACATCTGCTTTGCTTCGTCTGCATTGATGGCAAGCGGCTTTTCGCAGAGAACATGCTTTTTAGCACTGAGCGCTTTTTTTACCCATTCAAGATGAAGATTATTTGGAAGCGGAATATACACAGCCTCGACATCTTTATCCTGTAAAAGTTCATCATATGAGCAATAGAATTTCTTAAAACCAAAATCCTCGCAGTATTTTTTTGCCTTCTGTTCACTGCGTCCTGCAATCGCATAAAGCTCGCAGTTCTTTGCAAGCTTCATTCCGGGAATTGTTCCCCAGCGCGCAATATTTGCAGTTCCAAGAATTCCCCATCTTACCTTTTCCATATCCGCATCCTCCTTGTCTACCACCACTCAAAAAACATTCCGGCAAGAGGTGATAATACAATCATTATAACAGAGAATGTAAAAGACTCAATCGAAATTAATGTCGCCCTCTGTTCTGACGGGAACATATCCTGGAGCAGCGTATTGTTCTTTACCTGCATTGCATCGTCTGCAAAAGCTGCCATAAAACCGCCTAAAGTCATTATGACATACATTCCTGAGTGCTCAAGTAAGATTCCTAAGAAAATTACGATTGAAGCAATTACAAAAATCGTACGGTAGCGCATCTTCTTTGCATGTAAGATTGCGCGGGCTCCAAGAATTCCGCCTGCCTGTAAAAACAGAAGTGCAAATCCTAAAAGCCATCTCGGGATTCCTGCCATAGGAAGCTTTGCCTGGAGGAAAAACAAAAGCAGAATGTCCATCGCACCTACAAGAGAATTTGCAAACATAATGAGCATTGCTTTTCTTGCCTGCTTTAAGAACATAAAACTTTCTCTAAAGCATTTTTTAATTTCTTCCCAGACACGCGACGATTGAGTACGTTCACCAAGATAAACTTCTATGAGAGACGAAAGTACAATAAGCTGAAGGATAGAAAAACCTACACTTACAGAATACGAAATCTTATAACCGAGCATAAGAGAAAGACCTGCTGCAAGAGTAGAAATACCTTCGCATGTACGGTAAATCACAAGCTGGTTAGAAGCGTATTTTTCAAAATGTCCTTCCTGCCCTACAGACTTTAGAGAATCATACGCAAGCGCATCTCCCGAACCTGACGCAAAATTATAACTTAGCGCATGAAAAGCAATCGACAGACACACAAGCGCATAATTATTAGAAAACACCATCACGATGTCCCCGGTAATACGCATGAGACACGAAATGATGAGAGTTTTCTTTCGACCAAAAACATCTGCAAGAACTCCGGACGGAATTTCAAAAATAATACTTACAATATGAAAAATAGTTTCTGCAAAACCTATCTGGGCAAGGCTAAACCCGCGGGCAGCAAGAATTGCAACCCACGCACCAGAAAGCGAAATCTGCCCAAGAACAGATGATGTATATAATCTTCTAATTTGTTTTTTTATGCTGAACATATATAATGCCCTTCCTTAATTTTTTTCATCACGAAATTTGTTAAATAAAGCATAACTTGCCTTAAACTAAAAAAGGGGTTTTAAATAAATGTGTGGATTTTTCTGGACTGAATGGAAAACAGAAAACTCAAGTTTTCTTAAGAAGACCCACTACCCCTATCGAACGATAGAGAAATAGCATTTTTCTAATAATAAAACTGGTGTCTTCCACATAATATGATAATTCTAGAACTCAAAAAGAAAAATGTCAAGAAGACAAAACCCCGCGCTTTAATCCAGAATGCAAACCGCGCAATTTAGAAAAGTTCAAGCTGCGATGGATTATCAGAACTTTCTGCACTCTCAGGAAATTCTTCCATCCATTTAAAAATCGATTCTCCTCCAAGCATGATGTTGTTTTTCTTACATGTGTCAAAAAGATGTTTCCAGAGTTCATTTTCATGCGGACTTGAAATTATATAACTGTTCCCGAAAGTTTTTATGTAACGTTGTTTTATTCCGGCAAAATCAAAACCGCACGATTGTGTCGATGCAAGTCTATCAAGCGCTCTGTAAAAATAATCGCGGCTTCCGTCACGAAGCGTAAGACCGATTCCAAAGCAGATTATCGCTTTAACTCCGGCACGGATACAGTAATCAAGAATGCCGTCGATATTTTCTTTCGTGTCATTTATAAAAGGAAGGACAGGACTAAACCACACAACCGTCGGAATTCCGCGCTTTTTACACTCAAGCAGGACTTCAAAGCGACGGCTTGTGGGACATACAGCAGGTTCAACAAGACGGCATAAATCATCGTCAAAAGTCGTAAGCGTCATCTGAACGACAGCCTTTGTCTTTTTATTAATACGTTCAAGAATATCAATGTCACGAAGAACAAGATCTGACTTTGTCTGAACAGCAGCTCCAAAACCATAGCGCTCGATAATTTCAAGACAGCGATGCGTAATACAGAGTTCTTTTTCTGCAGGAATATAAGGGTCGCCCATGCTGCCCGTTCCTATCATGCATTTTTTTCTTTTTTTCTTTAAGGCCTGTTCAAGGAGCTCGGGCGCATTCTGCTTAACTTCGATATCAGAAAAATCATGCGTAAAGTGATAGCATTTGCTTCGAGAGTCACAGTAAATGCAGCCGTGTGAACATCCGCGGTATATGTTCATTCCGCATGGAGAAGTCGTAAGAATAGATTTTGCGTTTACAAAATGCATATCGGTTTTTGCCTTATTTATGTTTTATTATAGCACATAAAATATGACAACTGCATGTCAGATTTTATATATACTGAATTTACTAAAATCCCGGTTTTTCCTTGACTTAAGAACGTTATATGGTATGATTAAAAATCGATAAGGAAAATATATGAAAAAAAGTTTTATTCTGATTCTGCTTATGACATTATTCTTGTGCCCGATGTTTTCACAGGAAGAAGATGACGATGATGAAGATCCTTATAAAGATCGTTATTATATAGGCGCATTGACACTGGATGTCGGAATCCCGATAAACAGACCGGTTTCGCTTCCTGTAAAACCTGGAATTTATTTTGCATATAATTCTTTTGATGAAGACCGAACTATCGGCTTTCATTTTGATGCTGATCTGCTTAGTTTTTATGGCGAAGAAAGTGGTAATATAGTACTTGCAAGTTCTTCAATCATAGGCCCAGCATTCAGATTTAAAAATAAAAACAGATTTTTATTATCTGCCGGATTATTGTGCGGCTTAGAATTCTATGCCGGAGACGAAGTAGGACTGTTTGATATTTACGCAGGTCTTGGGGCCACCGGCACAGTAGTATTTAAATCTGATATATGCGTGGGACTTACGCTTGGATACAGCCCGCTGTGTTTTGCGCATTCATACAGTTCAAGTGATGGAAGCGAAGACCGTCTGGGACAGTTTATCAGAGTCGGTATATTCGTCGGCTTTTGCATGAGATAAGTGCAAACAGGTTTGCAAAAATATTAAAAATAATTTACAATCGATTCAATATAAATGGTAATATCGGTGAGAGTAAAATAAAATTCAGCAGCAAGGAGAAAAAGATGTTTGGATTTAAATTTATTTCTTTTGACTCGATGACTTATGCCATCCATTACAAAAAAGGCCACATCAAACGCGAAGGAAAAGGTTTATCTTTTTTCTATTATAAACCGTCATCTTCATTGACAGCAATTCCGCTTGGAACACGCGACGTTCCTTTTATCTTTAAAGAGACTTCTCTCGACTTCCAGGAAATTACGGTTCAGGGACAGATTACATATAATATCGAGGATCCTAAAACTCTTTCTGAAGCCCTCGACTTTACGCTCGATAACGGAAGAATACGTTATGACAAATTTGAAGTTCTTGAACAGCGCCTTAACAATGAAGCACAGACTGCCGTTTCTTCTTTGATTCAGCAGAAAAAATTAAAAGAAGGACTTCGCTGCGCAAAAGAAATCTCTTCTATAATTCTCGACAACCTCAAAAAATCAAATGCCGTAAAACTTTTGGGTGTTCAGATTCTTTCGGTAGAAGTTCTGGGAATAAGCCCTTCTCCGGAAATGGCAAAAGCTCTCGAAACAGAAACTCACGAAGCCTTGCAGAAAGAAGCAGACCAGGCAATTTACGAAAGAAGAAATTTTGCTGTTGAACAGGAAAGAAAGATTAAGGAAAGCGAATTAAATACAGAAATTGCAGTAAAAGAAAAGCAGAAAGAAATTGATAAAAAAACTGCAGAACTTGCCTTAGAGAAAGCTCAGTCACAGCATAAATTAAGAAATATGCAGGTTGCTTCTGACATCGAAATCGAACAGAAAAAGAAAGAACTCATCGACATGCAGTCAGAGAACATCAAAAAACAGGCAGATGCAAAAGGCTACGAACTCGAAAAAACTCTTTCTCCATACAAGAACCTCGACTGGCATACACTCAT
>CAJORB010000072.1:0-17125 GCA_905236565.1 uncultured Treponema sp. | reverse complement strand
TACCACGTCCTTTGTTCAAGGTCGAAATTTTCGACCTTGAAAGTTGTTGAACTTCCTCGTTGTTTAACCTAAACATAAAATCTTCATCAAAGCGTTCTCGGTTATTTTTAATCTGTTCATTAAATCTTTTGGTTTCATACCCATAAATCTGAGCGAGATCACAATCCAGCATAACCTGTTGCCCGCGGATAAAATGAATTTTTGAACGGATAGAGTTTTCTTCTAGAATTGAAATTTCACTTTCCATACCACATACCTCAAGAGAATTATATTTTTCAGCGCCAGTCCAGCCTCAGACCTGAATTGTGGTAAAGAAAAAACAAAGATAAATCAAATGCTTAATTGCCGCGCAAGACACGACAGTCTTATAACCGCACATACTGATAAACACAAAATAATTACTGGATATAGTCTTCTGTGCAGCAGGCTTTACATATTCAATATAATAATTTTTGAAACAATTGGTAATGTATTTTTCAGACAACTATAAGGTTTTTATTTATTGGCGTTCTGAGGCAGATTATAAAAGTGCTGAAAAAAATGATTTTGTAAAATGCCAGTTATGCTTTATACTTTAATATAAGTCTGATAAATCAAGCGGAGTAGAAGGCGTATGAATGAAAAAAAATATTTAAGGAGAATAAAATGAAAAAGATTTTAACATTATTTGTTTCTTTGATGGTGGTTTGTATTTCTGTATTTGCTCAGGAAAAAGAATTAAAACTTAATCCTGCTTATTCAGATATAAAAGTTGATAAAGATAATAAAACAATCGAAAAACTTTTGAGTAAAGATAAAAAAGTTGTTGATAAAACTGTAAAAGAAGTTTTGAAGAATCTTGATTCGTATAATCCTTCGGTTTTATATGTTTTATCAAATGTCTATTTTCAGGAAAATAAAGATGAAGCTTCCAGGATATTTTATATCGGGCAGCTTAGAGCGAGAATTGATGCAAATATATGTCAGGATATTTCTGCCAGAGAAGCCGTATCGCTTTTAAATGAACAGTTTGGTTATCTGATAAATACATATACTTTTCAGAATGTTGAAAATTTAGAAAAAATTGTAAATGATGCGATTGAATATGTAAAGAAAAATGATATCAAATATGACAGGAGATGGATAAATCTTCATGGAATGAAATCATATGTATTTGAAGAAGGCGGAAAGTCTTATACAGAACCAGAAGAGAAATGGCCCGAAATTATTAATTCTACGATAGACAGTTATTCGAAAGGTTTTTTAGGTGCACTTGAGTCTATTAAAAATAAAAACTGAAAATTTGCATTCGCCATTCAGTAGTGATATAATTCAGTTTATAGGAGAGAAAAAATGAAAAAATTACTTGTTTTATTTGCAAGCCTTTTTCTTGCAGGAGCTGCATGCTTTGCAGGTGACCCTGCAGAAGGATACTGGATCAGTATCGACGAAAAAACAAACAAACCTACAGCAGGATGGCAGATCTGGGTAGAAAACGGAAAGCTCTACGGCAAGATGCTTTCTATTGCAGATTATCCGCAGGACACTTTGACTAATGGTGGAAAAGGCCGCCATTATGAAAACTTTATGAACAATGTTGATATCGGAACAGTTAAAACTGTAGGTGCAACATGGATCTGGGATTTAAAAAAACTCGAAGAAGGAAAATGGGCAGATGGTTTTATCATTGATCCGGGTGACGGAAAAAGATATAAATGCCGCATCGTTTTCCATAAAGCAGACGGAAAAAAATACAAACAGGATACTCTCGAAATGCGTGGAGAAGTAGGACCGTTTGGACGAAGTCAGTTCTGGAAATCTGCAACAAAAGACGAAGCAAGTGCGATAAGATAAATTTAAAAATATCTTTTTGTTACTTCTTATTTCACAGAATAAAATATTTGTCGTAAGTTTTTTTGTCATTTATAATATGTTTGGAGTTGTATAAAATGAAGCGACGTTTATTCTGTGAAATAAACCCACTGTGTTATAAAATATCTCTTGAAAAAGAAATCTTTATTCGTAAAATAAAAAATCTTGTTATAAATAAAAAAATAGCAGTTATGCGGAATGAAAAAGAAAAACTTCCGCAGATTGTCAAATCGCATTTTTCTATTCTTCTTAGAAAACTTGAGGGAGTCGATATTCAACTCCAGATTAATAAAATCCAAAACATAAAGATTGCTGTATCGAAAATAAACGGACTTTTGATAAACCCTGGTCAGACATTTTCTTTCTGGGAATTGGTTGGGAAGCCTTCGAAAAAAAAAGATTATATAAAGGGTCTTGTAATAAAGAAAAATAAATTTGAATCAGATTATGGCGGAGGTTTATGTCAACTTGCAAATTTAATTCATTATCTTGTTTTAAACAGCCCTCTTACAGTTACTGAACTTCATCATCACAGCGATGCACTTTTTCCGGATGATCAGAGACGTGTTCCGTTTGGAACAGGTACTTCGATATGTTATAACATGCTGGATTACAGGTTCAAGAATACAACAAATCAGGTTATACAGCTTTTAGTCTGGGTTGAAGATAAAGATTTGTGCGGCGAGCTTCGTTCAGAAAAACAGTTTCCTCTAAGATATAAGATCACCGAAGAGAATCACCATTTTGCAAAAGAGGAAGGAGACTGGTACAGAATCTCAAGGATATATAAAATTTCAATTGACCGTAATACTGATAAAGAAATCAGTAAAGAATTGATTTTAGACAATCATTCAAAGGTTCTTTATAATCCTGAATTGATTCCTAAAGATCAGATAAGACAGGGTTAAAATGAATTTTGTATTGGAAATGCTAAGATTAAATTCAGAAAGAATACCCGAAAATAATGCTTATGTTTTTAAAGAAAAATTCATAACATTTAAGGAACTTTATGAAAAATCACTTCTTTATGGAAAGATTTTAAGGCAGCAGGGAACGTTGCCTGTTATAATAAAATGTGATAAATCTGTGGAGTCTTATCTTGAAATTTTTTCATGTATTCAATCCGGGAGACCTTACATTCCTGTTGACTTTTTAATGCCGGATGAACGTACTGAAATGATAAGGTTAAAATGTAAATCTGATTTGGTTTTAACTCCAGATTCATTAAAAAATATAGAAATAATATCTGGTAAAAATTCTATAAATCCTATACCAGAAGACAAACAAATTGATGAAAACAAAATTATTTACATAATAAGCACTTCTGGGAGCACAGGAGAACCTAAAGAAGTTCCTATAAGTTATAAAAACTTATTTAACTTCTGTAAATGGATTTCTTCTGTAAAATATCTTAAATCTTATGAAAATAAAATAGTCTTAAATAATTCAAATTTTTCATTCGATCTGTCTGTGTTTTCACTCTTTTATTCTTTAATGAAAGGGCATACTTTAATTTCGGTAGATCTGGGTTTTGATATTGCAGACGGATTTTACGATTTAAATGTTTTTGATTCTTCAATAATTTGCGCGACACCTTCTCTGCTTAAACTACTGCTTCTAAATCACGAGTTTGATTCTAATCAATGCAGAAATCTTAAATTTATTTTTTCTTGCGGAGAAATTCTCGAGCCGTCTGTGGCTAGAAATTTATTTAAAAGGTTTTCGGATGTAAAAATATTCAATGCTTATGGCCCGACAGAAGCAACATGTGCAGTATGCGGTTCTTTTATAACTTTAGATATGTGTGAAAAAGATGTTCTCCCTATGGGCGATATGGGGTTATCTGCAGTTAAAATTGAATTTGATAAAGAAGAGATTATTTTAAAAGGAGATAGTGTTTTTAGCGGCTATCTCGGAGAGTGCCATAAAAGCAGTTATTCTGAAAATGGAATAAATTGTTTTAAAACCTGCGATCTGGCATTTGTAAAAGAGAATCAGATTTATTTTAAAGGAAGAAGTGACTTTCAGATAAAATACTCAGGCTATCGTATTGATTTATGCGATATAGAATTAAATTTAAAAGCCATAAACGGAATTAAAGATGCTGTTGTAACTGCAAAACGTGATGAAAAAGGAAGAGTAATCCTTTTGATAGCATACGTGGTTTCTGATTTAAATGAAAAAGAGATAAGAAAAGAACTGTTAAAGAAAATTCCAAAATATATGATTCCTAAAAAAATTGAAATACTTGATAAAATTCCGGTTAATAAAAATGGCAAAATTGACAGGCATTATCTGGAGACAATATGATAGATGTAAAGGAAATTTTATACGAACTTTCCCAAGATAAAAAAGTTTTTACTCCGGGAATTGATTTAATTGAAGAAGGGATTATGGATTCATTCTTTTTAATTGAACTGCTAAACCGCCTGGAAGATAAAGGTGTAACCGTTCATGTTACACAGATTGATCGAAATCTTTTACGTACCGTCGAAGGAATTGAGAAGATTGTAGAGTTTTTTTCTAAATAACCCTTTATTTTACAACGACGCAGTTTCTGCCGTTGTTCTTTGCTTCGTACATGGCCTTGTCGACGCGGTCAAATACGGTTTTAGAATCGTCACCGTTTTTAAGTTCGGTAAGGCCAATACTGCAGGTAAGTTTTCCTGCTTTTTCAAATTTAACTTCTGAAATTTTCTTTCTTATTCCATCAGCAATTTTTGCTGCTTCTTTAATATCCATGTCATAGCAGACCGTAACAAATTCTTCGCCGCCCCATCTTCCAAACTGAATATTATACTGCGAAATAAAATCTTTTATTTCATCGACAAACTGTTTTAAAACAATATCACCTGTAGAATGTCCAAACTCATCGTTTACCTTTTTAAAGTAGTCGATATCAATCATCATATATGAAACAGGTTTTTTCTTTGCAGCAAAATATTCTACAGAATTATTTATTTCTGTTTCGATTCTTCCGTGATTGTAAATAAGTGTGAGTGTATCTTTAGAAGCAAGGTCTTCATATTTTTTAAGCGTGTCAAAAAGCTTGATTGAGCTGTCATGAATATCCTGAACCATAAATACAAATCTAAAGTCATCTTCGTTTGTAGTTTCTGTTCTGCTGAATATAAGTTTAACCCAGATATAAATTCCTTTTAAGTTTTTCATCTGACAGTCAAACGAAGTTGTTCTTCCAGGTGCAAGATTTTTTTTAAGATATTCAGGATCAGTTCTTTCCATAAAAAGTTTCTGATCTTCGCTCCATATCATGTTTACAATCATGTTGCGCCATTCAGAATATTTTACGTCATAGTTCTGCGGGTTGCTGGAAATTTCTGTTACATTTATGCTGTAAGAAATATCTTTTATCAAATCTACATACATCGAAAAAAGAAACGAACTCTGAATCGTATCAATTTTTCTGTCGGTAAGGAAATCCTTTAAATATTTGCTGTTGTCAAGTTCATCAAGAATAAAAATATATTTAGTACTTGTTTCATCGATAGGATATATTGAAATCTGAATAAGATGTGTTTTCCCTTCAACATTTAATTTAATGCGGTCAACATATTTTCCTTTAAATTGGCCTATCATCGGAATAAAAACATGGTAGTCATCTGCTATTTTTGCAGAACCTTCATTAAAATGAAACCATAGTTTTTCGATAAGCTTTTTGTATGTTCCGTTTTCGTCCAGAAAATCTGCAAAGAGCCCCTGTTTTTTTATTGTGCTGTAACTGTCTTTTTCTGCATCGACTATAAGGACTGCATCGACTTTGTTATAAAGAAATTGTGAAACTGATTCTGCATTAAACTCACTCATAATTTTTTCCCGTACATCGTATATTATCACACATAGTATGCAAGTTTTCAATCAAAAAAAAGCCGTTGTAACACAACGGCTTTTAGTTTTTTAAATAATGGCTTAATGGTGGACTATACTTATTTTTAGGCTTTTGCTGCCTTTAATGCCTGATCAATGTCTGCAATGATGTCATCGATGTGTTCTGTTCCTATGCTAAGACGTATGGTACTCTGTGTAATTCCCTGGTCAGCAAGTTCTGCATCGCTCAACTGGCTGTGTGTTGTAGTTGCCGGGTGAATTACGAGAGATTTAACATCTGCAACGTTTGCAAGCAGACTGAATATCTTTAAGTTATCAATGAATTTCCATGCTGCGTCTTTTCCGCCTTTGATTTCAAAAGTAAAGATTGAACCGGCTCCAAGAGGGAAATATTTTTTGTAAAGCGAGTGGGCCGGATGGTTTTCGAGGGCCGGATGGTTTACTTTTTCTACCTGAGGGTGTTTGCTAAGGAATTCAACTACTTTTAATGCATTTGAAACATGGCGTTCAAGACGAAGGCTCAAAGTTTCAAGTCCCTGGAGGAGGATAAATGCATTGAATGGACTCAATGTTGCACCTGTATCACGAAGGATAACTGCACGGATTCTTGTAACGTATGCTGCTTTTCCTACTGCTTCTGTAAACTTAACTCCGTGGTAGCTTGGATCTCCGTCTGTAAGAAGCGGGAATTTTCCGCTTGCTTTCCAGTCAAAGTTTCCGCTGTCTACGATTACACCGCCGAGTGATGTTCCGTGACCGCCGATAAATTTTGTTGCCGAGTGAACAACGATATCTGCACCGTGTTCAATCGGGCGGATAAGGTAAGGAGTTCCGAATGTGTTGTCTACGATAAGCGGAATTTTATGATTGTGTGCAATCTTTGCAATTTCTTCGATGTCTACGATATCTGAGTTTGGATTTCCGAGAGTTTCGATAAATACAGCCTTTGTATTATCGCGGATTGCATTTTCTACATTCTTAACATCGCTTGCGTCAACGAAAGTTGTTTCGATTCCCTGACCTGCAAGTGTGTGTGCAAGAAGATTGTATGTTCCGCCGTAAATTGTTTTTGAACTTACGATGTGGTCACCGTTAAATGCAATGTTCTGGAATGCATATGTAATTGCTGCTGCACCAGAAGCAACTGCAAGACCGGCAACGCCGCCTTCGAGAGCCGCAACGCGTTCTTCAAAAACACCCTGCGTAGAGTTTGTAAGGCGTCCGTAAATGTTTCCTGCATCAGAAAGCCCAAAGCGAGCTGCTGCATGAGCTGCGTTGTGGAATACATATGCTGCAGTCTGATAAATCGGAACTGCGCGTGCATCTGTTGCCGGGTCTGCCTTTTCCTGTCCTACATGTAATTGTAAAGTCTCAAAATGAAGTTTATCTGCCATAATTGTTTTCTCCTTTTTTATGCTGAATTAAATTAACTACCTACTAACTTAGTAGGAAACTATATAATTTATACACTTAATAACCTACTTTGTCAATAGGTTATTAAAAAAAATATTTACTTTTTTTAGTATATTCAGCCTGATAAAAGCAAATCAAAGGAATTGTCTAAGCGTATTTTTTTCATTATCATAGGGGAAAATAAAAATCCAGAGGTTTACGATGAAAACAAATGCGCTTAAGGGCATGAAAGATATTTTACCGGCCGAACAGAAGCTTCGTGATTATGTTCAGGGAAAGATTCTTGAGACTTACCGTGCAAGCGGTTTTGAACGCATTTCAACTCCTATGCTTGAAGATGCAGAGAATCTTGATAAGAGTGACGGCGGCGACAATCTTAATCTTATTTTTAAAGTGCTCAAGCGCGGCGAAAAACTTGATGCAGCTCTTACTGCAAATCCTGTTGATGAAAAATCTCTTTCTGATATGGGACTTCGCTATGATTTAACTTTACCTCTTACACGTTTTTTTGCAGCTAACAGAAATGAGCTTCAGTTTCCATTTAAGGTAATTCAGACAGACAGAGTATTCCGTGCAGAACGCCCGCAGAAAGGAAGAAGCAGAGAATTTGTTCAGTGTGACATCGATATTCTTGGAGACAGTTCATGCAATGCAGAAGTTGAACTTATCGATGTTACAAGCCGTGCTCTCATGAACATAGGCTTTAATGATTTTTGCATCAATATAAATGACAGACGTATTCTTCGCGCAATGCTCGAGAACATGGGCTTTGCAGCAGACACGCTTGATTCTGTCTGCATCACTTTTGACAAGATGGATAAAATCGGTGCAGAAGGTGTTAAAGCTGAACTTACAGAAAAACAGATGCCCGCCGCCGCCGTACAATCTCTTGCAGATTTTGTAGAAGCTGCAGCAGGCGGTAACATTTCTGTAGATGATGTTGCAGCAAAATGTGCAGATCCTTCTATCGCGGACGATTTAAAATACATCATCTCTACTGTAGAAAAAGTAAGCACTTCAAAATATAAAATCAGATATACACCGAGCCTTGTTCGCGGTCAGGGTTATTACACAGGAGTCGTTTTCGAAATTGCAAGCCCGGCATTCAGCGGGGCAGTAGGCGGCGGCGGCCGTTACGATAACCTTATCGGAAAATTTATCGGGCAGCAGGTTCCGGCTGTAGGTTTTTCCATCGGCTTTGAAAGAATCTGCGGAATTCTTCTTGAACAGGGTTATAAAATTCCTGGTGCAAAAGAAAAATGCGCGCTTCTTTATGATGAACAGACAGAGTTTGAAAAAGTTCTTAACGAAGCAGAAAAACTTCGTAAAGATTACAGCGTGTCTGTTTTACACAAAGCAAAAAAAATGGGACCGATGTTTGATATGCTCGAAAAACAGGGCTACACGAAATTTGCTTCGTTTAAAGACGGCGAACTTACAGTAAAATAAAAAAAGCGCACCATAAAAAGGTGCGCTTTTTTGCATTCTATTTACTATATGTTCATTAATAAACGCTCAGGATTTTATTCAGTCTTTCTTTACCGATAATTCTAAAGAAGCTTCCGAGTCGTGGACCCTGATCTTTTGCGATGAGCGCCTGATAAAGGGCTGTGAAAAGTGATTTAGAATCAATTCCCATTTCTGTTGCAATGTCATACATTGCCTGCTGGCATTCTTTATCAACTGTAAATGTATCAAGCTTTGGAACAACTTCATCGCGCACACGCTTAACTGCAGTCAAAAGGTCACCGCTTAAATCTGCTTTACTTCCATCATTGCGGAGTGCAAAACAGAACTCTGGTGCGCAGTCAGGAGCAGAGTGCTGGATCCAGAACCATGCGCATGCAATTCTTCTTCTAAGTCTTTCTTCCTGTTCAGGTTTAACATCACCAAGAGATTTAATTACAGCGTCTGCATCTCCTGAGTGAATCTGGAGAAGTGTAGTAAGCTGTCTGATTGTAATCTGATATGGCATTGTCTCCGGGATTTTTCCGTCAATCTGAGAGAGCATGTAAATGCGTTTTTCTTTATTGAACTGATCGTCAGATTTTGCTTTGTCTACTCCGTAAACGATGCGTTCTGTTTTGTCATAGTCTTCATAAACTTTAAGAACGTCCATGTCAAAGCTGATAGCAAATTCTGTATTTGGACGAGTTCCGGCAAAAAGATAACGAAGAACTTCTGCCTGGTAAACATCAAGTGCGTCAGGAAGTGCAATTACCTTTCCTTTTGAAGAAGACATTTTTCCCGGAACGCCTTTTAAGTTTACGAAATCGTAGCGCATTGTAACAGGCGCATCCCATCCGTAAATCTTTTTAGAAACTAGTTTTGCTGTATCATAAGAACCACCAGGAGAGATGTGATCTTTTCCGCCTGGTTCAAACACAACTTTTTCTTCGTTCCATCTCATAGGCCAGTCAACACGCCAGCCGAGCTTTGCCCCTTTAAATGTTCTGATGTCGGCAGTTTCTTCGTTGCCGCATTCACATTTGTATGTGATTCCGTATTCGCCGTCGTAGTTTGTAATTTCTGTAGTGTCTTTGTTACACTTTCCGCAGAAAATAGAAACAGGCCAGTAAACGTCTTCTGCTTTCATTTTATGTGCATCATCGCGGTATTCGTTAAGACATTCTTTGATGAGCTCGCGGTTCTGCATTGCTTTGCGCATTCCTTCTGCATAACGGTTTGCACGGTAACGGCTTGCCTGGTAAAGGAACTCCGGCTGAATGCCAACACGTGGAAGCTGAGTTTCAATATCAACCTCGTGATGACGGGCATAGTTTTCGTTGCGGCCGGTTGTATCCGGAACTTCTGTAATAGGATAGCGAAGATATTTTTCAAGGATTTCAGGGTCAGGCATGTTAGCAGGAACCTTGCGGAATACATCATAATCATCCCAGGAATAGATAAAGCGTACTTTTTTACCACGGTCGCGGAGAGCGCGAACTACTAAGTCTACAGTAATAATTTCACGGAAGTTTCCAAGGTGAACAGTTCCAGAAGGTGTAATTCCTGAAGCACAAGTGTATGAATCCAGATCTCCCTTTTCGCGGATAATCTGGTTAGCCATCTGATCTGCCCAGTGGCAGAGAAGAGGATCTCTTTTTTCGTTAGTGTTCTGATTTTCGTTGTTACTCATAATCTGCATATTATAGTAAATTTTTTGAACCCTTACAAGTTTATGATTATGGTAAGATTGGTTTAGTACAGAAATTACTCATAAAAAGTGCGGGAGCACTTTTTATAATTGACTGAAATATATCCAATCTTACTATATAGAATAATGCCACGCAAATCGCTATACTATGTAATTATGAAACACGCAATGCAGTTATTACAGGAAGCGGCAAAAAAATACGGCCCGCTTTGCGTCGGACTTGATACCGACCCTTCTTATATTCCGGAAAATATTTTAAAAAATTATCCTTCAAAACCACAGACAGTTCTTGCTTACAATCTTGCTTTAATTGAACGAATCAAAAAAGATCAGAGTGCATGCTGCTTTAAAATTCAGATTGCATATTACGAAGCAATGGGTCTTGAAGGAATGAGCGTTTACGCAAAAACAGTAAAGGCTGTGCGTGATGCAGGCTTTATCGCAATAAGCGATGTTAAGCGCGGTGACATTGCAGCATCTGCTTCGGCTTATGCAAAAGCACATTTTACCGGTGACTTTGAAACAGATATCATAACTGTAAATCCTTACATGGGTTTTGATACATTAAAACCTTTTACAGAATACACAGCTGCAGAAAAAGGCGGCAAAGGATATTTCGTTCTTTTAAGAACTTCAAATTCCGGAATGACAGACATCGAGCAGCAGGAATTAAAAACCGGTGGTCGTGTTCTTGATAAAACAGGAAGCGAGCTTAACAATATTTTTAACTTAAGTCAGGCTGAATTTACTCAACAGACTTGTTCGCCTGTCGGTGCCGTTGTCGGCTGTACAGAAGAAAGTGACGCGCGGCTTTTGCGCGATGCTTATCCTGATATTTTCTTTTTGATTCCGGGGTATGGCGCACAGGGAGGAGCTGCAAAAATCTGCGGCATCCTTCTTGATAAAGCAGGTGGTGTAGTAAACTCAAGCCGTGGAATTCTGTGCGCATGGAAAAAAGATCCAGCACTCGAAGAAAAACGCAATGCAGATAATCTTACGATGGAAGATTTAATCGAAGCATCCGCAAAAGCCGCGCTTGCTTCTAAAGAAGAATTGATGTCGTTTTAATCCATTTATGTGGAATATATAAGGAGATACGATGAGCGTGACAAAAGACTGTAATGGAAAAACAATTCCGGTTTATACAAAGGGGACGGTAGCAGTATGCAAAACTGTTTCTGGTGCAGTTCCGTCTGACAGCGTATATTCAATTACAATAAATATTGAAGCAAAAGAAAAATCAATTCCAAAACCGGGACAGTTTTTTATGTTACGTGCGACAAAAGGAAAAGTTCTTCTTGGTCGTCCTATTTCTGTTTATCACGTAACAACACAGAATTTAAAATCAAAAGGTGCAGTAAAAAAAGAAGCATCAAAAAACACATCAAGCCGGTGTGCACAGATAGAATTTTTAATTTTAAAAAAAGGAAAGGGAACTACAGAACTTTGTTCACTTGAAAAAAATGACAGCGTTGATGTTTTAGGTCCGCTCGGAAATATTTTCCCTCGTCCAAAAACTAAAAAAGTATGTATCATTGGTGGCGGAATCGGTGTTGCGCCTGTTGCGGGCTTTGCAGAAACACTTGATGATAAGTCGTACGATTTTTATGCATGTTTCAAAAGCGGAAAGTACGGACTTAAAAATGTTAAGGCAAATAAATTATATGTTGCAACAGATGACGGAAGCGCCGGAACAAAAGGAATGCTTCCTGTTTTAATTGATTCAGAAAAAATAAAAGAACGGGGCTATAAAGAAATCTATGCATGCGGTCCGACACCGATGCTTGCTTATGTAAAGCATATTGCAGAAAAAGCCGGAGTAAAATGCTGGTTAAGCATGGAATCTCACATGGCATGCGGAATGGGTGTATGTCTTGGATGTACGATTGAAACAACAGAAGGTTATAAACGCTGCTGTAAAGACGGACCTGTTTTTGATTCGCGCGTTTTGATTTTTAATAAACCTGCTCCTGCTGCAGAACAGATTTTAGAAGCAAGAAAAAATAAAAATGTAAAACCGGATCTTTCTGTAAAAATCCGTGATGTAGTTTTACCAAATCCTGTAATTGGAAGTTCAGGTACATTCGGGTTCGGAACAGAATACAAAGATGTTATCGATGTAAATAAACTTGGAGCTATTGCAAGTAAAGGACTTACGATTGAGCCGCGTCAGGGAAACAGCGGAGTTCGTCTCTGGGAAACACCAAGTGGTCTTATGAATTCTATCGGGCTTCAGAATCCTGGAATCCCACACTTTATCGAGCATGAACTTCCTGCAATGTTAAAATTAAAACCTGTAACGATTGCAAATCTTTCTGGAAGTTCAATCGAAACATATATCGAAGGCGCAAAGCTTCTCGATAAAACGGATGTTCCGATTATCGAGCTTAATATATCATGCCCTAATGTCGCAGCAGGCGGTGCAGCTCTTGGAATGAGTTGTACGACGGCAGCCGCTGCTACAAAAGCAATCAGGGCAATTACAAAAAAGCCGCTTATCGTAAAGCTTACTCCACAGGCTGCAGATGTAACAGCGATTGCGCTTTCATGCATCGAAGCCGGAGCAGACGGCATCTCACTTTGTAATTCATTCCAGGGTGTTGCAATCGATATCGAAAAAGGACGACCTGTATTTGATAAAATCAAGGCCGGCTTCGGCGGTCCTGCGGTAAGACCGATTGCAATGCGTCTTGTTTATGAAGTATGCTCGGCAATCAAAAAACTGCCTTTAGAAAAACAGGTGCCGGTAATTGCAATCGGCGGCGTTGCAACGTGGGAAGATGCTGTAGAGTTTATTATGGCCGGCGCGGCTGCCGTCGAAGTAGGCACAAATACTTTTGCAAACCCTAACACTATGATAGAAGTTATTGAGGGGCTTAAAAAGTTCATGAAGAGAAAAGGGTTTAAAACTATTGATGATTTTAGAGGATGCGCATTGTAGATTTTAGCAAAAAAAATGTTGCTATAAAAAAACATGCGTTATAAAATAAAACAAGGAACTTGCGGAACATAAAAATTGTTTCAGTCAGTTCCGCATAAAACTGGAGTTAAAAAATGAAAAAGGATTTTGGGAAACAGACTTTTTTATATCCGATGCCTGTTTTGATTATCGGCACTTATAGCGAAGACGGAACACCGGATGCTATGAATGCTGCATGGGGCGGAATATACAACGACAAACAAATCTGCATCTGTCTTGATAAAAGTCACAAAACGGTTGCAAATGTTAAGGCAAAAAAAGCGTTTACCGTAAGTGTAGCAGATGCAGAAAATATTACAGCCTGTGATTATGTCGGAATCGAATCTGGTAATGATGTTAAGAATAAAATAGAAAAAGCAGGATTTAAAGTTACAAAGAGCCGCTTTGTTGACGCTCCTGTTTTTGATAATTTAAAAATGGTTCTTGAATGCGAAATGGTAAGTTATGATGACAAGACCGAACAGCTTATCGGAAACATTATAAATGTTTGTGCAGAAGAATCTGTTTTGACAGACGGAAAAATTGATCCTTCAAAACTGCATCCGATAACTTATGATCCTGTAAATCATAATTACATTCAGCTTGGAGAAGTTGTTGCAAAAGCTTTTGATATTGGAAAAAAATTAAAGTAGATGAGAAATACTGGCAAACGAAGCGTTCCGATTTTATTTAAAACAATCTCAAAGAATTTTGGAAATATTTTAAGGCTGTATCCAAAAATGATGTGGGTTGCAGATCATCCTAAAAAATATTCTCCGGAAGAGCAGTATGATTTCTGTATGTTCCTCATAAAAACGCTCATCGATTCTGCCGGTGTTGTGGTAAAGGCTTTTGGTCTTGAAAATATTCCTGCCAGTGATGGTTTTTATGTATGTGCAAATCATCAGGAAAAATTTGATCCGCTTGCAATCTGGTATACATTTCCGAGAAAAATCGGTGTTATCCTTGACGACAGAGCAACTCACCGTCCTTTTATCCGCGAAGTATGTAAGCTTGTAAGAAGTAAAAAACTTCATTACAGACGTCCTAAAAAAATATTCAAGGCACTTTCAGAAGTTACAGAAGAATTAAAAAATAAAATCAACTATATGGTTTTCCCGGAAGGAAACTATGAAGAAGTCAGCGGCAAGCTTTCTGAGTTCCATGCAGGAAGTTTTAAGAGTCCTAAAAATGCAAAATGTCCGATTCTTCCGGTTGCTATAATCGATTCATTTAAGATTTTTGACAAGGGATTTAAGACTACTCTCCCGATTCAGATTCATTATCTTAAGCCTATTATGCCTTTTGAATTTGAAAAACTTACGACATCTGAGATTGCAGAACTCGTAAAATCGCGCATTCAGGCTGTTCTCGATAAATTCCAGAAATAAGTTTCCCGTTTTTGCTTTCTGTTTTTAAATTAATCTCGTAGTTTAACTTAATTGTAACAAACGTGCGAATCTGCTAAAATACCCTTATGATTAAGATTATAAAAGCCTCGGAACTCGAGCCGGCATGGTTTGATGGCCGTAATTTTTCAGGAACAAATGAAGTAGTCCAGAACGTTATAAAAGACGTTATCGAAAACGGTGATGCAGCCATTAAAAAAGTTGCAGACAAGTTTGACATTGCTTCTCCAGCTTCTTTTCTTATCCCGGAAAGCGAGCTTAAAGCCGCTGCAGAAAAATTAAAGAAAGAGCAGCCGGATATTTACAATGCAATCTGCTATTCACATGACCTTGCATATAAATTTGCTTTAAAGCAGAAAGAGTCTTTTGATGATTTTGAAGTTGAACTTACGCCAGGGCTCTACACTGGTCAGAAAACAATCCCTGTAGAAAAAGCAGGAGCTTATGTTCCTGCAGGAATATATCCTCTTTTATCATCTGTGGTTATGACAATCACGCCGGCTGTTGCAGCAGGAGTTGATGAAGTAATTTTATGTACTCCGCCGCGTGTTCACCCGGATGATCTTGCAAAAGCACAGAGTGAAGGAAGCGGAGTTCCGGGTAAATCCTTTATCGGTGGTAAGCCTTATGCCGACGAAAAAATTATGGCAGCAGCTTATATCTGTGGCGTTACAAAATGTTATGCAGTCGGCGGTTCACAGGCAATTGCTGCTATGGCATACGGAACAGAATCAATTCCTGCAGTTGATGTCGTTGTAGGACCAGGAAATAAATTTGTAGCAGCTGCAAAACAGCAGGTGTACGGAAAAGTCGGAATCGATATGATTGCAGGTCCTACAGAAGTTTTTATAATTGCAGATAAAAGTGCAGACCCTGCATGGGTTGCTGCAGATTTACTTGCACAGGCTGAACATGATATCGTTGCACAGGCAGTTCTTGCGACAAACGACAGAGACTTTGCAGAAAAAGTTTCACAGCAGATAGAAGAACAACTGCAGACGCTTCCTACAAAAGAAATTGCACGCAAGAGTATCGATACTTATGGGAAAATAATAATCGTTGATTCTCTTGAAGAAGCAGCAGAAATTGCAAACAAAAAAGCACCTGAACATCTTGAGCTTGCTCTTGATGAAGGAAAACAGCGTGATGAAATTATGAACAAAGTTCGTAATTACGGTTCACTTTTTATCGGACACTATGCTGCAGAAGTATTCGGTGATTATGCAGCAGGTTTAAATCACACACTTCCTACATCGGGTGTTGCACACTATTCAGGTGGTTTGAGTGTAAGAATGTTTTTAAAGACTGTAACTACACTTCGCGCAAAGCCGGGTTCAGAAGGAATGAAAAAATCTGCAGAAGCTGCAGGATTTTTTGGAGACGCAGAAGGCTTAAATGCTCATGCGCGCGCAGCAAGAATAAGACTGGAGAAATAATATGTTGAGGATTACAAAACTCGGTGAAGAAATTTTACGTCAGGTTGCTGTTCCTGTAAAAGAAGAAGAAATAAATGATGAGTTTCGAAAAACAATTGAAGAAATGTTCGAAACAATGGATGCTGCAAACGGAGTAGGACTTGCAGCGCCACAGGTAAACATCAATAAAAGATTTTTCGTTCTTACGGCAGACGATGATGTAAGACGCGTTTTTGTAAATCCTCAGATTATTTCTACATCAAGTGAAATGTCAGATTATGAAGAAGGCTGTTTAAGCATTCCGAAAATCTATGAAGTTATAAAACGCCCTTCAAAAGTTACAGTGCAGGCTCTTGATGAGAACGGCAAAAAATTTACGATAGAGGCCGAAGGGCTTCTGGCGCGAATCATCCAGCACGAAAATGATCATCTTGATGGAATCGTTTTTATTGACCGTGGTGATCCTGAGTTTGCAAAAGAAACAGAAGAGACGATGAAGAAGCGTTCAAAAAGATATATTGAAAAAATAAAAGCAAAAGAAGCAAAGGCAAGAAAAATTGCGGCAAAACTTGCTGCAAAGAACAAATAGAAACGAGGTGCCGATGTTAAAAGTTCTTTACGCCGGAAGCCCGGAGGCTTCTGCTGTGACTTTAAAACTTCTTATCGAAAATTCTAAATCACAGGATTTTAAAATCGTCGGGGTTCTTACAAACCCACCTTCTGCAAAAGGTCGTCACAAGGATTTGATTCCTACACCGGTTGCAGATACTGCATCAGAAAATAACATTCCTGTTTTTACTCCAGAACATCTTGATTCTTCTGCACGCGATGAGATTTCGAAATTCGAAGCCGACATACTTGTGTGCTTTGCCTACGGTCATATTTTTGGCCCAAAATTTCTTTCGATGTTTCGTTTTGGCGGAATAAACTTACATCCGTCACTACTTCCAAAATACAGGGGATGCACACCGGTTCCGGCTGCGATTTTAAACCGCGACTCAGAGACAGCCTTTAGCGTGCAGACATTGTCCTTAAAAATGGACGAAGGCGACATCCTTGCGCAGGAAAAAGTTGC
>CAJORB010000071.1:0-3118 GCA_905236565.1 uncultured Treponema sp. | reverse complement strand
TTATTCTTCTCCTATGGGGCGTGCAAGAGAAACTGCTTCTTACACTGCACAAGGGCGCGGGCTTGATATAAAGATTTTAGATTTTATGCACGAAATTGACTGGGGTGATGTTCGTGATGCAGCAGGAAGTGATGGTGCTGCAAACAATACTGGTGCGACAGGTGTTGATGTCAAATCTGGCAGCGCGCAGTCAGAGCCAAAGCTTGAATACGACGGACATCCGTGGATACTCGGCTATAAGCTTCTTACAGAAGAACCTGAGTATATAGGAAGTCCCGACTGGAGGAACCATCGCTATTTTAAAAACAACATCTGCACGCAGTATTATGAAAAGATTTCAAAAAAGTTTGATGAATTCCTTTTAGGATACGGGCTTCGAAGAAAGAACAATCTTTATTTATGCGAAAAAAAATGTGACGAAACGATTGCGCTTTTTGCACACGGCGGGTCAGGATCAATAATGCTTTCTCATGTTTTAAATTTTCCATTTACGACTGTGCTTATGACAACACCTTTTGGAGTCTGTTCAATTACGATAATCGAGTTTGGAGTAGACGAGGGTAAGCTTACGATTCCACGGCTTGAACTTTTTAACGACATGAATCACATCGAAAAGTTTAAAAAAGAAGAGATTAAGTTTGAAAAATAGTTTTGTAAAGCGCACACGGGGGAATGCAGGCTTTATTTCTTTTCCCTTCGTGCCTTAAGTTTTTCGTTTATCTTTTTTGCTTCGTTAAAGTCCAGAAGATAAACAAGAACAGTTACAACAAAGAAAACCAGAATAAACATTACTTCCATAAGAGCTATTGATGAAAAATCTTTTTTAAACCAGTTGAACTTTAACCCTATAAAGCATAACACAGAATTTATAATAATGAAATATAGAATTTTAAAAATAATAAGCTGTTTATTTGACATATTCTTTTTTATATAGAAGATTCCAAAGCCAAGTCCTGAAACCATTCCGATTATAATGACACCCCAGATGTCTTTAAGAGACCACAGCATAGCATCCCCGGCTTCGAAACACTTTCTGAAAATCGTTACAACTACAAAAATCAAGGTTACGACGCGTGTACATATATTTATCATGACAGAAATCATTTCTTTTTTATCATCTGAACTTATCATAATCCGAGTAACTCCTTTAATGTATTTAAATAGTTTCTTGAAACGACAACTTTATAGCCGTTCTGTAAAAGTGCCTCAAAGCGGCCTCCGAAAACAGGAGTAAGGCTGTCGATTTTATCGAGGTTTACGATAACGGCTTTATTAGCGCGAAAGAAAGTGTCCTGAGGAAGTTGCTGTTCGAGCTGGTAGAGTTTTAGTTTTGTTTCGTAAACGCATTCTTTTGTATACGCAAAGACATTGTCATCTACAGACTCAAAGTAAAGGATTTCGCATGGGTCAACAAAAACAATTTTTGAATCCTTATAAAAATTCATCTTGCCTTTTGCGCCCTTAAACTGGTTAATGAGTCTTGAAAGGTTTTCGTCGAGATAATCGCATTTTACTATTAACTCGTCTTCTTCGCCGCTCTTTTTTTCAAGAATGGTTATTTTCATTTTTACCGCCAGATTGTTCCGGAAGGTTTCCGGATTTTTGCCGAAAGCCTTCCGGCAATTTTCTATATTTATTGTACCATCTTTTTGGCTTCCTGTAACGCTATAAAAGCATCGGTTTTCTTTGCGCATTTCATAAAGCATTCGTAAGCCATTGCATAGCAGTATGCCTTTAATTTTTTATCCTCTGTAAGAGAAGCTGAACGCATAAAATCCTTTGCTCCGCATTCTGCCTTGCCGAAAACTCCCTGAGGAACTGCAGCGCTTACACTTGCCCTGTTTAAAAGAACATCAAGCTCGCCTTCTTTGTTAAACGAAAGTTCTGCAGCCTTATCAAGATAGGTATACGCTTCATTTACAAGTGCAACTGCTTTAAATACAGAAGACTCGCCGCCTTTTTCTGCCAGTGCCGAGCCATAGCAAGCCATGCTTACATAATCGTCTGGATTTTCATCTAATTTTTCTTTGTAATACGCAAGGCGTTTTTCGATACTGTCTGTGTTTTTTGTTTTTCCGATGCTTTCTGCAAATTCTTTTTTTATTTTGTTTACAAATTCGTCAGCTTCTTTCTTTGACACTTTAGAATTTTTCTGGCTTGTCATAGAAACTTCAAGCGCGCTTATACTTTCTCCAGAATAATCTGCATCATCACTAATGATATAATGCCATGTTTCTTTTGAACCTAAAACGCGCATGAGATTTTCATCCTTAAGCGGAATTCTGTTTTTAATTTCTCTTCTGTCATTTAATTCGTAATATTCAGTATTGCAGATAAAGTTTCCTTCGCTGTCATAAAGCTTTGAAGTGCCGTCAGAAATATAAAGAGCGTAATTCCACGGGTGATCAGAAAAATTTATCTTTGCTTCCGGATTAAAAAGCGCTTTAGTACTTCCTCCGTCGATTGAATCGATGTCGATGTATATAGATGCTTTTCTTTTTTCTTCTGAAGCATTTCTGTATTCGAGGTTTAACTGCCAGTAGTCGGCGCTTGCCTGCCAGTGCGCGTTTGTTACGGGCTTATAAACCGTGTAGCGCATGAGTTCTGCACTGTCATCGATAAAATCATCTGCAATTTCTCCTCCGGTATAAGCTGAATTTACTCTAAGAACTGAACCGAGTACGTCAGAAAGATTTGATGAGAAGATAAAAAACATTCCTATTCCAAAAAAACATACAAAGGCGATGTGAATAACTTTGAGAGTGTATTTCAATTCTGATAATATTGGTTTTAAATTTTTCATTTTACTATTACTCCATAAATTAAATTAAGTGTCTTTATCATGAATGTCGAAGACATGATTACAGAGAAACTGAATGCGGCAAATCTAAAAAGCTGTGCAGGATGTAAAAGTTCCTGTATTGTTCTTTTAATTAAGCCTGATTCTTTTGTATTTAATTTTGTCTTGCGTGCGCAGAATCTGAAGGCATACGAAATTGCATTTTGCGGGCAGGTATTTATGCACTCGCCGCATTTTGCACAAGTAAGCTCAGGACTTCCTTTTTTATCCTTAATCGTTTTAACATCTATTGCACCAAACGGACACGCAGCAGCACAC
>CAJORB010000070.1:0-3209 GCA_905236565.1 uncultured Treponema sp. | reverse complement strand
GGTTTACAGTACCAATCCAGAAGTTGCTTATATAAACTTTATTGATTTAGATACAAGAACAATTTCTGTAAAAACATTAAATACAGGTGAAAGTAAAATCCTCGTAGAAACAAAATCATTTACCAGCTGTACTTCTCCTAATATTATTGTAAATTAGGGAGATAAAAACACAACTTCTAACACTCCTGCTAAAAAATCTATTTGATAACCGTCGTTCCAAATACCAAGTTTTAAAGTTGAATTGACGTTATAAAATCCTATATAGTTGACTTTTGTTTGAATAACGCAAATACCCTCTTATTCTTTGCAAGCCTATTCCTATTGAAAAATATTGTGATAATATAAAATTATTTTTTTCTTCTAATACAAGTGATAGAGAAAAAAGAATAATAAAATTATACTCAGTTGAGTTTTTTTCTGAATAATTTAAACACCAAACATTTTGAAAGCTTAATCTCCCTAAATTCCCCACCCTTTTCGAACAGCCTCTGCTGTTGTAAACTGCACAGCCTTTATTCCAAGCCCTGCCGCTACCTCAATGTTATCCATTCTGTCATCAGTAAAATATGTCTGCTCCGGCTCATAACCTTCTGCCATCATAATAACTTCCCAAAATTTCGGATCGGGTTTTAAAAGACCAATTTTATTAGAAGCATAAGTCTGATCAAACAAGGCGTAGTCCCCCCGCTCCATGTGATTTTCCCAATGGCTTTGAATTGTATTTGTACCGCAAACTACACGATGTTTTTTTGCCCTAAGTTCCTTTATGAGCTCTACCGTTTCCATTTTAAGCTCAGGATGAAAAAACAGCCTGTATAAATCATTATTAACCTCTGGAACAGCAAGCCCCAAAGCCTTAACACGTCTGTTAAATTCCCGCCAGAATTCTTCAACAGAAATCTTGCCCTTCCCTAAAAGAAAATCTATATTAAAGTCTGAACCGTCGGCAGATTTTTCTTTCTGACAAATATCAAAAAATCTAGAGCGTTCAAGTCCAAGATAAGAATACATTTCATTATTTTCGCCAAAATTAGTGGTTACTACCCCGCCCATATCAAAAATAAAAAGCACAATATCCCCCTTAATAATCAAACACAAAATGTTAGTGATAACTAACAGTATAATACTTTACATTCAAAAATGTTTCACCATCCACCTGAAGGGCACAAGGCTTATCAAACTCAACTCTTACTTCATGACCAAGCTTAACCTCATAAATATCTGTATGAGTAACATGCTTGCCCTTAAAAATTTTTGGAAAAACTGTCAGGATTTTAAGCTTACCAGCATTATGAACAACAACAGAAGAAACCAGATGTTCTGCATTTAACCTGTCCTGTTTTGGAGTAATCATCATTCCACCGCCAAAGAAACGCCCCAGCATTGTAGGAGCAAGCCAAACTTCTTTATACTCGGTCGTCACCCCGTCCACAGTAATCTTAGCGTTTCTAGACTTAAATTTCCCTAGCAAACCTTTAATTGCAATGGCAGTATAGTTTACTTTTTTATCAGAATTTGCTCTGATTCTGTCTCCCTCTTCGCAGCAGTAACCGTCTATACCGTAGCCTATTCCATTTATAAAGCGACAAGTTTTGCCGTTCACAGTAACAAGAGGAAGATTTTTTATAAATTCATTCATTGGAATAAGATTATTTTTGATTTCGCAACGCTCACGCACATCATTTAAGAAATCATTTCCACTACCACAAGTATAAAAATAAATTTCTTGTTTAAGCTGTAAATCGTAAACATCATTAGCAAAACGGCTCAAAGTTCCATCCCCGCCAGCTACAACAATCATATCATCATCATTCAGCATTTTACAGGAATCAGCCGCATTAATAATTCCTGTAATATCTATAAATTTTAATTCCTGTCCCTTAAATATTTTTTCCAGCTCATCTTGAGCATAAACAGCCTTTCCATTATTAGAAAGTTTATTTATAAAAATGTAAATCATTTATTAGCTACCTGTTCTTTTTCATTTTTTGCATCGATATTTTTTTGTACAAGCTCCTGGGCATATTTTGCAACTTCAACCGTAGATTTTTCAGCCCAGACAGCAGCCGGAATCACTTCAAGAATATCCATATAAACATCAGTCTTTTTAAAGGGCCAGTTTTTAGCAATATTTTCTGTTCCCTGCATACAGCAAACCACAACAGGACATCCAGCCTTTTCTGCAATTTTAAAAGAGCCAGGCTTAAAATCCTTTAGGCTTCCATCAGTACTTCTAGTTCCTTCGGGAAATATGCCAATAGAAACAATATCGCTTTTTATATATTCAATAGCTTTTAAAATCGTTCCCATGGCTTCTCTAGGATTATTACGGGCAATAGAAAGATAAAGTCCCCGCCTCATGTAACGACGCCCCATTGGAATTTTAAAATTCTCAGGCTTTGAAATGTAAGCAATTTGTGTTTTTTTAAGAACAGCGCATTGAACAAAATTATCAAACTTTGAACGATGATTAGAGACTAAAAGAAAGTGAGTCCCAAAGGGTACTTTTTCATAACCAGTAACATGAAGTCGCAGCAGCCCTACAATCATCATGTATCTATACCAGAGTACAAAAACCCAATTATAAAATTTATTTGTTTTTTTATACTCTTTTTTCATACTTATTGTAAGACTAATCGACAGCCAGAAAATCCATAAAAAAAGATGGAATAAAAAGATTATGCCTACAATAATGCCTGCAATAATTATCACTCTAGAAAAGGCTTTTGTCATATTTTTATTATAACAGAAAAAGTAAATTTGCGGTAGAAAAAAAATTACAATTCTATGAACAATTCGATGAAACTTTATTAAAAATAAGGAGGGCGGAGCCCCGCCCTACGCCTCAAAGCCTGCGGCTTTTCGCCTACCCCACCCAGCGGGCTCAAACGCCGCCCGCAACGCCCGCTTGCAGGCAATCAGTTAAATAAAAAAAGCCGGCAGCTTTCTGCTTTCTGCGTTCGCTGACGCTCACTACCGACGTTTTGCTCCGTCTCCGGCTACGCAAAAGTCGCGGAGCCCCGGCGAGTCTGGAAACATGACTGCATATACTGCCCTCTGGCGGGAAAGAAATGATGCCCCAAAGGAGAAGGGATTTTAAATAAAAAAAAGCTAGCAACTTCCTACTTTCTACGTTCGCTAGCGCTCACTACCGACGTTTTGCTCCGCCTCCGGCTCCGCAAAAGTCGCGGCGGGTCGGCGAGTCAGGG
>CAJORB010000069.1:0-24669 GCA_905236565.1 uncultured Treponema sp. | reverse complement strand
CTGTATTTCTTCTGCATCGACCCTTGGATCATTTTTTAGATACAGTTTTGTCACGATTCTTGTTTCTCCTAAATAGACATTCTTAGCATACTGACCGCCATAATCATTATTTCCGGCATCTGTATGTAAGGTCCACATATTATTAAAATATAATGTTTCTGAGTTTTTTGTATATTTATTGGATCTCTGTCCATCCTGACCATAAACATATGATGTACTGTGGCTGGAATCTTCACTTAAAACTAGCATGTTTCTTTCGTTCCAGCTGTAAGTACGTTTGTAACGTGTGTGTTTTCCCTTTATATCTGTTCCATCATCACGGAATAAACCCCATCCATAATCTGTTGAATAAACATCATCAGATTCTTCCTGGATTTTATGATAAGACTCATCATTATTGTTTTCAAAACTTCCGTCCTGTTCACAGATTATATTACCGTTATCATCATATTTATAGAAAGTATTGCCAGATCGTATTCGACGATGAGTATAATTATCGACATCATACTCATAATCAAATTCGTACTTTAAGTTATCTCCTATTTTCTTATAAGGAGTAATACTTTCTGTACTTTTTTTATTCATTATTTTACCAAAGCCGTTGTCATCAAAAGTAAATGTCTGTGAATATTCTGCTTCATATTCAGGTATAGTACCAAAATGAGGATTATATTTTGACTTTCCTTCAACTTTTATAAGCTGGTAGAGGTTATCATAAGTATAATCCTGTCTGGTATAATAATTACCCCTTATTTCATCAATACAGTTATTTTCATAATAGTTGACATTTCCGACAGCATCAAAACTATAAGTAATATTCTGATAGGTTTTTAACGGATTACCAGAATTATCTGCCTTATAAGTTTTAATAGTATCAAGCCAGCGGCGTTTAGCATCATATGTGTATTCTGTAAAGGTACCGTTACCATAGTCTATTCGTGTTCGCTGTCCGTACTGGTCATAAAGAATATTTGTTACATATTTAAATGTTCTGGTCCAGTGAGTACCTGTAACACTTACTACCTGCCCGCCTTTATCATAACCATATTCAATTTTTTCTCCATCTGGATATTCTATCCACTGCATGCGCCCAAGATAGTCAGATCTATAAGACATTACTGCAGTTTCTTTTTCCAATAAATCGTTAAGATGATGAGTAAGCGTTCTGGTCTCTTTCGTAACTTCTCCAAGTCTGCCGTATTCATATTCTAGAGTTCCAGAGGAATCTTCTATTTTAAGGATTCTGCCTGCAGCTCCATGCGTATCATTTTTTCCACCATAAGTATAGACAGTATCCTTTGTATCCGGATAGTCAATGTATATAAGTCTGTTAAGACCGTCATATTTATAAACGATCTGTTTGTTATTCTGTCTTAAAACACTATTATTTTCCCTTACAAGATTAGAACAGTTATCGTAGAAAAATTCCTGACGTCCACTGTCTGCACTTTCTATTGCAGTTCTGCGTCCAAGAAGGTCGTATTCTACAATAGTAGGATGAATTTTTGTAACTCCATCAAGTGGTATAAGAGCAGCTTTTAACATTTCTCCAAGTTCATTATATTCATAATTTACCTGAGTCAGAAGATTTCCATCTTTATCCTTTTTAGCAACACGGACTATATTACCCCGGCTGTCTGTTTCCTGTATTGAAACATTTCCAAGAGGATCAGTTGTCTCTGTAATCTGCCTGTTATTGTCTATAAAGAATTCTGCATGCTGAACAGACTCATCAGGTAAAATTGTCTTTATCTGACGATCTTTATCATCATATTTATAAGCGGTAAAGTAATCTGTCATTTTTAGTGGTGTATTTAATAATGTTTCAATATCACCATCAATAAATTCTGTCATACCTTCTTTTACAACTCTGCCTTTTTCGTCGTATTCAACAACCCCACTTATATTCCAGCCTTGTTTTCCATCAACATATCCGGTTTTTGCCGTGCGAAGTGCTCTACCAAGCCCGTCAGTCTGAATAACCGTCTGTATTATTGGATTATCGTCAGTATATAAGTTTAAATCATCTTCAACGTCAAAAGTTACTTTATTATTGGTTACAGTATACCACATGTTATCTGAAATTGCATTAATTTCTTTGAGTATTTTATTTTCCAGGCGTAACTTTGAAACAACAGTAAGATAATTATCCTGATCTGTAATTATACGATATTCTTTTTTATCTTTATCAAGAGAAACTATTTCAAAATTCTGAGGATTCTGATATTCATAACTTAATGCCGGGATCGTACCAGAGTCATAATCTGTCTTTATCTCTAATACTCGCTGCCAGTTATCGTATTTATAATATATAGAATTATTGTTGCAGTCAGATTCATAAGATTTAGTCTGAGTATTTGGATCAAACATTAATTTACTCTCATATGTATCTGTTCCTTCTCCACTCTGTTCAATATGTGTAACAAAAGTGTTTACATCTTCATCATATTCATAACTGACTGTCGAACCACGCTTATCTTTTATGCTCTGTATATTACCATACGTATCATAAGAAAGAGTATTTTTTGTGTATTCACTGTCAGAATAATACTGCTTTAACTCTTTTAACTGACCGCTTGGATAATAATTACCTTCACGATATCTAAGGAGTTTACCTTTGGTATCATATACATAAATATGAGTAGGCAAACCTAGGATATAATCAGAAGTTCTAGAATTGTCATAATCAATTTTACCTCTTATTTTCTGATTATCTCCATAACTCTGAGTGATTTCATCACAGTTTCCAAAGTCATCATATTCGTATTTTGTAGATGAATAGATAAAGCTCTGTCCACTGTCTTTTTCATAAACCCAGGATTCTTCTATATCTGGCTGTGCATAAGGTTCAATACGCGGAGAAGCAGTACTCTTACAAAGATGAACACCTACAGTATTAAATTCTGAAAGACCATACATATTGCTTTCCCTAAGGAATGCTTTTCTGTAATATTTATCCTGATAATAATCATCTGTCTGAGTTATATACAACGGATACAGGTTATCTTTATCCTGTTCATCAAAGCCTGCAAATGTCTTTGTTATTACCCTTTCAAATCCATAAAACTCTTTTTCCTGTCTGTTATAAATTGCCTTTTCATAGTCAAAAACTGTAATTGTCTGATGCTTGCAGTCAGTAAGATTTTTTGCAATATCAAAGTTTCCATCGTTTACAGTAACTTTATTAAGGACATATTTGAAATTCGGATTTTCTGGTGTTCCAAATTTTTCTGCATAATCAATTTCGATATTTCCGCCCTGAGGCATATTTACTCTTGAAATTTTACCGTAAAGTCCACTTATATTTCGTTTCCAGTACATTCCGACACCAGGTATTCTTATAACATGATCTGCAAGTCCGTCTCCGTCAAGATCCATCATTTTAACAGATACACCATTTATCGAAGTAGAAGCATTTACTCCGCTTCCTCCGGCAACCGTTATATTTAATGTTCCCACATACAATGGAACACAGATATCAATGCCTAAATTAACGTTGGCACCTATGCTGGCGCTAAATCCCAATGTCGAACTTGTACTCCAGTCAAGTGAATTAGCATATTCTTTTGCATCGCTCCCAAAAGGATTTATTGTAACTTTACCAAGACAGTTTTTAACAGTAACACCAACTACAGGGATATTTTCTGCAAAACCAAAATTATAACCGCTGCTGTCAGTTTTTGTGATAAAATCATCATAATGACTGCTGACAGAACTTCCCCAGTCCGGCATAGTTATTGGTACCCCATCAACAAAAGAATTTCCTGTATTATATTTTACTTTTATTACTGAACTGCCTGGAGACATTTTAAGAATGTCCTGAAGACCGTCACCATTTATATCCATCATCATTTTTTCGGTATTTGAAGAACCAAAACTGTATGAAACACCAAGGCTACCACTTGCTCCACATCCCAAAGATGTTGCCTGACTAAGATCTGCTGATGAACCGATTCCAAGTGATACTGCAAAATTTAAGCCCACATTTTTACTACTTGATTCACTTAATTTTTCATTATTATTAAAGTATTCTTTCTCCTCAACAAATTCATCACCAATATTTAATTTATATGAGCCGCCGTTATAATAATCACATAGACCATCTCCGTTAATATCAGACATACCTTCGGTCTGACTGCTTGTTCCGTAAGAATACGATGCTCCTCCAGAAGGATTTGGACTTGGTTTTAAATCCTGTTTCTGCTGCATTCTTTTAAATCCAACGGGAGTAACAAAAATATTACCTCCAGGACTTATTGAAGCTCCTATAACATCGGTCTCGCAATTACTTTTCCCTAAAACAGATAATTCTGATAATGTCTTTTGAGAATCATAAACAACTTTATCTTCCTTTAGTCCAGAACTTAAAGTTGCTTTAACAGCAGAAGTCTTCTTATCTGCCTTCCTGTCATAATTATCATTTACCTGAATTATATCAGGTATGCCGTCTCCATTTACATCCTGGAATACCTGCTTTACATAAGAATCCGTTGAGTTATGTCCTTTAGAGCCACTCAAAGACATTCTTTCCTGAGCACTACTTGCTACAGTTTTCATTTGGTTGTCAGCGCTTTGTCCTGGTATTTCATTTGGCTCCCCGCCAATTGCAACGCTTAAATTTGGAGTTCTATCAACACCATCAGAATATGTTTTTCTGATGACAGGCATAGATATATTTTTAAGCTGGTAACCAGCACCACTCTGATTATCTTTATATTGATACAGCCCTTCTACGTTGTAATAAGAATCACCGCCTGCTCTGTCTGCATGAATGACATCTCCAGCTATAAATGGCATATAATATTCACTTACAGGATCTTTTCCTCCCTGTTCATTTCTCTTTAATACAGTACTTACCGAAACTGTTCCTATAAGTGCATTATCAAAATCAACAGAATAATCAATATCTTTGTTTTCTAATTTTTCAAGATCTTTTACCTGTAATGAATCTGCCCTTGTACATGGAAGATAAAAATTTATATCAGTTTCTGATTTTTTACGATCTGGATTAGTAACATTTACATTATTTGATTCGTTTTTTGCTTTATTTAAATCACTTTTTGATTTTATGTTATCCGATTTAGATGCAAAAAACCTAAGGGTATTTTCTGAAAATGGTATATCTTCTGTTACTACACCGTCATCTATTTCTGTCCAGGAACTTTTCCACATACCGTAAAACCAGTTGTTTTCTCCGCCATACAAAAACTCATCATTATTTACGGTAATATTTGCTTTTCCCTCATACTTTACCTTAGTTTTTTCATCTTGTTCAATTACATCATATTCATATACTGAATACGCAACAGAATTATCTACAAGACTAAAATCAGTTTGGCTGTTCCATGTTGTTTTCTGTAACGAAAGCGGCTGTAATAAAAGGATAATATCATCACTTGTCTCATCATCAAGTTGGAGCATTGTATATTCTGAATGATTCTGCTTTTTTGTAATTTTATATAAGTGTTCCTTGTCATAATTGACTGTACAGGAAACCTTTCCAACCATGGCAATATTAAATAACTTACATTTTTCTATTAATAAATCATTCTTTTCTTTATAGTCCTCGTATCTCTTTTCTAGAGCAGAATTAACTAAATTATCGTAAGTTTCCCTGTCATTTGTATCATGCAAATTTAAATTTGGATATTGTGATTTTATTTCCTTACACACTTCTTCTCTATAATAAGCAAAAATATCATCTTTTGATTTTTCTGCATCCCAAAAATCTGCCAGAATATATTCCCCATTATCATTTATTTCATAGAAAGGGAATACGTTTTTTAGAACGATTCTACGTTTGTAACTGTTTAATATTTTCTGTGCTGGGTTATAATCAGGTGAATCCTTCAGGATGTAATAATCTTCTTCATCGTTTTTATCATATAGATACGAAATTATCTTATTTTTTTCTTCATCATTAAATTCCATATCTTCAAACAGACTATTTAATTCTTCTTCGCTTACACGTTTATTATACGGCCAACTCCAATATTCATCATTTACAGAAGTTTTCTCAACTGAAATACTGTCAATAATGCCCTGTAATTCAACTTCTGTTATATTTCCTGCTCTGTATGATATATCTTCAAGTTCAAAAGTAATTATACTTTCCGGATCAGTACCATTTAAATTATCAGCGTCCGTACCATATACAGCATCAAAAGTTATTTTATTGTTTTCTTCATCATAAACATAATCTTTTATACCAGCTTCTGAAAGAGCATCATAATCACAGATAATTTTTTCATCAGTAGCATTAAAATATAAAGGCTTGTTAACACCTCCAAAATCACCTATCTTATATAAGACTTTTCCATCTTTATTGAAAACAGTTCCAGTATTATTTTCACTTCGTTTTTCATTTTCTGGTATTTCGTATGTCTGATTACCGATATATTTAACTTCTGTATCAGAATAATATGTCTTTATACCATCAACATCATAGTTTTTTAAACAATTCTGCTTTAATCCTGTGCTTAAAGGGTAATCCCTAAAAAACTGTTTTCTTTCTGCGTCACTAGAAAAAGGCTTTAACACAAACACTTTTTCTGCAACACAATGTGTAAACTGTGCTGCAAATGTCTTAAAATATGCTTCGCTTTTAGTGATCGACTCATTTGTGACTAATTCATTTATATATTTTTCAAAATCACCTTCTGTAATCACTCCTGGAATAAAATATCCGTTATCAATTATAACCTGATATAATTCTGATGCTTTATTTTTATCCTTTTTCCAATCATCAGAATACAGAATATTAATACGGTATTCGTCTACATATCCCTGCTCATTTTTTATTTCTCCTTTTGAAATACTAAATAAATCCATCAAACGAACATCAGAAAGTTTATCCTTAAAATCTTTTTCAAATTCTTCTTTAAATTTGTTCAAAGTATGCAGATCAATTGTTGACTCATTTTTAACAGAAAGAACACTTCCACCATTTTGAACTAACTCTGGTACAATAACTGGAACAGGATAATTATTTTTTAATGTTTTAATTTCTGTAAATTTAATATCAATATTCCAATCAATATCTGTACCTTTAGGTTCATCTCCAGAATCATTTACAAAATATACATTTCTATCTTTTTCTATAAGATATCCACTTTTGGTCTTAATCTGTTGTTCATTGTCAGTTTTGGAAATTTCAAGCTCTTTATCACTAGGTTGAGAGCCTATAAATGTTTTTGCAGTAACATTCTTCTTTACATTTATACCATTAACTGTCTCTGTAATTGTTACAACTCCTTCATATGGAGCTTTCCACATTCTAAAAGGGTTCTGGACATAATATGTTTTCTGATAATCATTTCTTTGTTTCCTTGACATAGGCTGAATAACATCATTTACTGTAACAGTAGAAGCTATATACGCCTTTGAAAAACATAGATTACCCTCATTTTTGAGATAATAATCTTTACCACTTTCAATAATATCGGCAAGTCCATCTCTGTTCATATCTATAAATGTACATAAAACTTTTGACGAACTATTCTGATATACTTCTGAATAGCCTGCACCGGCACTGGCAGAAATTTTATTCCCTTTTAATCCAATACCACCATAAATATTCCAGCCGACACTTGAGTTAGTATTTTTTTCATAATCTAAGTCTGATTCAAGATTTCCACTTTTTAATACAACCGGCTTTTTCTGGTCAAACCCTTTTCCATTGTTTAATGCAACATATACCTGGTTTCCAACCTGACTTATTGCATCAGGTCTTCCATCACCATTTATATCTACAATTGAATCTTCAGAATATGTTTCTCCTTCCCCAGAAGATCCACTCACACCTCCGGTAATTCTACCGTCTATACATTTTGTACCGTAACCTACCCCTGCAGAAGCATTATTATTTTTACCTATACTGGTAGAATTAGTTATCTGTAACGGATTATCTTTTCCCATATACCATTCTTGGGTATCTGCAAAATAAATTACATTACCATTTTCATCTGATATTGGGTCATTATAATCAAAAGTATATGTATAGCTTTCTTCTGCATTGTTACTGACAGTAAGTGAAACGAGTAAATTTTCTTTTGCAAGTCCTTCTTTATATGTAAAAGTATACTTTCTTATCGGATCACCATCATTATAATGTGTTGTTATTGATGTAAGAAGCTTCTTACATACAACTATTTTCTTTGAACGTCCATCAATACGGACATCCTGCCTTTTTACACCATTTTCATCATAATTAAACTTTACGCTGTATTTACCCCTTGCATCATCATAACCTGTATAATAAATGGATGTCGGGTAAACATATCCAAAAGTATCCTCTTCAAAATCATTGTATTCATATATAACAGTGTTTTTGTGGAAATCAATTATTTTTGTAAGATTCCAGGTAAATGTTTCATTTCCGTTTCCGACACATGATTTTTCATTCTGTTCATAAATTCTTTTTGTGCCGCTTTTATCCGTTACTTCCCAATGGTTATCACTGATAAAACGCTTTATACGGCTGAAAGACGTTTCTTTTAATGGTGTATAAGTAATTTGATCGCCTTTACGTGATTGCTCTGTAAGTAATATACCATCAAGCATGTACGTATCATTTGTATCATATTTTGGGAGTCCAAACCTTGTATCTGTTGTAATGCAGCTTCCATAATTTAAATCAAAATTTGATCCCATTATTCCATTACCACCAGCAGAAGAATAACTGATGCCAAGCTGTGGCTGCATTCCATGCCTTCCAGCTGGTACTGAAAGTTCAAAACTGAATGAAGCATCACCCATATTGCTGGCCTGTGGAGGATTAAATTTTATCAGATGGCTGTCTGGCTTCGCGGCTTCAAGATTTTTAATCGAATTTAAGTTTACATCAACTGGGCTTGCAGATTCGGGCATTGTTAGAGTTGCATTAATCATGTCAGTAAAATGGCTGGAAAGAGATCGTACTTTATTGTGTTCTTTATCAACTTCTAGTCGTTCCAGCTTTACCCAGCTTTTTTTATCAGTATCGTAAAAGTATGTATAAAGATCATCCAATGTCTGTGGTTTAGCATTTAATTCAGAATTATAAGGGAGTGTAATTGTTACATCTTTTAAAAACTTAGTACCAGCCGGTAAAAAACGATATCCTCCGGAATGTGGTATCGCATTGTAAAGAGATTCACCTGTATCTTCTACTCTATAAAGACGAGTAATGCTTATTTTAGTATCTTCTTTAAGCGCTCCTTCTGGAATTTCAATAGAAGCATCTCCTAAAGTTACTGTACCTCCGTTTTTAGCAGAAATTAAAACTTCTGATTTTTCTTCTTTAACTGCTACAGTCTGTTGCATTTTCACAGATTGATTCTTCTGTTCTGCAAAAAGAGCAAAAGGACTTATTACAAAAATATATGCAGTCAGCATTAATGTAGCAACAAGTCGTTTGCTTAAACTTACATCATCTTCTTTAATCGAAACTCTATACATTTATACACTCCTTCCTATACGTCTATTTTTCAAATGTCACCATAACGGGACTATTTGGAAAATTCTCATTAGTTGCAATTACAACTACAAAACCTGATTTACTGTTTTTAAAAACTATATTTTCTGCTACAGTAAAAGTAGTAATATCATATCCATTAATATTTAGGATAAAATGTTTGTTTATATTATCATAAGAGATATTGATATCATTTTTTACACCATATCCTCTATTGATATAACTAGAATTTTTCCATCCACCATTTACATGATAAAAAACACCATTTACAACTTTTCCTATTGCATATAAGCCATTAGTGTTTATAAGAACAGTAAGCATATAAGGTTTATCATTTATCATTTGATGGCATAAAATAATTCCAAAACCTGCTTCTTTTCTTCCACCTTGTTTAGAAACCCTTACTGAAATAGGATTAAAGCTATCTGTAGGATTTGTTTCAGAAATTGTCCAGATAGTATAACCGTAGTCATTAAGATAATATGTATCATTAGTTTTAAAAGTAAATTTATTAGTCGTATCAGTATTTTCAAAAAGAGTACTTTCTTCTGTAATATATGTTTCCTCAACAACTGTAACAGTGTTATCATCATCAAACGGCTGCAGTGTGCAGGAAGCAAATAAAATTACCAGTATAACAATTGTTATTTTATTAAATTTCATCTAATTAGAACCTCCTGTTTTATATTCAACCCATTGGTTGCAGGAAACTGTATATTCAATTATGGCAATACCTCTGTCACCTTGAAGAAGTCCTGTCGTTTCTGGAAATATTTTAAAATAAACTGTTAAATCATCATAAGTTGAATTATGAATTAAATTTTCAGCCCCGCTGATTATAGATTTACTTTGTGCGCCACTTTCGTGTACAAGCATTTTTAAATATGTAGAATCATGAGGATTGGTAAAATTATTTTGTTTTACAATGACTACTGCAGTCTGTCGTGGAAGTAATTTTATAGAGAACCAGTCTTCATCATGTATTTCATAATTATTTGTCCTATAACGAACACATGGTACATTACAATCAAAAGCATACCTATAAGGAGTAGACATATAATCTTCATCATTAGGTTCATATATGTCATTTCGACAGTCTGCAGAAAAACCATATGCATATTCTTTCCCTAAAAACGAAGTTGTACCTCGTTTCTTGTCCAGCCTGTATATATATAATTCATCATCTATCAGATTTGTATCAACAAATTCTGTCCCAGTACCTTCATAGACACAAGTGAAATCTAGATTTGTCTGATCTACAGACCTCATAAGAAAATATCTATCTGCACCATCATCGTGTTTCCATTTCAGAAAAACAGTATGTTCACGGCTTAAAGAATCTGCTTCCGGCACATCATCGAAGGGGTCATTTGTTGTTCTAAAAATAACTTCAGTAAAATTATTGTTATAACATGAAATTGCTAATAAGCAAGAAAGCATTAAAAAAACTATTTTTCTCATCTGTGCTCCTTAAATATTTTTGTAGATACTCCCAGACACGGCTTAATTGACGCAAAACCATCTCCAGATAAATGAAAATCAAAAGTAATCTCTGCAAAAAGATCAATATAATCATTTAAATTAAAGTTATAACCGGCTGTTGTTTCAAAAGAAAACATATTCTGATAATAGAATTCCTTATCTTCATGTTTTGACCTGATGGTCATAAGTTCTAATTCATAAGCAAAACCCAAGCCTGCATAAATAGAATGTCTTTCGTTGTAATGCACATGCAGGAATACTGGCGCACTTAATGCAACAGTATTTATAACCAGCGGGTATGTAGTCTTATGATTAATTCCAATATCCCATGAAAGATTTAATCTGGTTGAAAAATCTACTAATTTACCAGAAAAAATATTTATAGGAAATGGCGGATAAAATTCTACGCCGGCATTTAATCCTGCTATACCTAAAATTTTATCACTCCATGCCCCATCTATCGGACTCCAGTAAAAAAGAGAAGCCGGAATTCTCAATTCCATAGGGCGTGTTTTTTCCTGCTTTAATTCATCCTGATTAATACCGGTAATTTCTTCTATTCCAGAAAGAATGTTCTGGCACAGTACTTTTATAAAGCGTTCATAATTATCCAGGCTATCTCCTGCAAAGAATTCTTTTACTATCTTTTTCTCATTAGCGTCATAGAGCTTAATTTCTGCAAACCAGCTGGTTTCATTCTTTTTAACATATCCATAAATCAAATAATCACTTTTTTCTGAAACACATATTTTATTTGCATCTATTATAGTAACTGGAATACCATATTTGGTTTCAGCAATATTTGCAAAACTAACAAGACCTTCAAACCAATGTTTTTCAAGCTCTGCATTTATAGCCTTTGAAGGACTAAATGGGGCTGTCGTTTTATTTCCATTACCATCATAAACTGCAAGAGGCGCTGTCTTTATCTCTGTAGCGAAAGCCTCATAAAGGAGACAGAAAATAAATAATACTATGCTTAATCGTTTATTCATTAAATCCCTCCTTTTCAGTTAAGATAGCTTTTTCAATTTCAAGACATTCATCATCCGTTTTTGCATTAAGTTTTAATATCTTTATATCTTCTAATATCTCTGTATGATTTGAAGAATCTGCTTTATTCATATAGTAAAGACTCTTAAGTTTATAACTTCTGCATTCCATATCTTCTGCATCTAACTCAACAAGTCTTTTATACTCACTATACGATTCTGCAAAATTTCCTTTTTTATAAAGGTTATATGCTTTTACCTTTGCATCTATAAATCCCCTGTCTTTTTCGGCAGTATCGATTGTCTTTTTTTTCTGTTCCTCAAGAATTGCATCATATGTCTTGCTCATTCCTACAGTTTTAGAAAACTGTGCATCAGATTTTCTGTTAATCTTTACAAGGTCAGCCTTAATTTCGGTTTTATTTTCTTCCTGTCTGTCTAAAACAGAATTAATACCGTCATTAATTTTAGAAATCTGTATTTCTTGTTTTTCCTGAAACTCAATGAGACTCTTTTCAAACTTTTCTGTTTTTTCTTCAAGACTGTTTACTGATTTTTTTAACGCTGTAATCCTTAGAATAAGAAACGAATTAGAAAGCAGCATTAAAATAATCAGAACAACCATCCCGATTACTTTTTTATTCATCTTTATTACTTTCCCTTAACAATTATTTCCTGTAAATACCGCCAATCTTTTCTCTCCTCTATTTCCAATGCTTTGTCAATCATTTTAAGTGCATTAACATTATCATGCTCGTCAAAAAGTTTTTCTGCTTTTGATGCATAATAAGAACCGCTTCCCATCTTAAAATAGATTACAATGCCACTCTTAACAGCAGTTTTAGTTTCTACAGTTTCATATCCAGGTTTTTCAGCCCTTATTAAAACTTCTTTTTCTTTATCACATGGAAACATCAACCTTCCATATATATCAGTATGACCGGCAATTTTTCCGTCAATATATACAGATGCATTCATTACTCCACTGTTTTCATAGTCATAAACCATTACATATGCTGAATCTATTTTCTTTTCCGGCGTAGATGCACATGAAAAGATAGTCAGAAGAAATGATGTAAATAAAACAAGTAAACTTACACTTTTTAACTTCATTTTTTTACCTCGTAATAATCTCCACGTATTTTTGCTTTATATCCGCTCTGAGTCACAATACAGCAGTCCCCATTTATTTCCACATCTGAAAGTAAAAGCTTATAAATACTTCCCATTTCTTCATCTTTAACAAGGACAATTGACTGACCGTTTGATTTTGTAAGCCCTACATATGTAAGTTTTTTATTTTTTATAGGAGCCTGAGCCTTTACAGTTCTTTGAGGACGAACAGCAGTTACTGGATAGTTTTTTACCGTTGTTTTTGGAGAAGAAGCTTTATAAAAGATTCTGTCTATATCAGAAGTGCTGATTTTTATATCAGCTAATTCTGAAAGCTGTTCATTATCCTGCTTAAACTCAATTCCTGTATCAAAACAGACTGTTGTCTGTACATTGTTCCTTAGAACACTGTTATTAAGATGAAAGCTTTTAATGTCTTTAAGGTTAGTGTCCTCCAGTTGTATTTCTTTTATAAAATTTAGCATATTTCGGCTTGTCGAAAGGATAAAAAATTCTACTTCTGCGTGCTTTTCTTTACCCCTAAGCTGAATATACTGCTCATGACAATCATTTTTATGAAGTATTTCACGTACCTGCTTGATATAATCAGACAACTGATTTTCCCGTTGTTTCTGCTTTCGTTCATTGCTTATGCTTATCTGTTTAGTATAAAAATCTATTTTTTCATCAAGAGTCTTATCATCGTCAGACTCCTTAATGTATCTTGAAAATTCTCCAGTATATGTAACAGTTTCCTTTCCATCTTTTACATTTGTTCTGTTCATCTTTATCGAACTGAATGCGCTGTTCTGTTCAAAGTTGGACAATACGGCTAGTGAATCTTTTGCAGTAACTTCAACAGTAAAAATATTTCTGTCTATTGAAATATTTTCTACAGTAGTTTTATCTGTCATTGCAGAATATATACGTTCAATATATGGGTAAATTTTTTCATATTCTGATTCTTTTAATTCAATATATTCCTTCTTTACTTTTTCAAGTTTTACTTCTTTTTCTTTGACAAGGCGTTCCTGTTCCAGTTTTTGTTTTTCAAGCTCCTTCTGATTAATCATCTCTTTTCTGTTTCTAACAGCAACATTATGAAAAAATAAAGCAAATACAAAAGCTGCAATAATACAAGATATAACAATTAAACCAGTTTTTTTGATATCCTTATCATATTTTATTTCTTCTTTTGATATATAAACATCATATTTTCCCCTGCTGTCTGTTTTTACAATAAGAAGATTATGTTCTGAAACTTCATAAGGATATACGTTAAGAAGCTGTTTCTTTGCCTCAATAAGTCTGTTTTTTAACGTATGAGATCTTAAAATAAGTGTAAATTTCGGGCAGTCTTTAAGTTTTAACTGTTCTTTCATATACTGCCCCCTTTATAAGATATGTTTTTTTCTAAAAGAATGTATTTTTCAATTTTCTTCTGATTTTCTTTCTGCGGAACAGCAGCAAAAACAGCATCGCAACTGCATCTGTCAGTTTCGAAACTAACTTTCCAGAATAATGTTTTAAATCCTATAAGATCAAATATAGGATGATTTTCAGAAACTTCGAAAATTTCTGCAATTTCTTTTACTGTAATATCTGAATTAAGTTTTTCCCCTATGAGATATGATTTTTCATCTGAGTTTTTTATTTTATAATACTCAAGAACTGTCTTAATAAAACCACTGCTCATGAAATTTATGTTTAATGGAGGAAGATTATTTACAAGAGGAAAAATGTTCTTATTCTCAAATTCTTTTATACAGCCAGCAAGGACCAGGTTACCTGCAATTTTAGGATTAATCCATCCGTATTCTGTTAATACATCCTCTTCATCAGAAAGTATATAACTGCGTATATGATCTTCTTCAAGAATTTCATCAGATGTAAAGTTTTTATTTATACCTGTAGACACATCTTTTACCGTATAATCATAACTGCAAGCACCAGATATAATAGATGATATCTGATATATATCTGCATCCGAGTCATAATCCTTTAACTCCTGTAATGATTTTTCGATGTTAAATAATATTAAATCGGTTTCCTTTTTTGCTTCTGCTGCTTTTTTATATGAATTTATTTTCTTTTCATTTGAAACTACCGTCATTGAAAATGACAGTGTCATAAGACAAAGAGAAAATACTACTGTTAAAGCAAATGCAGTCGAAAAGCCGCTTTCCTTATTCTCCATCAACAATCCTCTGTTTTATAAACTCACGGCATTCATATTCTTTTCCATAAATCTTCCAGTTTACCTTTACGCCTTCTGATTTATGGCTTCTGTCATAAACACAATCAATGCCGTTTATTTCAAAACCTTTTTCATTACCCAATACTTTAAGATGCTCTTCAAGCACAGTTTTTTCTTTTTCAAATTCCTTTTCAAAATTCTTCCAATACGGAACCTTTATTTTTTTTATCTCCCTTCTAATTGAGGCATCAGCATCAAGCAATGCAAGTGCTCTATTAGAATAATCTTCTGAGCGTCCGACACCCCGTCTTACATTTATAAGACTGGAACTAAACGCAGTACATGCAATGAGAAAAACTGCTAATGCAATTATCAGTTCAGTCAACTTCATTTGCACTCTCTATAATCTTTTCTGCAATATTCATCTGTCTTGCAGCTGTTTTCTGTACTGCAACAACACCTGATATAATTCCCGAAAGAATACAAATGAATGCTGCAATTACAAATATTTCCTTAAGCACTATTTACTCCCAGCTTTTGATATCAGCGTTTTTATCATCTCCACCTTCTATTCCATCAGCGCCAAAGCTTCTTATCCCATATGGAGAACCGTCGGGAGCGGGACTCATATATTCATATTCATTTCCCCAAGGATCTTTAGGTGCATCTTTATAAATATAAGGGCCACTCCAGTTATCAGACGTTGGAGAAGTCTCGGGCTTTTTTCTTAAAGCACCAAGCCCCTGTTCTGTCGTTGGAAAGTTTCCACAGTCTATATAGTATGCTTCGACTGCAGTAGAAAAGCTCTCTATCTGTGATCTGGCCGCAGCGGCTCTTGATTTTTCAAGGCTGTTTATAGCCATAAAGCCTACTGTAGCTGTGAGAATAAGAATTATAGCAATGACGACGAGGGTTTCCATAAAGGTCCACCCTTCTTCATTATGTATGATTTCCGATACATTTTTTTTAGTTTCTTTCATAATGCCCCCAGAAGATTAAATACAGGAATTACAAACTGTAAGATGATAGAAATAATTATTGCTCCAGTAATAATTATAAATACCGGTTCAGCTGCCTGAGTAACAGATTCAAGAATGTTTTCATTTTCATTTTGATAATAATCAGAAATTTCTCCAAAAGCTTCAGATGTATTACCGTTTTCTTCTGCAATCTTTACCCATACTGTAAAATATTTTGGAAACAGCATTTCCCTTTCAAACGCTTCTCCTACTTTCTGACCATCCATTATGCTTTTACAAGCTCCAGAAACAGCTTTTTTCATTTTTCTGTTATCGAGAACATGTTCTGCCTCTAAAAGAGAGCGAACAAGTGGATAGTGTGAATCAGACAGAAGTTTCATTGCAAAAGAAAAATCATTCATCTGCATTGTTAATACAAGATTATTGACAACAGGTATTTTAAGAAGAACACTGTCTATTAAATAAGCTGCCTTTTCATTTACTTTTCGCAATGTGGCACTTATAATAAAAAACAGAACAAATAATGACATAATGATTACCGTCAGAATAAATCTTGATTTTATCTTTAATATCTGACCTGCCATATCAGAAGATGAAACTTCAAAAGCTTCAAATATACCTTCGAGTCGTGGCATTACAAATACTGTTAAAATAATTACAACAGCAACTGCTGTAAACAATACAAGAACAGGATAAAGCAGAGCCTGTATTATTTTTCTACGCATATTCTTTTTTGCCTTAAGATAAATACTCAGGTGTCCAAAAACCTGCGCAAGAGTACCACTTTCTTCTCCAATTGAAATAAGTGAAATATATAAAGGAGAAAAATCTTTTTTATATTCAGCAAGCGCATGAGAAAACTTTTTACCTTCATTAACAGTTTTTAAGACATTTTCAACAAAAGCCTTTTCTTTTTGACCGGTAAGAATTTCTTTACAAACAGTCAAAGCATTCTGTAATGACAGATAAGAAGAAAGAAGTGAATGCATCACCTGAGTAAAAAGAAGGACATCTGTTTTCATAATAGTCCCTCCCTCATCATTTCCTGTCGGGTTGATACGCCAGTTTTTGCTATCAAACGTGCATCTTCTTTTAATGTTTTAAAACCTCTGGTCTTTATATAATTTCTGATTTCTGCATCACTTTTATCTTTTTCAATCATGGCCGAAACTGTTTCATCAACATTAAAAACTTCACTTACAGCAGTGCGTCCTTTAAATCCCGTAAAACCGCATACAGTACATCCGTCCCCCTTACAGTCTTTACAAACCTTTCTTACGAGACGCTGCGCAAGAACAGTTCTCAAAGTGCCTGCAATAAGGTAGTTTTCTATTCCGAGATTTTTGAGTCTCGAAACAGCCCCTACACTGTCATTTGTGTGGATTGTAGATAGAATTAAATGTCCGGTAAGAGCTGACCTTACTGCAAGTTCTGCAGTTTCTCTGTCACGTATTTCGCCAACCATAATTACATCAGGATCATGACGAAGAACATGACGGAGAACAGTTTCAAATGATAAGTTTATTTCATCATTTACCTGTATCTGCTCAACTCCATCAATAACTTTTTCTACAGGATCTTCTATTGTTACAATCTTTAAATGATCTCTGTCCATTTTTTTAAGAAGTGCATGAAGTGTTGTAGTCTTTCCACTTCCAGTTGGGCCTGTTGCGAGAATCATTCCATATGGATTTTTAAGTGCATTGCAAAGTGTCTTTAAGTTTTCTTTAGAAAATCCCAATTCTTCAAGACTTAACTGTTCATCTTCTGCATTAAAAAGACGAAGAACAATATCCTGTCCTGCAACAGATGGTACAACAGATACTCGAAAATCAAGCTTCTTATCCTGTACCTGAACACTCATTCTTCCATCCTGACAGAGTCGGTTTTCCATAACATTCAAGCCGGACATAATTTTCACACGACTAACAAGACTTTCAAAAATATGTTTCTCGAGCTTGCGGACACTCTGTAAAACTCCATCAATTCTTAAACGTACATCAACCATATCCTTGGTACCCTGAATATGGATATCACTTGCGCCACGTCGTATAGCTTCAAGACAGATTGCATTTATTATGTTTACAACAGGAGAATCACTGTTTATATCTTCAAGCCTGTATTCTGTGCTCTTCTGCCCACCGTCAAGCACATGCACTGTGTCGTCATCAACAAACTTTCCAATAAATTCAGCAAAATCAGAATCCTTTACTGCTATCGTTTTTACTTCTTTACCGTTATGAGCATGCTGCAGAACTGGCACGCAGTCAGATGCTGTTTCTGACAAAGCTACAGTCACATCGTTTTCAGATTCATCCAGTTTTACACAGCGAGAATTCTTTATAAACTGTTTCGTATACTGTCCTTGGACAGATTTATAATCAGAGAAATCAAGAATGTTAAATGAAGTATTTTTATTTTTTCTCACTCTGTTTCTCCACCATATTTATTTATGAGACGATTTAAATTTTCTTCTTCACTCAAAACTTCGGTTGAATTTTTTTCAACAAACGGAACAAGATAAATGACAAATTCTGTTTCTACCATCGATACAACTTTTTTCTTAAACAGAAAACCTAACAGAGGTATTTTTCCAAGTACAGGTACTTTCTTTTCAGAGATTTCTTCTTCCTGCTGGAAAAGTCCGCCAATAACGACCGGTTCCCCGCTTTTTGTCCTGACATTGGTACTAACTTTCTTTTCTGTAGTAGAAGGCGGTGGTGTTGTGTCGGTAGGTTTACCGCTTGATGAAGACGTATCAGAATTTCCCTGCTTTGAAACCTGGGCATCAACTTTAACGGTTACCATTCCATCACCACTTACCCATCCATTGATAGAAAGAGTAAGACCGCTTGAAATTTCTCTTGTAGTACTTGTATATAAATCACCTTTTGTATCAACAATAATGTCACGGTATCTGGATGTATTTGTGTTAGAAAAACTCAAAGACTCTCCGCTTATTCCATTGATTGTTGTATCTGCAAGAACTCTGGACTTTCCTTCTGACAGTTCTGCATTAAGACTTCCTGCAAACTGTACTCCAAACTGAGAAATAATATCAAAGTTTATGTTAAAAATATTAGAAACAGCCCCGCTCCATGAATAACCAGAATCTGCTGTAGTACTTCCGACATTAAGGGATGCTCCCCAGTTTAAACCTTCTGACTTCTGTCTCTGTATAACTAAAAGCTGATACTTAATCTGCTGTCTCGGTCTGTCAATTTCTTTAAGGTCTTCCATGAATTTCTCATACTGCTTTTCAGTACCGTTAAAGAACACTAAAGTAGGTTCATTCGTCTCTGTAAGACTTTCTTTACTCACAGAAGGAGGAAGCGATTTAATAAGCTCATCACTCTTTATGTATTTTAATCTGACAGCTTTATTTCTTTTCTGACTGTCAATTATGTTAATAAACTCAGAAAGCCTTACTTCGCTTTCTTCTGTAACTTGAGTTACAAAACCATTATCTGATGGAAGCATGATAATCTCTGACAGTAAAAGCGATTTTGGTATAAGGTTAACCGCATCTTTTGCAGCAATATTCTCAAAGAAGAAACTTCTGTAACTCCTGTCATCAAGCGGCACATCAACTTTTTGTATAAAATCTTCTATAGGGTTAATTTCTGAAGCACTTCCCGTAAGAATTATTGAGTTTGTGCTTTTATCCTGTTTTATAAATCCCTGAGCATTAAGTTCATTAGGAAGAAGCGTAATAAGAGTTTCTATACTTATATTTTTAACCTTTACAATTTTTGTTTCTTTATATTTTTTAATAACATCTTTTTTCTGAATTTCATAAATATAATAAATATCGCCACTTACAGAAAAATCGCAGTTACACTGATTTAAGATAAGAGAAAGAAGTTCTTCAAAGTTTTTATCAGTATAGACCATGTTTTCCAGAGTTACATTTGGTCTTGAAAGCATAGAGAATTCCCGACCACCCTTTTTAAACAGAGTTTCTATAACATTTATAAAACCTGCTTTCTGTATATTGCACGAAAACTTTCCGTTCACTTCTGACATAGTAAATATATCTATGTTGCGTTTATTTATTGTACCTGCACTTTTAGTTATGTAAAAACCGTCTGCAATACGTTCAAGTCCAAACCCGGGAAGTTTTACTATCGTAAGATTTAATACATCTTCAAGAGTTGCATCTGTAACTCTTATAGTTACTGAAGCATTTGGAAGATTATCAAAAAGAATTGTCCTGTTGGTATAACGTGAAAGCATATTTATAAAAGGTTCTACCTGGACATTTTCTGTATTAATCGAAAGTTTTCCATTACTGCTGCTTATCTTGACTTTGGTTACAGTATAAACCCCATCATTCTTTTCTACATAAAGCTGGCAGTGTTTAGCAAAACGGTTTAATGCACTTTCAAAATCTTTATCTTCGAAGCGGAACGTAGCATTACCGGCAACTGTCTCATCAATAATTACAGACTGGTTGCATACTTCTGCAACAGAATAAATGATATCCGAGATTTTCTGATTTCTAAAATCCATATAAATGGATGAATCCGATTCCTGGGCAGAAACCGGTAATAATAAAAGGAGGAAGAGAATACTTTTAATAAATCCTGCAGAACGCTTTTTCATAAAATCCTCCTGCAGATCAGCTCTGACATCATATACCCCGCCGTAACAAAAGGTGCAAACGGAACTTTTCTGATTTTTTTTCTGAATATATTAACAGCAAGAAAAAAAATAATTCCTGTAAAAGACGCAAAGACAAAAACAAGTGTTGTCATGAAAAATCCTGAACAATATCCAAGAACAGAAGCAAGCTTTACATCTCCCATTCCAAGACCTTTTGTAATTCGCCAAGTTACAAAGAATAGAATAAAAAAGAAGAATGCTGAAAGTAAATGTTCCGGTATTTTTGAAGGAACCGTAAATATATCATATACTAATATCGCAATGAAAAAACCAAATGTCAGAAAATTAGGAATTTTTCCGATGCGAACATCACAAAAGGAGACAATTATCAGGTATAAAAGGCAAATTAAAATTTTTAACACTTTTTGAAATTTCCTTTACCAGTACCGTATTTAAAATAAATACAGCAATCACACAGATTAAAATCAGTGCAATCAAAACTATTAAAAAAAATTAAGAAAACAAAAACGGTAACACTTGAATGTGTTAAGATTAGCCCGTACTTTTTTTATAAACTCTCTTAATATTTTTATAACTCACGATTTTTCAGTTGTCAAGATATAATTTTGATATCCTAAAAGTATATTTGTAAATATAAAAATACAATTAAACCTTGAAAATATAATAATATTCACATCGAGTAATATTAAAAGTTACTATTACACTATTTTATGTGCGATATTGTCTTATTTATAAATTTTTATAATACTATTTTACTATTTTGATTTTTATCTTTATTTCATTTTTATAAACATAAAATAAAAAAATTGCTTTTTTTTTAAACCTGTATATAATTACCTCATGAATGTTGCAGAGGAAAAATCCCAACTGAATTTACTCAAATTTCGATTTGGGCTTAATCACATCAATAACAATTTGTATGCATATGCTGCGAACAATCCTGTTAAGTATACAGATCCGGATGGAAGAAAATTATTTGTAAGCGGTACGAAAGAATATATGGCTAAAGTACAAAGAGAACTTACAAAACTGTGTCCTGGTGCAAGGATTAATTTTGATACAGGAGAAGTAACATTATCTACTAGCAGTAAAGACACACAAGGTTATAAATTGCTTTCAACATTAATTGATTCTGAAAAATCAAATACAATTTGGATTGGAGATAGTAGACAAATCGATTTAACATCTGGTCCTTATGGAAATAGTGTCAGATGTTATGATACTAAAATAGCTTTAAGCAATGGGGAATTAATTGGTGATTATACTACTGTAGATGGAAAAATAGGTGGTCCTATGAATACAGTGATAAATTTTGATCCAGATAATGTATTTGGCGGTAAAAATGATAATGGCTCAAATGTTAGGCCTCCGTTTGTAGGACTTGCTCATGAATGTGGTCATAGTGAGGCAATAAATAATGGCACGCAGACTTATGAGAAACCTGTATATATTCCCGGAACTACTCCTTCGAGAGAAGAAAATTCGCTTAAATGGGAAAATTTAATTCGAAAGGAACATAGATTAACCCCTAGGAGTAATTATTTTTATAAACCTAAAGAGAAACCAGAAGGGGAATAATATGAAAAACTTTAAGAATAAATTAATTTACCCAATAATAGCATGTTTTATATTTCTTAGCTGTAAGAATGAGTATAATATGATTTTTTCATTCAAGGGAATTCAAGATTCTTTTTATCTTGAATTTGAAAAAATAGCGGCTCCATGTTTTAATCCTTTTTATTCTTCTGTCAATAAAGAATTTTTTAACAATATTGAATGCCAGTTAAATGAGTTGATAAAAGAATCAGATTACTGTTCTGTGTTGATTAGAAGTTCAATTGACAATGGGATACTTGAAGTGGCTGCAATTTTTAATACAAAAGATGCTGTATGGTTTAAAATGTGGGATGATAATGGATTTGAGATACAATCAATAATCCAGGATAAAAATGTGAAAAAGAAATTAAAAAGTAGACCAAGCGATACAATAATAATTGATAGCAATATAGTTTTAGATGGTACTTCATATTATGTGATAAAAAAAATATATAATAAAACTTATTTTTACGCTAATCATCATATGCATGTAAATGATAATTTTAAACCTCTGGTTGATTTATTTAATGAGATGATGAGAAAATCATATTCGGGAATTAAAGACAACTGAATAACTAATATGCTACTATACAAAACTGTTTTGTATAGTGAAACATATTCCTCCTGCAAATAGTAATTGACTTGATTAACTTTTTAAAATTTCTGTATATGCCGATAAAAAACATCAGGAGGCTGTTATGAATACAGAAATTATTAACGAAGTTAAATTAAAAATGACTGATGTGTTAAATACATCACAATTAAATAAACTGGAAGCAGTTTTAATCGAAGTCTTTGAGGACAAAAATAAAATTACGTGTTCTTTAAGAAACAGAAAAAACCTTATTAAGCAGTTTATTGATTCAAAGAAAATCGAAGGCTGTTCAAAACGTACAGAAGAATATTATTTTAGAACACTAACTTTTTTTGAAAAAAACATAAATTCGGATGTTTGTTCAGTCACAACAGCACAAATAAGGGAGTATCTTCTAAATTATCAGAAAATAAATGGCTGTTCAAATGTAACGCTTGATACGATTAGAAGAATACTGTCCAGTTTTTACAAATGGCTTGAAGATGAAGATTTCATCATAAAAAGTCCTATGAAACGAATACACAGGATTAAATCTCCTGTTATAATTAAACCAGCATTTTCAGAAGAGCAAATAGAAAACTTACGGAAAGCAGCTTCAGAAAATAATCGCAATCTTGCCATAGTAGATTTTCTTCTTTCTTCAGGTATCCGCGTAAGTGAACTCGTAAGGCTTAACCGCTCTTCAATTAATCTAAACACAAGAACCTGTATTGTTTTCGGTAAAGGCTCAAAGCAGCGGGAAATCTATTTTGATGTACGCACTAAGATTGAACTAGAAAATTACCTTAAATCCAGAAAAGATAAAAATAACGCACTTTTTGTTACAGAACGAAAAATCAGGAAAAATGGCACCTATGGCCGACTGAAAATCAATTCAATAGAAAAACTTATAAGGGATATGGGGTTAAAAACAGAAATTCAAAATGTCCATCCGCACCGTTTTAGACGAACCATGGCAACCCGGGCCATAGACAAGGGCATGCCAATAGAACAGGTACAGGTTTTACTTGGTCACACAAAAATCGACACAACATTGCGATATGCAAATGTACAGCAGGCTAACGTAAGATATTCGCATCAGAAATATATATGCTAAAAAAAACCGCCCGTAATTAAACGGACGGTTTATATAAACAGCATAAAACTGCCGGTCGCTTGCGCGACCTTCCCGAGTTTTACTTCGTAAAACTCGCTTTATTTTGTTGCAAGGATTGCAATTCCTGGTAATGTTTTACCCTCTAAAAACTCCAATGATGCACCACCACCAGTAGATACGTGGCTCATCTTGTCTGCAAGGTTGAACTTGTTAACAGCAGCAACTGAATCACCACCACCAACTACAGTCATAGCACCGCGACCAGTAGCATCAGCAACAAGCTGTGCAACAGTAGCAGTTCCCTTTGCAAATGCATCAAATTCAAATACACCTACAGGTCCGTTCCATACAACAGATTTAGCTGTAGAAAGAACTTCTTTGTAAAGTTCAATTGTCTTAGGACCAACATCCATTGCCATAAGGTTATCTGGAATATCAACTCCATCAACTGCAACCGGAGTAGCGTTAGCATCGAACTTGTCTGCAGCAACATGGTCTACAGGAAGAACAATCTTAACACCTTTAGCTTCTGCATCTG
>CAJORB010000068.1:0-17291 GCA_905236565.1 uncultured Treponema sp. | reverse complement strand
CCATTACTGTAACATCCTCAGGACGTTCATCGATCAAAAGAACGATGAGGTAAACTTCAGGATTGTTTGTAGTAATTGCGTTTGCAATTTTCTGCATGAGGATTGTTTTACCAGCCTTTGGAGGAGCTACAATCAAAAGACGCTGACCTTTTCCTATAGGAGCAAAGAGGTCAACAATACGTGTAGAAACTTCTGTAGATACAGTTTCAAGTTTTAATTTTTCATCCGGATAAAGCGGAGTAAGGTTTTCAAATGGAACGCGTGTCTGTGCAACACGTGGTTCATCAAAGTTTACAGTTTCGATGCGAAGAAGTGCAAAGAACTTTTCTCCTTCTTTTGGAGAACGTGTCTGTCCGTAAACTGTATCACCTGTCTTAAGGTTAAAAAGTCTTATCTGGCTTGGACTTATGTAAATATCATCAGGGCCAGGAAGATAAGAGTTCTGCGGTGAACGAAGGAATCCGTAACCGTCAGGAAGGATTTCAAGAGCACCAGAAGCAAAAATAATTCCTCCGTGCTCTGTATGTGCCTTAAGGATTACGAAAATCAAATCCTGCTTTTTCATCGGAGCAAGATCGTCTGCTGTAAATCCGTACTGGATTGCAAGTTCACGAAGCTCCTGCATACCCTTCTTTGTAAGTTCATTGATTTCCAGGCGAGGCTGTGTACCTGAGTCCTGCATGTTTTCTGGAAGATGAGTTTCTGTATTAGAAACTTCCTGCGGAATATTTCTTGAAAAACTTTTCTTTGGAGTAAATGATCTTCCACCAGAAGCACCAGCCTTAAAATTTCCCTGATCGGCGGATTTTTTAACTACAGCCCTTCTTTTCTTTGGTGCTGCGTCATCTGTGTCTGCTGTCTGGTCTGTGTCACCAGAATCTGTTTCTGAAGCCTGTGCTTCTTCTGCGCCTGCTGTTTCTACAGAAGCCTCTGCTTCTGATTCATTAGCCAAAATTTCGTCTTCGGCTTTCTTTGTACTACGGCGTTTAAATGCTGCCATAAAAATTCTCCCATATATTGATTAGGAATAAAAAAATAACATGATTAAAAAAAACAACGATTAGATTTTTAAATTCAAGCTGAACAACTACAAAACTCCCACATTAAGTAGCTTAAAAAAAATTAGTTTTCAGTATCTGATTTTAATATCAAAGACTGTTTAAATTCGTCAGATGCTACAGAAAATAAGTCTACATCAGGCTCTTTTTCAAGCATCGTAACCTGTCCTTCAAAGTCAACGTTATCTGCAATTCTTAATCTTGCAGTAGTAACATTTCCTTTTACTTTGCTTCCATTGCACATTTCAACTCTTTCTGCAGCCTCGATATTTCCTGTTACATTTCCAGAAATGATAATCGAATTTGCAGCCATCTTGTCTACAGTGCAGATAGCAGCTTTATCTATTTCAAGATTGCCAGTGGCAATAATCGTACCGTTAAATCTTCCGTTTATTTTTAAATCATCAGTAAATTCTAAAACACCATCAAATTCTGTTTCTGAACCTAAAACTGTAAAATTCTTTTTTTCATTTTCCATAAAAAAAACTGTACTCCACAATCAGATAAATTTATTGTAATCACTTTATTCATTTTTAGCAATAAAAAAATATCTCAAATTTATCTCTTGATTTTTGCCAGGTGAATTGATTATTTAGAATTATCGCTTTCTACAGGAAGATTCCATAAAGCCTGTTTTAATTCTTTCCCTGATCTGAAAACTGCCACATAATGCGGCTCTACAGAAAGTATCTCCCCGGTCTTAGGATTTCTGGCTTTTGAGCGCCCCTTTCTAAGTCTTTTTTCGAAAGTTCCGAAACCCCTAAGTTCAATTGTATTACCATTTTCTAATGATAATTTAATCTGTTCAAGTAAATTGTCAACAATTACCTGAATCTGCTGTTTTTCCAACTTTGTATTAAGATATACAGATTCTACCAAATCGATTTTAGTCAGTTTGTTATCTGCCATCTTAAATACTCCGTTAAAAGCCGATAACGGCACTATGTATAAGATGCAAACAGAAATTACATCTTATACAGTGCATTATCATAAGTTATTTTGCAACTGCAAAAGTCACATTGTAAAGCTTTGTCATACGAGACTTCTTGCGAGAAACAGCATTGCGTGTTAAAACACCCTTGCTGCGTGCAGAATCTAATGTGCTTACAAGAGTCTTTAACTTAGCCTGAGCTGCAGCCTGATCTTTTGCCTGACAAGCTTCTACAAACTGTCTTGCAAATGTATGGCATTCACTCTTGATAGCTTTGTTGTGTAATCTTCTTGCTTCGCTCTGTTTAAAAGCTTTCTGAGCTGATGTTTGATTTCTAGCCAAAGGATGACCCCCATATAAAAACTGTGTATTATATTATCAAAACTAAGAGTCGTAGTCAATACACATAAATTCCGTTTTCTAAAGATAATAGGCTTATTCGCCTTGACAATTTTTACCATAATCTTTAATATAGTATAACCAATCGATTGGAGGTTATACAGATGGCAGGAGCCAGTAAAAACTCTCGTACAACCGTTGCAACACAGAAATTCATTTGTCCTGACTGTCAGGGCGAAATCGTTATGAAAACTATGTTTGAAAACGGAAGACTTAGAAATGTTGCGCAGTGCACAAAATGCAATCGCACAGAAAGACGTCCAAAGGACTTCAAATAATTTTTAACGTTAAAAAAAGGCTGTCAGAACGACAGCTTTTTTTTGCTCCTATCTTCGCCATGCCTCAAGCTGTTTCTGCATGAGTTCCCGGCTTTCTTCAAGAATCTTTACCTGATCTTCTTTAGTCTCCGGAGCATCATAAATCTTTAAAATCTTTACTTTATAGTCAATATTCGAAATATTTTCGAGAACATGCATAAAATCATTAATTTTATAGCCGTTATCAAGACAACAGACAACTACAGGAAGATGCGAAGAATCAGAAATCTTTCTAAATCCCGCACTATAGAAATTTAAAAGCTCACCGTCTTTACTTCTTGTTCCCTCAGGAAAAATAATCGGAATCTGATTTCTTTCAAGCACACGCTGACCAAACGCCTCAAGCGTTCTCATAGCTTTTCCTGCTCCACCTTTTCTCGGGATTACGCAGTGATCATGACTTCTAAGCATTTCTGAAATAAGCGGAACATGACGGCCAAGTTCTTCTTTTGCTACAAAACGAACGTCACGGTCCGGGAAAAAAGTCATGAAAATCGGAATATCCATAAGACTCTGATGGTTTGAAATTACGATAAACTGCTCTGGAAGTTTGTCATAATTTTCTTTTGAATATGAGAGTTTAAAATGCTTGTAAACTTTTAAAACCTTAAAAAGAAGTGGTGCCGAACGATGAACGATATAGTCAGAAATTTTTACACATATTTTCTTACTTGAAAACGGATAAAAAATTATATTTAAAAGTGCAGGCCATGCCAGAAGACATACACATGCAGCAATAGTAGCAATGTTCGTAATAAAAACCATGATAACTCCATTCTAATCCGTATAAGCATTAAAATCAAGAACGCATTTCATCCGTCTTTCATCCGTTCAAAAGCGACTTTACCTCATCAACTATTTCATCAAGGTGTGTATACATTCGTTTAGTCTGCGGAATACTATCCAGGAATTTTTTTCCGTATGGTTTTGAACAGAGCCTCTTATCAAGAACAACGACTGCTCCCCTGTCACTTGAGCGCCTTACAAGTCTTCCAAAGCCCTGACGAAATTTTATAATCGCTTCGGGAATACTCAATTCTGCAAAAGAATTTCCACCGCGCTTTTCTATAAGTTCACAGCGCGCAGAAAAAACAGGATCATTAGGAACCGTAAACGGCAGCTTAACGATTATAACCTGGCTCAAAGAACTTCCCGGAACATCAATTCCCTGCCAGAAAGAATCTGTAGCAAAAAGAACGCTCGTATCATCACTCTTAAATCTGTCAAGCAGCCTGAACCTGTCATCATCGCCCTGCTTCATAAGTTCAAAGCCTAAATCATATATCGCACTTTTTGTTGCATTATAAGTTGCTTTCATCGATTCGTACGAAGTAAAAAGCACGAGCGTTCTTCCACCAGCTGCCTTAATTAAACTTTCCACGGCTTTGTTTACCGAGTTCTGAAACTCAAGGTTCTGCGCAAAAGGAATATCATCAGGAACTGCAAACAGAACATTTTTTTCATAAGGAAACGGAGAAGCAAAAAAGCCTGTTCTTACGCGCTCTTTTTCTGCATATGTAATTCCGCATCGCTTTAAGAAAAAATCAAAGCTGTTCTGAATCTGAAGCGTTGCAGATGTATTTATTACAGTGCTCATCGGTTCATAAACACCGGTGTTCATAAGTTTAGAAATATCTAACGGCGTCTGGGTAAAAGTTATGTAAAACGGATTTTCCTGATTTTCAAGCTGAGCACTTATCCTTGATTTTACAATCCAGAAAACAGTCTCAGGCTTTTCTTCCCAGACAGAAAAATTCTTACATGTATTTGCAAGTGATTCAAGATGATTTAAAATTGCACGCGATTCCCAGTAAGCACCTTCAGACTGATTATCCTCATCGATATCTTCCATCACTCTTCTTACGATGCCTGTAAATTCCATTATGCTGTTTCCAAGTGTAAGAAGAAGCGAAATAACGGGAGCAAAACCAGAAGCTGTCATTCTGTCAATTTTCATCGTGTAATCGTCATGAAGAAGATCAAGCGCTGCAATTTCAAGATTTAAAATATTATTCTTAATCTGAGAAACAGCGTTTCCTGCAGCCATCGTATAATCATCACCTGTAGATAAAGCCTGCAGAGTAAAAAAATATCCCGCAATCGAATTCTTTCGCTGCCTGTAAAGAAGGTTAAGCTGTTTTAAAATCCTGAACCTGTTTACACTTTCACTAAAGAAACTTGTTGCAGCACTTTCGATTCCATGTGCTTCGTCAAAAACAATATGCCTGTAAGCAGGAAGAACTGCAGTTTCTTCATACCCTGCGCCGTTCATCCTTGCTTCGATATCTGCAAAAAGAAGATGATGATTTACAATAAGGATGTCTGCACTCTGAGCAGCTTCCCTCATTTTCATTACAAAGCATTTTTCGCGGAATAGACAGCGAAGTCCCATACATGCATCACTTTCAGAATTAACACGCGACCAAAGATTTTCAGATACTTCGAAAGTTATTTCGCTTAAAGAACCCGTTTTTGTTTTTTTAGCCCATTCAACTATTTTATCAAGAACTTCAAGCTCTGTATTAAATAAATCTCTGTCAGAGCTTAAATCATTTAAACGACGCTGGCAGATAAAATTCTGTCTTCCTTTTAGTAAAATTGAATTTACTTTTTTCCCGATGATTTTTTCTGCCATCGGAATATCTTTTTCAGAAAGCTGCTGCTGGAGGTTTATTGTTCCTGTAGAGATGACGACTTTTTCTTCATTGGTTAAAGCCCAGAGCATCGAGGGAATAAGATAGGCAAAAGATTTTCCGACTCCGGTTCCGGCTTCAAAAGCTGTAATCTGATTTTTATTAAAGGCTTCTGTAATACATTTTAAAAGTTCAATCTGGCTTTTTCTTTCTTCAAAGTTTTCAAAAAACACAGAAAGCGGACCACCGTTGCTTATATAACGCGCAGTCTCCCCAGAATCAAGTAACTGCGTTATCTTATACTCTTCTTCGTCCGCCATTAACTCCACCCTTTTCCCGATAGTCAACTGACTGCTTTGTGCAAAAAAAAAAGCCTGCATTTAGCAGGCCTTACATCTCCTAGCAGAATTGAACTGCTGTTGTCGGGATGAAAACCCGATGTCCTAACCACTAGACGAAGGAGACATGTTCATCAACTTTTGTCGACGTAGTGTAATATAGCAAATATAGACTTTTAAGTCAATACGATTTTTTCAAAAAAACAAATATTTTAAAGACCCATATCAAATTTTTCTACGAGCTTTTTATGCAGAGATTTACACTCGTCAGAATTTAATCCGAGGCTTTCTGCAGCATTAAGATCGTTAAGCGCTTTCTGATATTCATTCTTGTTGTAATAAGCAAGCGCTCTTCTGAATAATGCATGCGACTGGAACTCGTTAATCTCAAGCGAGCGGTTAAAGCACTCAAGGGCTTTGTCTGTATTCCCCATGACGCTGTAGATGATTCCTTCGTAATAAATCGAGCGAAAGCTTTTAGGATCATATTCGCTGCTCTTCTTAAAATCCGACAGCGCTTTTTCATAATCATTCTGAGCAAAGTATGCCATTCCCCTGTGCTTATAAATTACAGAGAGAACCGTGCTGTCATTTGCATTTTCGTTTTCAAGAATTTCTGTATAAATACGGATTGCTTCGGGGATATCACCGCTGTTATGAGCATGAATTGCAGCAAGAATCATATCGTCGATTGTTCCATGAACGAAAGGCGATACGCGGTTTATATCCTTGTGTTCTTCTTTTTTGAAATTTAAATCCTTGTTCTGGGAGTCCGTAATATTATCTGCCTGCTCGTAGAACGTCATACGGCGTTCTTCTACTTCGCGCTGCAGTTTTGTCTGATAATCACGGATTTCCTGGAATATGATGTCGGCAAGATTCAGGCTGGCATTTACCGATGCCATCTTTCTTCTTAACGGGGCATCAAACGGAGTGAACTCAGTTTTATAAATGAGTTCGTGTTCAACTTCTGCCCATGCATCCTGAAGGATTGTACGAACCTGAATTTCGCACACAAGATTTTCTGGCAGTTCAAGTTTCTTTATTTCATCATCTTCTACCGAAGAAAGGTCCTTGCACTCTTCTGGAATTTCAATAAGGATATGGGTTGATTCATACCCGAATTCCTTTACGTTCTGAACATTTCCCTTATGCTCAACTTCTTTTACAGAATATTTCTTTTTAATCTGATTTTCTACAGTCGAAATATCTTCGAGAAATGCACAGACGATTCTTATGCCTATCATGTCTGTAAGGCATACAAGACCATCGCTTTCAGAAGCCTCTCTAGGTTTTAATCTAAGAAGCTTTGAGTAATAACTGTCAAAAGATTTAATGCGTGATTTATAAACAGGTTTTGGATTTAGAGAAATGTCTGCGCTTATTTTTTCCTGAATATTATCAAGTATCACAGAAAAAAGTTTTCTGTATTTTTCGTAGTTCTCTCTTATCGTCTGTTTTCCAGGAACCCTTATGGTAGCATTCATTTTATTTCTTTCTCCAGAAAATCTTACTCATTATTAAATCTCCGAAAAAAAAGACGCTTCAGAGAAGCGCCTTTTTTATCAGTTAACTAAGTTAATTAGTTAGCAGCCTGACCCTGGTTTTTCTGTGCTGAAGCACCATCACCTAAGCTGTCAGAGAAGCTTTCTTCTGTAGCCATCTTTTCTTTTTCAAGATAGCGGTTAACCTGTACGTTACCGAAGCGCTGCATTTCTGCATACTGACGTGCTGTTTCTTTCTTTGTGATGATTCCCCAGAGGTCTTCATCAGCAATGTCACGGTCAGATGTAAGAAGAGCTTTGTCATAGATGATCTTTACATCTTTGAAATATCCGATGTAGTTGTCACCGATGTGAGCTGCATCACGTGTTACCTGGAATCCGCAGAACTTAACAAATGGAAGTCCACGTGGATAGATTGGGTATACACGAATTTCGCGCTGACGGATTTCTGTGATGTACTGTGGGTTGTTCCAAACGAGTGTTTTCCAACCGTCGAATGCGAGGTATCCCATAAAGTAGCGGCGTTCGATATTGTCATTGTCTTTAAGGAGAACATAAAGTCCGTGTGGATAGTTCATACCCATTGTTGTAACAGCAATAGATTTTACAGTTCCAACGTTCTTTACAAGTCCATAACCGTCTTCGAAAAGAGTTTTTCCACTTGCCTTCTGTTCGTCAGATGGTTCCTGACGTACACCATTGTCATCAGCATCTGCCAATGGCTCGTAAGCTGGAATGTCAAATGGAGGAACAATTTTAGCATTTGCGTTTGCAGCGATTGTAGGGAATATTACACGAACACCCATTACATTCTTTCCGGCAAATGGTACTTTAGCGCTGTCTTTTACTGGAGCAGCAACTACTTTTGAATCTGCGATACTTACAACATTGCGTGCAGAAGAGTTCAAGTCGATTTCCCATTCTGGCAATGCCAAAGATGTTTTCATAAGGTTTTTCTGATCTTCAGTGAATGTAGCACCTGCAGCAACAGAAAAATCCATAACAGTACGTTTGTTCTGTGTATTCTTACCTGTATTTTCGTCCTGAATACAATCCTGATCGAGTAATGTAAAGTCGATCAACATTGCTTCGTCTGCGAAAGATAAAGAACCAGCAAGCAACAATACTGATGCCAATAAAGTTAAAGTTCTCTTCATTAGAAACTCCTTTAATATACTATTAGATGTAGCCTTGTTTTGTTTATAATAGTATCTAATAACTAACGGATTTTGTCAACTTTTTTTTTCACAATTATAAGTCTTCAGATCCGTAGCCATAGACGCTCTTATTGTCAATGTACATCTCAACCGAATTTATTTTGCCAAAGTTATTCCGGATGTTTTTCCTGAATAACTCAATGCCAGTTTTAATATCCGAGCAGCTTCCCGTCATTTCAAGGGCTTCTTCGGAAATGTTTATATAGAGGACATTTTCCCTTACAAAACACGAAATAATCTTTGTATCAGGCGAAAAAAGCAGTCTGAACCTCTCTGTTCTAGGGCCCAGCATAAGCTCTTCTGCGTACATAACCGCACTTTCGGGATAATGCTGGTGGGTAAGATATCTGTGTTCTATAGAGAGTTTTCCTGTTTCTGCAGATTCAAATATAAAGTCATAGCGTTTTCCAGGCTTAGAAAGGATGTATCCGAGAAGTGATACAAAAAAGCACAGGGCTATAACGGCAAGACAAATTTTTACTTCTTTCTGCTCGTATTCAATATTTTTTAACTTCAATACACTCATATTACTTTGATCCTGTAAATCCGCGTGAAAGCTCAAAATGCGTAACAAACGCAGATATACCATTATATATCCCGAGCGCTGCCTTTTGCAAGTATGCTTTATCATTAAGACAGCATGCTTCTGCATAATTCGTAAGAAATCCAAGTTCAATAAGAACGCTCGGCATTTTAGAATTCTTTACGACAAACCACTCCTCTGCCTTGATTCCGCGTGACTGGGTTTTAGAACCGATTTGAGCAGCCATTCCGTCAAGAACATATTTTGCAATTAGGATGCTCTCTGTCGTATACTCTTCTTCCATCATCGAATTTAAAATATCACGTACCTGGGGATTATCATTTATATTTTTGTCAACGACAGTTCTTCTATACCCTGGAGTAAGATACCATACTTCATAACCCTTTGCTTTTTTATCAAGCGAAGCATTTACGTGAATCGAAATATAAAGAACGGCCTCGTTGTCCTTTAACTTAACTGAGTTTGCGATTTCTGTTCTTTCCTGAAGTGTAAGGAATACATCAGTAGAACGTGTCATGATGATTCTCTTATCTGGATATGCTTTAGAAAGCATTGATGAAAGCATGTTTCCTACTGCAAGGTTAACATCTTTTTCACGGACAGTTACGTTCTTTCCGTTTATTTTATGAACCATACTTGCACCCGGATCTTTTCCACCATGTCCCGGGTCAATTATAATTGCACCGACTTTAGAATTTGTCGCAGATGAACTCTGGGCGAAAAAGTCATCGATTTCATTTAAGAATGAATCTGTAACCTTAAGAACACCATCCGTTATTACAGGTGAATCAGTATAAGAAACTTTTGAACTGTTGAGCAGAACAAAATTCTGATCCGGTTTAAATGTAACGTGCTGTCCGTTTTTTTCGAGAATACCTGTATTAGAAAGAGAGTCCCAGTAAAAAGAAATTCCTTCTTTTTTTATTTCATCAAGGAGATTTTTATCTGCAACCTGAGCAGACAGATTTGCAAAAAGAGAAAAAATAATTAAAAGCGAAAAAACAATTTTTTTATTCTGCACAATACAACGCACCTTGAATTCCCCCGCGTATCAGATAAAGCCAGAATTTTCTGTACTCAATCTTTTTGTGTCCTTTCCTGATTATATTAAACTTTTCCAGCGATTCTTTCAATGTCAGATGATTCCAGTCTTTAAGGGAAAGTATTTCATCTTTATTTAATGCATCCGGAATATAATTCAACACATTCATTCCTTCAGGAATATAATCATCCTTTTTATCAAGTTCAGCTTCTAAAAGCTTTAAAACGCCGCCAGAGATGTCAAATGCGCATGGAGGAAATCCCTTCTCGTAACGGCTTCTTTTTCCTTCAAGAAAATTTTCGGTCAAAGGATTATCTTTTTCAAGTTCAATCGTAATGTTTTTTATAAAATTTTCACATGCAGAAACTGCAGTCTCTCTGTCTTCTGCAACCGAAATGACGTTGCCGCATTTTTCTACATTGTTTCTCGGAAAATTAACTTCATCCCCTATTCCTGAACGCGGAAAAATATTTTTAATTACATCTCTATTGTAATCCTGCTCCATTCCATAAATATTCTTAATCTTTCCCGGAATCGAAATCCATGCCCTCTCTGCACTCACCTTTTTAGAAACGATTTCGTACATTTTAAAAGCTGAATTTACATCAAGAGACTTACGGTGTTTTTCAAGTTCAGAAGGAACTTCACCGAGCGCAATTTTTTCTGCTTCGAGCGTAAGATTAAAATCAGACGAATAAGGAAAAGTCCAGCCTGACATATAACCACCGGAAAGGCGCGCGGCAATTTCTCCTACCTCAGGTCCGTTTTTAGTAAATTTGATATCGGCCTTTGCAGCCCCGCGTGTAAGCCCTAAAGCATTTACACCGTCAGCAAAAGTTTTTACAAGCGAAAGATATTTTTCTCTTGAAATGACAGAAGGCATCGTATGACCTGTCTCAATAAAATAAGGAGGAAAGAAAATATGGCGGTCTGCAAAGCCCGTTATCGTCATTGTTCCGTCGTAGACAAGCGCGTCAATCGAATATTCCGGGCCTTCCATATAATCTTCGAGAATACATGTGCTTGTGCGCGAGTTTTTTACGGCTTCTTCGACACTGTAGATTAACTCGCTTTTATTTCTTACCATCCTGCAGCCGCGCGCCCCCATATTATCAGAGGGTTTTGCAACCATAGGATAATTTAACTTCTCAACAAATTCTTTTGAAAGGATTTCGCAGATTTTATTTCTGTGGATTTTTGTAAACTCAGGAGAAGGAACTCCGGCTTCTTTAAAACATGAGCGCATTTTTGTCTTGTCGCTTGCATTAACGGAAGCTTCAAAAGTATGAGATAAAAGCCCTGTTTTTTCAGAGGCGTATGAAACCGAAGCAGAAAAATCTGTTCCGGCAGTAAAAATTGCAGCAAGGTTTTCCTTTTCTTTAAGTTCTGCAGCATACTGTGCAATTTCTTCTCTTGCCTTTAAATCTATTTTTTTAAATTCATCTGCAAGAGGAACACACAAAGCTTCTGGATTTGCGTCAATTACGAATACTTTAAGTCCTAAAGATTTTGCGCTTTCTATTGCAGGTTTCTGCATTAAGCCTGCACCTAATATTAAAATTGATTTACCTTTCATCACAACTTTCCCCTGTTTTTCTGCAATACACTTCATAAGTATCGCCGTTTTTAAATAACTTGATTAAATGATAAACAATCTTAAATATTATGCTTTCCGGCTTTATGCCGTGTTTTTTTATAAATGGAACACGCTCCGGATGAATGCCCGTACTTACGGTTTTGCATACTTTAAATCCAAAGCGTTTAAGATATTTTGATGTATTTTTAATTTCCCAGAGCGAGTAATGATCTTTAGGGCTTAAAGTGTAAAAACTTTTTTTGTCTGCCTTCGAAGAAACACCCGACGCATTTGGTGTAGAAAAAGCAAAAATTCCGCCATTATTTAAAAGAGCATTTACAGATTTTAAAGTAGAATTTAAGTCCTTGATATGTTCAATTACATACCACATCGTAACAGCGTCAAGTTTTTCTACGTTAAACTCTTTTTTAATATCGATATCTGCAAAAGATGCTGTAACTGCTTTTATTCCAAGCTTTGTGTTTACATATTCAACTGCATCAGAAGCGATGTCTGCACCAAAAGGAGTCCACGAAAAATCCTTTGCAGCAGATAAAAATGGTCCATATGCACAGCCGATATCAAGAATATTTTTTGAACTCAAAGAAGAAAGAGAATCAATATTCTTAATTCGTGAAATACAGTTTTTCTTTATCGACTCAAAATCTTCAAGATAAGTTTTTCCATACTGCTTTTTATATTCGTCTGCAAAATAAGATTTTTCGTACTTTACTTTTTCACTGTCATCAGAATATGAAATGTAAACCATAGAACAGTCAGAACATCTTCTGAAAGTATGATGTTCTGTGCGTTCTACAACTTTATTAAATCTGCTTTCTTTGCCGCAAAGAGGACATTTATATAAAGCTGCTTCTGCAAGATTAAAAATATATCTGTCAAGGCTCTGCTCTTCTGTATTTTCATAATTAATCTGAGGATTTAATAGAATTTTTAATACAAAATATTTTGCAAGATTCGAAGCATTAATTTCGTTTTTAGAAAGGCATTTAAAACCGTTTTTAAGAGAAAGCCTTTTATGAAGTGATGACGGAGCACAAAGAAGCACAGATGTATTAGAAAAGACGCATTCAAAAGCCGTAAGACCGTAATGAGTAATTACGATGTCATATTCGCACAAATGCTCTTTTAAGTTTTCAATTTTCTCTACGATAAAGATTTCTTTACCAGAATCGCCTGCTTTATCAGAAAATATTTTTTTTATATCCTGAGCGCGGCTGGTTACAACCGTTACATCCATATCATATTTTAAAATTTCATTTAATTTTTTATCACACAGCGCTTTTAAAGTCTTTTCTGTAAGTCTTTCGTTATCTTCTCCTCCAAAGCATACAAGAACTTTTTTTACCTGTTTTTCAAGAGGATAAGAGGCATTTACATTGTGTGGTTTTTCTATAAAGCAGGGATTTACAAGATTCTGTTCTTTCTTTAATTCTGACGGAATAATATTCAAAAGAAAATCAAAGCCGTCCGTAAACTTTGAACCCTCGTCAATTGCAACAGTCTTTGAAAGCCCGGAAAAAACCTTAGCTTCGTTTTTAGTCATTTTAAATCTGTCTAAAACGATTAAGTCATATTCATTTTTAAGCGGAATCTTTTCTATGATTTTTTCTTTTGGAAAGCCGCCTGCTGCATCAATAATTTTTTCATAATCAATCTTTTCTTTTTCATCTGTTATTAAAATGCAGCCCTTTGTTTTTTTTGCAAGACGGATACAGCGCAAAAAATGTCCTGTTCCCTGCCCTTTTTTAACACTTGGAACATAAAGAATTTTTTTTGAAATTTTCGGCTTTGAAAAAGCATTTACAACATCACATACTTTGTAAGGCGGCACGATATTTTCTGATGCAAGATATTCAACTGTATCACAGGCCCTGATATAGTCTGCGTAAGTGTCTATAGTTGTTCTAAGTGATGGATAAAAATATTTTTCAGGACTTTTTAAAAAAAGGCATTTAAATTTATCCTGATGGTTGTAAAGAGATGGTCCTACATGTTCGTGGTCATAAGGAATGCCTGTAAGTTTTTTTGCATTTAATAAAGATTTTGCATTAAAGATTTCGATTCCGGATCCGTGAGGCAGTCCTGAGTATGTAATATAATCTGTGTCTTTAAAATATTCATTTTTATAAGAATCTAAAAGCTCTTGTGCGGCATCAAAAAATAAAAACGGATTATCTGCAGTAGCACGAAGAACTACATCAGCATTTTCGCGTTCGATTAACATGCAGAAGCGTTCAAGAACATCGTCTTTAGGACCTGCAAAGATTTTAAAACCATTTTCTTCTGCCAGAGGCTTTAATTCTTTTTCTGAATCATAATCGCAGGCAACAAAATAATCGTCTGCCTTAACTTTTTTCATGGAACGCAATGCCCACGAAAGTACTGGAGTTTCATCAAGTCTGTACAATGCTTTTTGAGGTAAACGTGAAGAAGATAAGCGGCACTGAACTATGATGATGGTTTTCATTTTAAATTGCCCCAGTTGCTTATAAGACCTGCAGCATCTGTTTTAAATCTATACTGATTTTTTAAAACCCATTCTTTTGCGTCATCAAACTGCTTTAAAGTTTCGATAAAACCGCATGGAGAACGTCTTAATGTTCTAAAAATTGCAGTAGAAGGAATTTCTCCGTGATCAAGCTTAAAAACAGGTGCGAGATTTTTAAGATAAAATCTGAACTGACTCAAATTGCTTGTTGTATCTTCGACCGGAGCATCAGAAAGATATGAAATCTGAAATCCCGTCGTAATCTTGATTTCTTCGCCCCAGAGCCATGCACGAAAAGCCAGGTCAAGACTCTGCCAGTAAGGGCTCTTTATAGTATAGTCAAATCCCCCAAGCTGAATGAATTTCTGTCGGTTATACATTCCGATAAAATCAAGGGGATAAAGAGTCGAAAGCATGTCTGTTACAAGCGAAGTTGAATCTACTTTAAAAACTCCTTTATGTACCGAAGGCATGAAATTTGTCGAAAGGCTTTTATTGTCGTCGATTGACATTCTCGGAACATAACAGAAGCAGTCTTTATCTATAAGCTTTTGAGCGTTATTTGAAGTAAGTATAAAGCTTGAAACCTGCACAGTATCGCGTAAAACAAGTACATATTTTGAGTCTGTTTCTGCCATACCGATATTTATAAGGTCGCCGTCAGAAACTTCTTCCTGCGGTACGATAAATTTTGCAGTCGGAAATTTATTTATAAAATCTTCAAAATTATAGTTCTCGTTATTAGGTTCCATCGAGATGATTTTTTCAAAACCACAGTTCTGCAGATTTTCAAGATTCTGAATTCTTAAAACACTTCCGCCGCTGTTTAACAAAATGACAGAAACATCCATCTTTGCCTGTGTAGAATTTCTTTTTCCACCGAGAACAGTACGGTTTATTTCGCGCTCATTAAAAATTAAAGGTATAGAATTCATCACACGCCTCACAACCGTCACAGTAATTTTTTGCAATATGTTTTTCTAAATACAAATCAATTTTATTCCAGATTGTTTCAAGATCTTCTGTAAATGCATTGCCTAAAGGAGCTTCGAATGACTTGTTTTTGCAGACGCATACATCACCGTTTGAAAGAATGTTCATATCACGGCGTAAATGCCAGCAAGGAAGTCTGTCTACTGGAGAAAGATCTGCGCTTTTAAAATCTCCAAGTTTTTTACAGAAGTCATCATATTTCTGGATTATAAAGTTTCCGCCCGAAAGCGATGTTTTTTCTTTAAATGTCCTGTAAAAGTTTTCAAGCTCATCTTCGTTCTGTTTTAAGCGAAGGAACTGCGCGTATACATCGCCGGAAAAAACAGAGTTTAAAAACTTAACAGATTCAAGAGCATCATCAAGTTTCATTCCAGGATGAATATCCTCGTAAACTTTCTGGCTCATTGCATCAACGCTTACAATCCACATCAAAGGACTGTATCCGTTTTTTTTCTGTTTTAATTTACCGCATGCTTCTTTTAATGCGCTTATATTTTTTTTAACGTTTTCGTCTTTATAGTTTATTCCGGTTGTCTCAACAAGAAGACTTAAACCTTCGTATTTTAAAACTTCTTTTGCAAAATCAAAAAAATCCGGATGTAAAAGAGGTTCACCCCAGAGAGAAAGACTTACAACACCATCCGGATTTAACGCATCAATGGATTTTACAAGACCTCTAAATTTTTCTAAATCCATTTTCTGCATTCCGCTTTTTTTACATACTGAATAAGCACAGTAAGTACATTTTGACGGACAATCCGTTTCTATCTGGATATTAAAATATGCAGGAATTGTTTTTAAAACCTTTGTATTTTCTTTTGCCTTTGTAATTACTTTCTGAATATCTTTTTTATCGTCTTCTGACATTGTGCTCAATGCTTCGTAAAGATTTTTACATGCAATAAAATTTTCTTTTTTGTCACATGTAAAATCAAAACGATAAAGACGCCAGTCGATGTTTGAAATTTCTGTTTCGATTTCAAAAGAGTTTATGTCTGTATTAAGAAGATCAAAGACAGTTGTTTTTTCGACATTTTTATCTTTTAAATCCTCTTTTGTCTTTATAAGTTCCTTTAGAATATTTACAAGACCCTTATCAAGGATTTCAGGGCAGACGCCGTAAGGATAGCCGTCTGCGAAGCTGTATTCACTTTTATATTCTTCATGTGTTTTAATTAATTTTTGTGCAAGCTCTATATTTAAAAACGGACAGTATGCGAAATTGTAAAGGACATATTCTGCGCCGGATTTACTTACGGCGTCTGCCATCGAAGCAAAAAGAGTTTCTGCATTCCAGCTTGATTTTGATGTAAAGCATATATCGTTTTTTGAGTCAAATTCTGCCTTAAAATCAGAAATACCGGATGCAACGCTGTCTTTATTGCCGTCAAGGCAGAATACATTTATATCTGAATCCAGATTAAGTTTATGAGCCCATTCAAGTGTCTTAAAAAATGCACTTTTTCCTTCAAAAGCGTTTTTAAAGCCATAACTGCCGTTATCTGCAGCAAATAAAATAATTAGAGTTTTCATCATTTCTAATATCGGTTTTTCGGTTGAATAAGTTAATTGTATTGTATAAAATCACTTTATGGAAATGGAAAAATTCATCATTCCCGAAGAAATAAGTTCTGGGGAAAAAGTCTATACAGTTTCACAGATTAACGGCGTTCTTAAGGGAATGCTCCAGAAATCATTTCCAAACATAGTCCTGGAAGGCGAAATTTCCAATTTTAAGCCCCATTCTACAGGACACATGTATTTTTCCCTCAAAGACGACAAATGCCAGATAAACGCCGTAATGTTTAAGTTCAGGGCGTCATCCCTTACTTTTATCCCTAAAGACGGAATGCTTGTAATATGCCGTGGTTCCCTTGATGTTTATGAGCCGCGCGGAACTTACTCAATCGTAATAAACTCCATGGAACTTGCCGGCGAAGGCAATGTCCTTTTAATGCTTGAGCAGCGCAAAAAAAAACTTGCCTCAGAAGGACTTTTTGACAGTTCAAGAAAACGCGAAATTCCTGATTTTCCTAAAACCGTCGGTGTTGTAACAAGCCAGACAGGGGCTGCCTTACGCGACATAATGCAGATTATAAGACGACGCAATCCTGCAGTCGGAATTACTATATTTCCTGCAATCGTACAGGGCCCTGAAGCCGCTTCTTCGATTGTCGCTCAGATAGAAACAGCAAACCGTTTTAAAATGTGCGATGTCCTCATTGTTGG
>CAJORB010000067.1:0-31599 GCA_905236565.1 uncultured Treponema sp. | reverse complement strand
TCTTTAGTAGATTTTCCAAGACCAAAGATACGTGCAATTGCAATTTTTGCTTCATCAAGTTTTTTAAGTCTCAAAGCCTGATCATCTCTCTGACCATATTTATGTTCAAGAAGTCCGCAAAGATAGATTACTCCATCCCAGCCGTAGTTTTTATCTGTATCAGGCCCCATGTTTGCAAGCGTAGAACTTTTTTCGATACGATTTGTTTCGTTAATTACAGCCTGCTGATAAAAGAAAATTGCTTTTTTGTAGAAAATTTCTGCGGCATATTTATAATTATGACCAGGACATTCTTCTTCAAGATCATTACAAAGCCATGCAAGTCTTAAAGTAAGTATTGCTCTTTTCATAGTCGGAAGATACGAAAGATCTACTTCGTCATATGTCAAAAGCGCAAGATAATACATTGCAGCTCCGTCCAAAAGATTTCTGTTTCTTGTAAGGTCATAATATGGGAAAACTGCATTTACCGCAGCCTTTCTTTCTTCTGTCTTATCATAAATACGTTCAAGAGTTGCTTCATCATCAATGTCTTTAAAATCATTCCACAAGAAAGCAGCATGACAGTTAGGACATGCACCTATTGCATAAATGAGGGGATAAATCTTTCCGTATCGCGCAGACGGAATATAAAGTCTGTGAAGCTCATCAGTTAGTTTTCCGGCATTCATACGGCCGTTACCACTGAGCATTTCTTCGCGTGGAAAATCTTTTTTACAGACAGGACAATGACATTTATTTTTTGACCAGTAAGAAATTGCAGGCTTTTTCTTTTCGTCAGTCTTTTTTACACCAGAAACCATTTATAAAATCCCCCTTAAACGCCACCCCCGGCAGCGCGCCCTTCTTATCCTTAAATTATATCAGAAATCCGTCAGTTTTCAATAATAACATTTGCCAGAGCATATTCTTTTTCATGCGATAAAGAAACAAAAAGCCTTGCTCCAGGGCACAGATTTTGAAAAACTTTTTCTGCAGAATTTTCAAGAACTATATACGGTTTTCCGCTTTCTTCATTCTGAATATATACATCCCTTAAATCAAATCCCGTTATGCCGGTGCCTAAAGCCTTTGAAAAAGCTTCTTTTGCCGCAAAACGAGCCGCATAATGCTGGCACAAAGCAGATTTCTGTCTTTCGTTAAGCGAGTCATAATCTGCTTCCTTTATTTCTTTTGCATTAAAATACCGCTCAATCATGCTGCGGTCATTTACCCACTTTTCAAGGCGCGAGACTTTTACAATATCAGTACCGGTTCCAAAAATCATTAAAGTTCTCCGTCAGTTTCTGGAGCTAAAGCAGGAGGCTCGGCCGGTTTTTCCTTTACGACAAATTTAATCTTTTCTGTACTCTGCGACTCAATCTTAAACGCATCCTGAATATTAATTACGATAGGAAGTTCATATTCTCCCGGTGACATAATCATAGAACAGTCACACTGAACCGTGTATTCAGACGGATAGAATTTTTCCAGAACAAGCTGAGCTCCCGAAACAGTAAATGAGATTTCATGGAATTCTTCAACTTCAAATTTAGGATCAAGACCACCAAAGAAAACCCTGCAGTTATTGAATGTCTTTGTAACAAGAGATGCGTCAAGGAATACATCAATACTTGCCTGATATGGACTTACAATTTCGATAAACTTGCTTATGTTACGAAGATGCTTTGTCTCTGTAAAATTTTCTTTTCTTTCTGTAAGCACTACTTCATCTGTATAAATTGAATCAATACTTTCTACCATCGAGCGCGGACCAGAAATTATTGCTTCTGCAGGACTAACCTTTATGCTTGTAACTTCATACCCATGGATAGGATCTCCCGAAATCGGAACGTTAATCGGAACAGAACGTCGTGTCTTCTTTTCAAGTTTAACGACAAATTTTTCCGGAGTAACAGTAAGCTCTGCAGGGTCAGACAAAATAATATCAGAAGAAAGAGAAAGACTTACAGGAACATTGTAAGTTCCTTCTTCTACGTAATAACTTAAATCAAGAACTGCTTCGATTTCTGAAGGAGTAATCGGTGCAATATTCTGAGATTTGGATTTAATCGTAACATTAACATGAGAAGGAATTGCATTAACGCTTGTAAGAAGACCGTCTTCAACAGTTGTAAGCGGAACAGACAAAGTTCTTTTTTCAAGTCTCGCATTCTGTCCTACGATGTAAAGAATAATTCCTGCTACTATACAAAGGCATTTTACGCCCCAGTCTTTCGTTATCTTATTAAGAGTTGATTCTGCTTTCATCGATTGTATCCTCAATAATTCTTGATTCAGAAGTTATTTCAAGCAATTCTTCGAGAGTTTTTGTCAACTCTGTTATCGAAAGATCGTAATGAAGTTTAGAATCATAAGCTAAACTTATTGCTCCCGTTTCTTCAGAAACAACAAGAACGACGGCATCGGTAAGTTCAGAAAGACCAAGAGCGGCCCTGTGTCTTGTACCGAAAGTTTTTTTAATATCATACTGTTCACTAAGCGGAAGAAAACATCCTGCCGCAATGATTTTCCCGCCCTGAATAAAACATGCCGCATCATGAAGCGGAGTATCATGACTAAAAATTGTATAAAGAAGCGCAGAAGAAAGATTTGCATCAAGACGAGTTCCCGTTTCGATATAATCATCCATCTTTGTATTGCGTACGAAAACTGCAAGCATACCGCGCTTCATTTTAGAAAGCTGATCTGCCGCTATAAGAACTGCATCGACATGAGTATGCTTTGAACGATGACCAAAATTGAGCCATTCTTTCTGCCCGATCTTAAGGAAGATTTTTCGAATTTCAGGATGGAATACAATTACAAAACATACGATAAGTCCAGGAGAAATTATCTTTAATATCCAGAGAATCGTATCAAGACGAAGGACAAATGCAACAAGATAGAACAATCCGATAAGACCAAGTGCCTTTAAAATCTGGATTCCGTTTGTCTTCATCAAAAGCTCATAAAGCTTGTACAGAATATAGGCAATAATTGCTATATCAAGAGCTGGTGTGATATAAGAATAAATCAAAAAAAACTGTTCAGTTGCCGACATTCATCAATTCCTTCAAGACATTTAAAGCGTCTGCCGTTTCCTTTACATCATGAACCCTTAAGAATTTTACTCCGTTCAAGACAGAAAAAATATTTGCCGTAAGAGTTCCGGCAAGGCGATCCTTAACGTCGCGTCCCGTCATTTCTCCGATAACCCTTTTTCTCGAAAGAGCCATCATAACAGGAAATTTTTCACTGCAGAGATTCTTTATGTTCTTAATAAGTTCACGGTTTCCGTTAAAATCCTTTGCAAAGCCTATTCCCGGGTCAAGAATGATTTTCTTTTCATCGATTCCGCACGAAACAGCATATTCTGCACGGCTTATAAGATAATCATGCACTTCCTTAAAAACATTTTCATACTCTGTATTTTTATCCATTATAACAGAGTTTCCCCTTTTATGCATTAATATTACGGGGATTTTTGCCTGTGCGGCATAGGAAGCCATATTTTCATCGTCCTCAAGGGCAGAAATATCATTTAAAATATCAGCACCCTCTTCTACGCAGGCTTTTATGACGTTTTTCTTTCTCGTATCAATCGAAATCGGTATGTCATAGTATTTTCTTATTTTTCTTACAAGCGGAACCAAAGCAGCAAGTTCATCTTTTTCCTCTATATAAGAAGCGCCGGGGCGGGTACTTTCTGCTCCGATATCAAGGATATCAGCTCCGTCTTCGATAAGTTTTTCTGCAAGAGAAAACCCGCCCCGGCTTTTTTTCCAGAACGAATTTCTGTTTGCATTTACGATTCCAACTATAAAAGAATTTTTCTGAGTAGATATTGTCTTTGACTTTAAATTAAATTCAAGCATTTTCTATATGAGCAGATGAAAGTCCTGCATCGCTTAAGACTTCCTGTCTTGTCCCCTGGCAGATATATTTCTGAGGAAAAGCAAGAACCTTAACATTCGTTACACCGTTTCTGTAAAGAATGCGTTCAAGTTCTTCTGCAATTCCACCAACTTTAATACCGTCTTCAACGATAATTATTTTTGAATAGTGAACACAAAGGCGTGCAAAATAATTTTCATCAAGTGGTTTTATAAAGCGCAGATTATAGATGTCTGTATATTCCCCTTTTCTAAGCTTTGCACGGGCAGCAATTATCGCTTCGCTTATCATCGAACCTGTCGTCACGATAAGAGTCTTATTCTTTAAAGTTTCTTCATCAAACATGACAGAATCAGAAGGAGAATATTCTGATGCCTCGATTAAAATTCCTTTTCCATTTTCAAGCGGAATAGAATAAGACGGAATTTCGTTAGGACATGTAAGCTTTGGGTATCTTATAATTACAGGACCCTGCATTTCGATTGCATGATTAAGCATCATATCAAGTTCGCACGCAGAGGCAGGCGACATAATCGTAACATTAGGAATTGATTTTAAAAGACATATATCAAAGATTCCCTGATGAGTTTCACCGTCATTCGGAACTGCACCGCTTCTGTCAAGGACAAAGACAACATGAAAATCAGGAAGAGAAACATCATGAATAATCTGGTCGACTGCCCTCTGTATGAATGTTGAATAAATGCATACAACAGGAATAAGTCCGCCTTTTGCAAGACCTCCTGCAAAAGTTACTGCATGTTCTTCTGCAATTCCTACATCAAAAAAACGTTTCGAATAATGCCGCGAAAAAGTATCAAGCCCTGTCCCTTTTGTCATTGCGGCAGTAACAGCAACTACCCTTTCATTTTTTTCTGCAATCTTCATTATGCTCTGAGAAAAAATTTCTGTAAAACTTACCGCATCAAATTTTTCTACTTTTCCGTCAGAAATGCAGAATGGTCCTATGCCATGAAAAGTCTGCGGATCATTTTCTGCAGGACTGTATCCTTTTCCTTTTTTTGTTACGACATGAACTACGACAGGTTTCTTTAATTTTTTTACACGATTAAATACAAGTTCAAGTTCGTTTATATTGTGACCGTTAAGAGGTCCAACATATTCATAACCAAGTTCAACAAAAAGATTGTTTGCAAGAAAAAGACCTTTTAAACCTCTTTTAAATTTACTTATAAACTGCGGAAGAAATTTATTAACGACAGGAGTTCTTTCTGCAAACATATCAATTGCATGACGAAACTTCTGGTACTGGTGCGACATTGTAAGACGCGAAAGATATCGTGAAAAAGAACCGTTGTTCTTTCCGATTGACATCTGGTTATCATTTAAAACTACTATTAAATTTTTCTGGAGCTGTCCTGCATGGCACAAACCTTCAAATGCAAGTCCGCCTGTAAGTGCTCCGTCGCCGATTACCGCAACTACTTTTCCACTGCATTCAGGATCTTTGCTTAAAAGTGATCTTGCAGTTAAAAGCCCTAAACTCGAAGAAATACTTGTCGATGAGTGACCGTTATCAAAATAATCATACGGACTTTCTGCCATTTTCGTAAAGCCAGAAATTCCGCCATGCTTTCTTAATGAATCAAATTTTTCATAACGGCCGGTAAGTATTTTGTGGGTATAACACTGATGACTTACATCAAAAATTATAGCATCATCAGGATTAGAAAATACCCTGTGGAGCGCTATAGTAAGTTCAACTACCCCCAGATTACTTGCAAGATGCCCGCCATTTTTACCGACTACTTCGATAATCTTTTTACGTATTTCTAACGCAAGCTCGGGCAGCTTTTTTTTTGAGAGACTCTGTAAATCTTTTGGACTTTTAATGCCTGATAGAATCGTAAGAAGACCTCCAGAAATAATCTTCGGTTTAAAAAAAAGACCGCTAAAAGCTGATACTTTTGCAGTCTTTGATGGCAAATATGCTTACAAGTGTAAATTACTTGCTCTTATGCCGATTTCTTCTAAGCATCTTTTTTCGCTTATGTGTCGCCATCTTCTGGCGCTTTCTTTTCTTACCACAAGGCACGGTGCGCGCTCCTTAAATAAATTTGAATATTCTGTAGTATTATCACGATTTTCCCGTTTAGTGTCAATATGTGAAATTGTTTAAAATTTATTCCGCAGACCTATTGACAACAATATATGATATGTTGTATAAAAATTGCTCATTTTTTAAAAAAAATTAGGAATTCTAATTGACTAAAAATCTCTAAACATTATAATGAAACTAAGGTATGCAGAAACAAACTGAAGAAAAGTTCAAAGAATGTTGCCATCTTCTAAAAAAAGGTGAGCTTTTACAGGCAGATGAGATTCTCAGAGAGATTCTTGTAAATGAACTCGATAATGAACAGATTCAGTTTGCTGTAAACTGTTCTTCTTACTGGATGAATGTAATACGACAGATGCTTGATGTCACTGACGACTACGAACGAGGCGAGATTTTCCTCCATGAATGGGAACAGTTTGTATCATTTACCGAAAAACAGAAGTACAAGGCAGATGAACTTGTCATGTACTGTTACAGATCGGGTATTTTTTCACTTGCGCTGCAAAGTTATTCAAAGCTTCTTGACGTACAGGATTTTGAACAGCGTGCAGAAATTACCAGAAAAATAGGTTTGTGCTACAAAAAGCTTGGCGAATACGTTACGGCAAAGAATTTCCTTAACGAATCAAACAAACTTAAACCCGGCGTTTCATCGGTTATTGCGGAACTTGCAGACTGCTATGCCCTCTGCGGCGAAGACAGACAGGCAAAAGTTCTTTTTAGGGAAGCATTTTTCGTTGACGCACAGAAAGTCAATTTGTGTTATCTGGATTCAGAATTAATCTGGTGTCTCGTGCGAAAAATAGAAGAAAAAGGATATACGGGAAACACGCTTTTGTCATGGATCCCGGTTTACGGACAGCTTTTCGGAATCTTTACGGTAAAAAGACAGCTTAAGGCTCAGGAGGTTTCCCGCTTAAAGCAGGAGATTTACGCCGCAGAGAACGAAATGAAAGACCCTACATGCAACACGGAACTTCTTACTCCGCGCCTTTGCAATTTATACTTCTGGCTCATTGAACATTATGCAATGAATACCGAAGACACTTCCAGAATCAATGAGATTCTGATGAGAATAAAAATTTTGGATCCTGTTATTTATTCACTTTATGCTAAATAACGGATTTCGAGTGAGTTATCATTTTTAAGGGAAACAAGGAGCTATTATGTCTACAGAACTTATAACAACTGTTCAGGAAATGCTTAAAGAAGAAACATGGACTCGTGCAACTATAAGCAATTACACAAAAAACAATTTGACGGAGCTTACAACTCTTATCGAGAAAGCACGTAATGAACAATGTACACAGGAAATCAAGGCACTGTGTGATGAACACCTTACACATTCAAAGGACAGTATCATCGCCTTGTATATTTCCGGAATCCTTTCTGTAAGGGATGGAGCTCTCGATAACTCAAACCTTACTACCCTTGTTGATATTTTTCAGAAAGCACACAAAGAACCTATCGTTACATATCTTTGCGAAACAGTTCTCGACGAAGATGAAAACAACAAGTTTGCATTAAGAACACTTGCAAAAGCATATCACGATGAAAACAATGACAAAGTCTGGGAACTCTACGAAAAAATCGTAAAGCTTGATTTTGAAGAAGCAGAACTCGCAAAAGCTCTCGCAGAACATTACGAACAGACAAATGCCGACAGCGCAATTGAGTATTACAAGAAAGCTTTACTCCGCTACATTGCACAGAAAAATATCGGACCTGTAAAGGAAATGTGGACAAAACTCGTACAGATGATTCCACAGGAAATTGACTTCTTCCTTCTCGTTCAGCGTAAAATTGCAAAGACAATCAGCGAAGATAAATCTGCCCTCCTCATGCAGGAACTTTATATATGGTACAAAGATCACGGTGATGAAGCAGAAAACTGGGATACAGCAATCAGCATCCTTAAGTTAATCCTTTCAATCGATCCAAAAGACCCTTGGGCAAGACGCGAAATCGTTGACTGCTATAAAGGAAAATACAAGAACCACAGCCACCTCGAAGAATATATTTCTTCTTCAAACCTTACTCAGAACTTCCGCAATGTTTTTGAAGCAATCAATGACTTCGAAAAACACATTGCATTTGACGTAAAACACTTTGTATTCCACAGAACATGGGGTGTTGGTGTTATCAGAAAGGTAGAAAACGACAACCTCGAAATTTACTTTGGAAAAAAGAACGGCGCACATACAATTTCATTAAAGATGGCTGTAAGTTCGCTTACTCCTCTTGCAGACAATCATATCTGGGTAAAGAAAGCAACAATGCCAAAAGATGTTCTTGTTAAAGAAGTTAAAAACGACATCGACGGAACTCTCAAGACAATCATCAGAAGCTTCTCGAACAGCTGTGACTTTAAGCGCATCAAGGCAGAGCTCGTTCCTTCTGTACTTACTCCAGGTGAATGGACAAGCTGGAACTCAAAGGCTAAGAAAATCCTCGAAACAGATTCTTCTTTCGGTGTAAATCCTAATGACATCAACCAGTATGTAGTACGTGATCATGAAATAAGCCAGGAAGAAAAATTTGCAAATGAGTTTAAGGCTCAGAAGCAGTTCTTTAACCGCGTTGACATAATCATGAAGTTTGTTAACAGCGATGAAACTGCAAAAGACAATGATCTTTTTGCAGATATGTACAGTTACTTTACAGGATTCCTTAAGACTATCACAAAAGTTACTGACCAGGTTCTCGCTTCTTACCTCGTTGTTCAGAATATCAGCGAAAAATTCCCTGAACTTTCATATCCTTGCAAATACACATTTGCTCAGATCTATGATGACATCGAAGATCCATGCAAAATGTATGAATCATTAAAAGATACAAAGAATACTTCATTAAAAGAAGATTTCCTTGCAAAAATCAAGCTTCTTCCTAACTGGGCAGATCAGTTCATAAAACTTTTCCCTACTGTCCTTCAGGAAAAAATGATTACTACACTCGAAGACAAGGGACATGCAGACAAACTTAAAGCTCTTGTTAAGACTGCATTTGAAAACGTAAAAGATTACAGAGAAGCAGTACTCTACTTCTTTGGAAAATGCCAGGAAAAAGAATGGCTCAAGAACAGCGGTGTATCTTATGAAAAACAGCTTATTGCCCTTCTTAACATAATCGAGCTTACATTCCTCGAAATCAACAACCACGTTAACACAACAGAAAACAAAAAGATCAATAAGACTGCAACAGAACTTCTCTTTAAGAACGATACTCTCGCAGATTACATGTTCTCAAAAGACGAAGATACAGTTACAAAAATGTATACTCTTGTTGATGATATCGCAGATATTGAACCAAACAAAAAAGCTGGACTGCGTTCAAAGATTCTTGCTAAGTATCCTGACTACAAGTTCCATACAACAGAAGAAAAGACTGTTACTCAGCATGGTATGCTCGTAACTTCTAAGAAGCTTGAAGAAAAGAAAGCCCTCGAAGATGATATCCAGAAAAACCAGATTCCTGCTAATGCAAAAGAAATTGCAGAAGCACGCGACAAGGGTGACTTAAAGGAAAATGCAGAATACCACGCAGCAAAGGATCACCAGAACTACCTTAACAAGCAGTTAAGAAAACTCCAGGAAGAACTTAGCCGTGCAGTAGTATTTGATCCTACAACTGCAACAACTTCTGTAATTTCATTTGCTACAACAGCAACATTGTTTAACAAAGATACAAATGCAGCAGAAGTTTATACAATCCTTGGTCCATGGGAATCAGATCCAGACAACAATGTAATTTCTTACATGTCTCCATTCGGCGATATGCTTCTTAACCATAAAGCCGGCGAAGAATTCTCATTCTCAATCAACGATCACCAGTATAACTACCGTGTAGAAAAGATTGAACTTGCAAAACTTTAATAAAGATTAAAGAATATAAGGCGCAGCCTTACGGCTGCGCCTTTTTTTTACCTGCTTATATTTACAAATACTATCGTTTTATCATTACCCATGTTGCGCCGCTTCCTCCAAGCTTTGCATCAGGGTGTGCACTTTTACCGAGCTTAGGATTCTGTTCGATAAACAGACGGACCAGATTTCCTAAAACCGGATCCTGACCGTGATTTCCCTTGCCATGAATGAAAAGAATTTTTTTATAGCCTTTGCGTATGCAGTTTTCGGTAAATATCTGCATCGAATTCCACGCTTCATCCTGCGTAAGGCCGTGAAGATCTAAGCTTGCGTCTATCGGAAGATTCTTTATATAAACAGAAGACTGTGATTTTCTTTTTTCTTCTTCTTTTTCAAAACCACTGTCCTTGTCGACGATTGTGTTTTTTACGCCGTTTTTCTTCTGCATATTTTCGAATTGTGAAAGTATCTGTCCAAAATCCATAAACTACTCTACAAGAAGAATGTTTTCTTTTTTAATCCAGCCGCCGTTTTCGTTGTATTCAATATAATACCATTTCTCTGTCTGCTCTTTTATCTTAACACAGGTTCCTGCAGTAACGGCTGTACTGGAAAGCGCAGAATCTTCAGGCACTGGACTAATCGAACCACCGCTTACAACTCCATGTTTTTCCATAGCAAAAACTCCGCTGATAAGACTTAAAAAGGCAAAGACTGCGGCAAAACAAAGTACAATTACAGAACCAACGCGTTTTCTACACATAAAAAGAAGTGTCGAAGTCGCAGCAAGCAGAATAAAAAGAATAAAGACTGCACTCCACAACGGTACACTGGTTTCATTTATAGAGTCTGCAATTCCTATGCTCTGCTCGAGGGCTATACGTTCTTTTCTTACTGTAAATGCAGGGGCAAAAGAATGTCTTTCTTTTGTACGAAGTTCCCTGATTTTGCTATAGTCCTCAAAAGAAGAAGTAACCGAAGATTTAAAAAACTCATCCTCTACAGGTTTTGAAAGCGCATAGGCAAACACCAGATTTTTTTGTTCTGCATCAGTCTGGCCTGCATTCGAAAGCTTAGTGATGTTTACGACACATTCAGGAAGATAAAGCTCGAGGTTTCGTCCCGAGTATGCTGTTGCAACAAGCCTTACGTTAGGAAGATAGTACTTTCCGTCTTTAAGCGGAATCCATCTAAATCTTGCAACAGGAATTTTTTCATGTGAAAAATCATTTATCTTTTTCTTACCTGATATGATTTCAAATTTTTCTACTTCTTCAAAAAGCGAATCTTTCGGAATCTCATATCCGAACTGTTTAATCTGAGTCGTATACTGAATGTAAATAAAAATATCAATCGGTTTAGTAACCTCAGAAGTTATCGAATATTCCTGTTTTTTTGCATTTTCTGCCTGTGAATAAAGCACCTGGTTCTGATTAATTTCGATTACAAGGCGCGGGGCTATAGTCTTAGGATTTTCATAAACCTGAATTTTTTCAAAAGGAAGATAATATGTGTAACCCTTAATTTTAGTAATTAAAGGCGGAATTTCTCCAATACCTGTATCTCTAAAAGTAAACCAGAACTCGATTCTTGCTCCGGTAGAATCATCATTCGTAAAATAATCAAGACGACGGGAAGAAATACACGTTACTCCGTCTTTCATAGGCTGGAGCTGAGTCTGAACATCAGAAAGATCTACACCCGGGATTTCAAGAACATATTTTAATTCCTGGTTTGTAAAAAAAACATTTTCCTCCGGTCTGATTACAAGATTTCGTATTTCCTGAGGAGTGATTGCAAAAACCTCAGAACATGCAGCTGCAGAGAAAAATAAAATTGTAAAGAATGTTTTTAATAATCTATTACCGAACTGTTCTTTTCTGGTGCTTCGTGATTTTTCCATTGGTTCTGATCATTCTCCCGCATTCTGTTAAAGATTGCTTTTTCTATATCCGACACATTTTCTTTATCTTCAGAAGAAGGCGTCATTTCCTGTTCACCTTCTTTCGCTTTCTGACTTTCCTGAGTCTGTGAAAGCTCAAGATTAATCTTTGCATTTATATTATCCGGCGAAACCAGAAGTGCAGATTTAAAAAGTTCAATTGCCTTTTCATGATCTCCTTCGCGCTGTGCAATGATTCCTGCATTGTAATAAGATGCAAATTTTATTTTTACAGGTGCGTCAGGACTTATCTGTTCAAGACGTTCCATACTTGCATTTTTTTCATTCTGCATTAAATATGTTACGCTAAGACCGTAAAGCGCATACTGTTTAGTAACTTCATCGTTATTTGCTTCTGCACTATCAATCGTTTCTGTATAGCCGCTTATCGCCTTATTATAATCTTTCTGATACCAGTTCCATGTGCTTTCAAGAATTTTCTTTGCGTCTTTAAAGTTTGTTCCGCATGAAGTAAACATTAACGGAAGACATACAATAACTGCCGCGTTTGCCATATATTTTAAATTCTTGAGCGAAAACTCAGAAACAATTATGCTTATGATAAAAAGAATGATTGCAAGAATTATAAAAAACTCGTGACGGTCAACACTCTGCATCTCGTACGAAACTGTTACAGATTCTTCATCGCCAGAAAAACCGTTTAAAATATCTTCTGTTGTAAGCTGTTTTTTATCCTGCGGAATATTTCTAAGTTCATAAATTACTTTAACAGCCGAACCCACTTCTGATGCATCAACAAATTTGGCATGAGCCGTTTTTATAAAAGAAAAGTTTTTACCTGACTGATTTTTGCTGTTTACATCCCTGCACACAGCCTTAAGTTTTTCTGACCTCAATGCTGTCTTTACAGGAGTAACTCCATCTCCTGCCGTAATTTCTGTTTCACGTTCAGAACCAAAGCCTATGATTACAACACATACTCCCTGTCTTATCGCTTTATTAATTGCAGGAGTTAAAGCTGAATCTGTCTCATCGCCATCAGTAAATAAAAGTATTACAGGTGATTTTGAGGAACTTGAAGGAAAAGACCTTAATGCGGCTTCTATTCCCTTGCCGAGGCTCGAACCAGGTGCACTCATCATTGAAGGAGAAAGAGAATCTAAAAGCGAATAAACGCTTGCAAAATCTTCTGTCTGCGGAATCGCTATAGCACCATCACCCTTTGCAAGAATACATGAAACAGAGATACCGTCCATATATTCCATGAGCATTTTTACGTATTCTGCGCTTGCTTTAAGACGTGTAAGTGAATCCGGAGCATCATTTGCAGTCATACTGTATGAAATGTCAAAAACAAATGCGCATGATTTCCCGTTTTTCTGAACAGGGGTAGAAACGCTTCCCCATGAAATGCCTGCAAGAGCAAAAACAAGACTCATCCATGCAAGACATCTGAATATTCCCTTAAAGAACAGCCTGAAGTAAATCTGAGACGGCGTGTAAACTGCAAGGTCTTTGTTCTTTCTGTTAATGAACGACCTTGCTATCTTTAAAATCTTTTTAGTATTGATAAAAAGATATGCAAAGAGAAAGATCTCTGCAATAAGGAGCCATAAAAACTGTGGACGTGCAAAACTAATACCCATTTTGTCAAATAAACTCCTTTAAATAAACTCTTTTTATAAGCCAGGCAATCGAAATACATATCATTGCAACAAGGAGAATCTTGTCATAATAATAATCATCGATTGTCTTTATATAATAACTCTGAACAACATCCTGCCTCTTTATGATTGCAGACAAAGCCATACTCATTGCAGAAAGCGATTCTACAGAGTAATACCTGCCCTCTGCCATAAGTGCAAGACGTTCAAGTTTTGAAGAATCAAAGTATGAATCATAATATCCCGAACAGAATTTTCCTGTAACAGGATCATTGTATTCAAGAAGCACAGTGCCTTTTGTACCGATTCCGACAACATAAAGCGTTATATCACTTTTCTTTGCCAATGACGCCGCAGTCTCGGGATGAATCTCACCGGCGTTGTTCTCGCCGTCTGTAAGAAGAATGATACATTTTCTTTTTGCAACTGTATCCTTAATGTGATAAACGGCAGAACTTAATCCGGTTCCGATTGCTGAGCCGTCACCCATTATGCCGACCGAAAGATTTGAAAGCCGGCTTTTAAAAGTTTCTATATCGTTCGTAACAGGGACAACAACTGCGGCTTCCTGTCCCATCTGAATAAGGCCATATGACGCACCGCTGTTCTGATTTACAAGTTTTTCTATTGTAGAAATTGCCGCATCAAGACGAGAAACTCCGTTGATATCTTTTGCAGCCATCGAGTAACTTACATCAAGAACAAAAAGAACATCAGTTCCGCGTGACGTATAAACCTTTTCCTGATGATGAACTACAGGTTCAGAAAAAGCAATAACGACAAGAACAAAAGAAACAAGACAGAAAAACTCGCAGAGATTTGAAACAATTTTTCTAAACTTGTCGTTCCATGTAAATACCCAGCCGTTCCAGTCAGAAAAAGTAAGCGGCAAAGAAATCTTATTAAATATTCTTATCTTACGGAGTGCATACAAAAGTGCAATCAGAAGAAGAAGAAGAAAACTTGACGGATTCATATAATCAACTGACATTATTCTTCCTCCTGCATATCATTGTTTTCAAAGCAGTCAATTGCTTTTATAACCATATCAGAAAGCGATTTTCTCTCTGTCTTTACAAGAGCTGCCTGATGTTCAACCGGCGGATAAAGCTGCGAGTCAATCGAGTCATGTGCATAACGGATATAATCTGTCCTTACAAACATTGCGGCAAGATCTTCTACCGAATATGCAATTCCCGACGGAATATCACCAAGACAGATTTTTTCAAATGCCTGTCTTATTCCGCTTGAAGAAACTGCAGTAAATTTATAATCAAATCTGAACTCAAGATAGTTTCTCGTAATGTTCTGTAAAGTTGAACAGAATTCAATATCCGATGCCTTTGTATTTCTGCACAGCTTACGGATTTTTTTAAGCGCATCTTCTGCGTTCCTTTTAAATGCCATGCGTCTTAAATAATTGAGCCATTTCTGCTTAATTGTCTGAAATTTCAAAAGGAATCTGAAAAAAAGAATCAGAAAAATTATTGCTCCGAGTGCAATTAAAAATATTACATAAGTCGTTCCAGGAATTATAATCGGTGGAACAGGCGGCATCATCTGATGATTATTTGTTTTTTCTACAATTGATTTAATCTGAACAGGATAAAGCGCTACAAAAAATTCTGGTTCAGAAACCGTCTGACCGTCAGCAGAATTTTCTGCATTCTGTTCATCCTTTACAAGACCGAGCGCCCTGTTAAGATCAAAAGACGGAAATGAAATGTTGCCGACTTTCCACGGAATAATGACAAAGCGTACAGTATATTCCATTTCATTTCTATAAAGTTCTGCCTTAACGACAGTAAATTTATCTTCAAGTCCGATAAAAGGATTTAATAAATCTTTTTTTTCAAGATCCTTTTCACCGGAGAAAAAGTCGATTGCCGAGCGGAATGTGTATCTTATTTCTGCATGGTCACCGACATAAACATCAAGCGGCAGAAGGACCTGACTTGCATTTTCCGAATCCTGCGCAAAAACACCTGATACGGCAGCAAATAAAACGATGAAAGACAAAATCAATTTTTTCATGTCTGTTCCCTCGTTGTAAAATAAGAAATCAGTACAGACAAAGCATCGTCAGTCGTAGAGATTTTAAGTGGATAACCACCGTGCTTTAAGCAGGAATCTGTCCATCTCTGCTGCCTCATTCTTCCATCTTCACGCCAGCTTGCGCGGAACATTTTTGAATTAGTAGGAAGTAGTTTTTTAATTCCGTTTTCAGGATCCGTAAAAGGAATAGCTCCCATTTCCGGAAGACTGTAGTCAGAAGGGTCCCCTATCCTTACGCACACAACATCATGGCGGCTTGCCAGATGAACAAGCGGGTCTTCCCAGTCACGCATTCTAAAATCAGAAATAACAAATATAAGAGAGCGCTTCTTTAAAACTTTTCCCGCACCTGTAAGTGCATTTGCAAGAACAGAACCACGCTTTTTATTTTCAGGCTTTCTGTCAAAATGGCTTAATAAAATCATCGTCTGAGTCTGTCCACTTTTAGGAGAACAAACAAACTCAATATCGCCGCCAAAAAGAACTGCACCGACAGGATTTGCATTGTTTTCTGCAGCAAGAGTAAGCAGCGCAGAAATTTCCATTGCAGTCTGGAGTCTTGATTTACCCCTTGAACCTGTCTGCATCGAAAGAGATCTGTCTATTACTAAAAAAATCTGCAGTTCCCTTTCTTCTTCAAAAATCTTTACGTATGGTTTTCCGCTTCGGGCAGTAACATTCCAGTCGATAAGACGAACGTCATCACCCCTTAAGTATTCACGTACACCGCTAAACTCGATACCCTGACCGTGATACAGCGATTTAAACGAACCGTTCTGGAGTGAGTTTGCTAGAGTCTTTGTAGTTATTCTTAACAAAGCCGCTTTCTGTATAAGCGAGTCTTTGCTTCCAAGTAATGATTCTGCCATAATCTTTTTTTCTATATATTATGGAAGCGGCATGAAATCAAGAATCTTTGCGATGATGTCATCTGCAGTTACACCTGACGCGCTTGCTTCGTAAGAAAGAATAAGTCTGTGTCTTAATACATTGAGTGCGACAGCTTTAATATCTTCTGGGAGAACAAAACTTCTTCCCTGGAAAAGTGCATTAACTTTTGCACACTGAAGAAGAGCAATACCTGCACGTGGAGATGCACCATAAGTAATGTATTTAGTAATGTCATCACCTGCTTTTGTAAAACTAACAGGACTCTTTAATTCGGCATATGATTTTTCAATCGGACGTGTTACGTTTACGATTGATACGATGTATTCAACGATTTTATCATCACATACAATTTTGTCTAAAAGTGAACGGCACTTGTTAAGTGAACGTTCAGAAAAAACCTGATTAACTTTTATCTGGTCTGCGTAACCGCATGTCTTTACGATTTCTGCTTCTTCTTTTGGAGTCGGATAAGGAACGACGATTTTCATCAGGAATCGGTCAAGCTCTGCTTCGGGAAGATTGTATGTTCCTTCCTGTTCAATCGGGTTCTGTGTTGCAAGAACAAAAAAAGGTTCAGGAAGTCTGTAAGATGTTTCACCGATTGTAACCTGATGTTCTGCCATTGCTTCAAGAAGTGCAGACTGAACTTTAGCAGGCGCTCTGTTTATTTCATCTGCAAACACGACGTTCGTAAACACAGGTCCCTTTCTAACGCTAAATTTTCCGCCGGTCTGTTCATAAATTAATGTTCCGGTTAAATCTGCAGGAAGCAGGTCCGGAGTAAACTGTATTCTCTTAAAATCAAGTCCAGAAAGTTCTGCAAATGTCCTTACAGCAAGAGTCTTTGCAAGTCCAGGTACACCTTCAAGAAGTACATGACCGCCGGCTACAAGAGCAGTCAGGATTCCGTCGACTACCTGGGTCTGCCCTACAAGACGTTTAGCAGCTTCTTCGCGACATTTGTCTGCGAGCATTCTGCATTCGTTCAAGTCTTCTTCTGTTATATTATTAAATCGTTCCATAAAATTAAATCCCCATATAATTTTTATATACTTTATTAGAAAAATGTACCAAAGATTTGCAATTTATTCTATACTCTGCAGTTTTCTAATTGCAACAGTTCAGCATTTTTTGTATAATCAACTTTATCATGTTAAACCCTTTAGCACAAGAATTAAATAATGCTTTATCAGGTTCAATTGCAGAACCTCTTTTTTCAGAACTCGGAAAACGCATTTTTTTTCCAAACGGAATTATAGCCCAAAGCGGCGAAGCTAAAAAACTCGGAAAAACAGCAAACGGAACCATCGGAATGACCGTAATTGACGGACATCCGGTAACTCTTGAAGCAATAAAGAAATACGCTCCGGAACTTACAGACGCAGAACTTGTAGCTTATGCACCTACTGCAGGTAACATGGAACTGCGCGAAATCTGGAAAGAAAAACTCATTCAGAAAAACCCATCACTTAAAACTAAGAATTTTTCACTTCCTGTCCTTGTTCCGGGACTTACAGCAGGAATTTCATATATAGCAGACCTTTTCCTTGGCCAGAATGATGCCCTTCTGGCTGCAGATCCTTCATGGGACAATTACGCTCTTATCTGTGAAACAAGACGCGGGGCTTCGTTCCATCAGTTTACTCTTTTTGCAGACGGAAAATTCAATATAGACGGCTTTGAAAAGGCAGTAAAAAAAGAAGCAGAAACCGGATTTGTACGAGTTCTGCTTAACTTTCCGCAGAACCCTTCCGGCTACAGCCCTACAAAAGACGAAGCAGAAAAAATATGTCAGATTTTAAAGACAGAAGCAGAAAAAGGCGTTAAGATTCTTGCAATAAGCGATGACGCATATTTCGGATTAAACTATGAACAGGATATAAATCCAGAATCCCTTTTTGCAAAAACAGCAGACCTTCATAAAAATATACTTGCAGTAAAAATCGACGGTCCGACAAAAGAAGATTTTGTATGGGGATTCAGAAGCGGATTCCTTACATTTGCAAATCCAGAAATGACAGAGGACCAGTACAATGCCCTCATTAAAAAACTTATGGGTATTATCAGATCTTCTGTTTCATGCGCTTCTACTCCAGGACAGAGTATTCTTGTAAAGGCAATAAAAGATCCTGTTCTCGAAGAACAGAAACTTAACTTTAGAAAAATTCTCGAAGAGCGCTACCGCATCGTTCGTGATTTCATAGATTCACACTCATGCTCAAAACTTGAACCGCTTCCGTTTAACTCAGGATATTTCATGAGCTTCTACGTTCCGTCTAAAAAGGCATGTGAACTTCGCGTAAAGCTTCTTAATGAATACGGCATCGGAACAGTTGCAATCGATGAAAAAACACTTAGAGTTGCATTCAGCAGCATAGAAAAAGAAAAACTCCTTAACGTATACGAAACAATCTATAAAGTTGCCGAGGAATTATGAAAAAAAATATCTTTATAAGCTGTCTTCTTGCCACGCTTATTTTTATGGCAGGAGGCTGTTCAAAAGGTAAACAGGAAATAATCGTTCTGTGGACTGACAATGTAGAATTTGCTTCATATGCAGAAATCTTTAACAGTTCCCAGGACTCGGTAAAAGTTGCAGTAGTTTATAAAGAAGATGCATTAAGCGAGCTCCCTGTTGCAAAAGGAAAAACAGGGCCAGACTTGATTGCTTCAAGTTATATTACATCAGGAATTTCAAAGCATTATTTTGCTTCGCTCAACGGACTTTTTTCTGACCGCTTTGCACGAGAGTCTTTTTACCCTTCACTTCTTGAAGCCGGGAAAAAAGGAAAGACACAGTATCTGATTCCTGTAAACTTTAACATAGGCGCACTTGTTTATGATGTAAATAATTCAGAACTTACAGATTCTTCTGATACGATTACTTACGAGCAGATAAAAGAAATTTCAAAAAAATTCAACATGCTTTCAAAAGACAATCTTTACACAAAGATGGCGTTTGCACCTCAGTGGAATCCGGACTTCCTTTACAAAGTGCTTGCAGAAGAAGAAATAAAATTTAATTTTCAGAAAGGAACGATAAAATATAATATTCCGCTTACAGAAAACTGCTGTCAGTTTTTAATCGACTGGACAAATTCGATAAACACTTCATGCAATGATGAAAAGGACTTTTCATTTAAATATCTTTATACACCGTACAATAAACAGATTCTTCAGCAAAAATCATTGTTTGCATATACAACAAGCGACAGACTTCTTTCTCTTTCTGAAGAACAGCTTGACAAAATAGATTTCTGCTGGCTTTCTAAAAACGGACAGTCAGTTGCAGAAGAAAACAACATGATGATGGGTATATACAAAAAATCAAAAGCAAAAAAAGCATGTCAGACTTTCATAACATGGTTCATGACAGAAGAAGCCCAGAGCAAGATGTTGAAAAGAAAAATCGACATGAATCTCGATACAAACACATTCGGAATTGCAAGCGGTTTTTCTTCACTCATTTCTGTAAATGAACATATTTTCCCGGTTTTCTATAAATGTCTTCTTGCTAAAGTTCCTTCAAACTCATCGATAAAAGCACCGGCAGCCTACCCTCGTCAGTGGGAAACCATAAAAAGGGACGTTCTCATTCCGTATTTAAAATCTGCCCTTGAAGGAAAAACAGATTCCCAGACACTTTCAAAAATGTATACAGACTGGGAAAATCAGAATAAAGAGGACTAGTTTTATGATTACTAAAGAAATAACTGATCCTAAACTCGTTTCCCATCTTTCTAAAATCGAAAAAGACGGTATGAGTGTTTTTATCATGGCAGAAGGCAGATTTCGTGGTGCTTTTTTAAACGGAACTAAACTCATAAACCAGATGAAACTCCAGCATAACCTTGGACTTCTTGAAACAATGATTCTTGGTCAGGGGCTTTTATGTGCCGCCCTTATGATACAGACAATGAAAGGCAAAGAGCATATTGTCTTAAAATACGAAACTGACGGCCCATGCAGGGGTTTTTCTGTAGAAGTAGACAGTTCAGGATATGTGAGAGGCTTTCTTCTAAACGACAGCATCCCGCTTGAAAAACCTTTAGAATCCTGGGATTTAACTCCATTTCTCGGAAACGGAACTGTTACCGTGACGCGCTACATCGAGGGAGCAAGAGAGCCTCAGATAAGTACTACAGAAATTATTTATAAAAACATTGCAAAAGACATTGCATATTTTTATTCTCAGTCAGAACAGATTAACACAGCCTTTAATACAAGCATTCAGTTTGACAAAGAAGGAATGGTTATCGGAGCCGGCGGTTTATTTTTACAGTCAATTCCGTCTGCAGGTGGAAAAGCAGTACAGAACCAGAAAGGCGTTTCAAAAGATATAATAAATTTTGCAAACATGGCTCAGGATGAGCTTATTACAAGAGCCGAAAACGCTTTTAATGCAATGCCGTCAATCGGTACCTGGTTCAGCGAGGGCGGAAATTTTAAAGACGTAATATGCGGACTTTTCAGGGAATTTAATCCAAAGATTGTTCTTGAGCGTGACATAATATTTGACTGTCCGTGCTCAATCGAAAATTTTACAGACCAGATAAAGCATCTTCCAAAAGCAGAACTTGATGACATAATACAGAACGGACCGGATCCTATAGAAGTAATATGTCATAACTGTTCGAGTGTATATCACATAACAAAAGAAATGCTTACTTCTTAAAATAGGCTTTCATCTCAAGCCTGCTGTAGGTTTTGAACTCGCTTTTATTATAATATTTGAATACTTCATAAAAATCACGGTCACATTCTACAGAAAAAGTAAAACCTGTCTCAGATGAATAAACAGAAAGCCTTACGTCAACATCATACTCAGGATAATTTTTTCTTATGAAATTTATTATTTCTTTTTCGATTTTTGATGATTTAGAAAAGTTATCGTCAGAAATGTAGATGTAGAAAAATCCGTCAAATTCCTGCCAGCGTTCATATTCAATAAAAATTGTATCGGGGTTATTACTTACTTTTGCAAATTCTTCCTTTGCCTCTTCTGTAGTTTTAAAAGTATAATTTTTTTCTACGGCCTTTTTAAATTGAGTCTGAATCTTTTCAAATTTCTTTTCACCAAAAACAAAAGAACCCTTGTCGGTTACAATCTGGCCAGCATCAAGATTTATTGACACAGCAGATAAAACTACATCATTCTGGATCAGGTAACCATAATAATCATAACCGCCCTTTTGATATGGAGACGGAATATAAAACTTCCAGTCCTTAGCAATTTCTTTTATCAGTTCAACATCATCAGTATAATAACTGTTTTTCCCGTAATGTGCTTTTGTAAAAACAAGCATGAGTCCGTCAGTCTTTATAGGAACTCTAAACGGACTTTCTGCAAATGCACAGGCACATGATAAAAAAAGAGCAAGAATAAAAAATTTCTTTACCAAATTAACCCCGTAGTATCGTCTAGTTTCTATAATAATTAATCAGACATCCAGAAAGAATAATCTTTCTTTCGTCATCCGTAAGGTCGCCTACAGTAAGTTCAAACTCGTTTACTGTTCCATCCTTCTTTACGGCATACGCCTTTATTGAAGGAAGTTTATCCTGAACCATTTTCTTTACGCCAGGAATGAACACATAATCGTCATTTGCAAACGGAAGATTTTTATCTCCGTCTTTGTAAATGAACGGAAGCATTCCCCAGTTGATAAGGTTTGAACGATAACGTTTTGTAGCATATTCGTTTGCGATATTTGCAGAAGCTCCAAGTACCCTCTGGCAGCTTGCAGCCTGTTCACGGGCAGATCCATCGCCTGGTTTTACGGCAAAGATAGTTGAACCTGTCTGTGCTTTTGAAGCAGCGCTTCCAAGTGCACTGTCTTTTTTAGAAAGAGCGTCAACTACAGCCTTAATTTCTGACTTAACTTCTTCTGACATATCACGAACTGCTTTTGCGCGTCCTACATATGCAGGATCTTTTCGGCTTAGAGTAAATTCAGCAAGTCCGAGAGGATTAGATCTGAACGAAGAAGTTTCTCCTGACGGGATAAGCTCATCAGTTGTCGTTACAGGATCGTGAATCTCGCTTACAACCTTTACAAGAAGGTCATCACCAAGTGCTTTCTGTTCCGGCCAGTCTTTGATATTTGGTCCAAACTGGATTTCAACTTCCGGATGAGCAACGCCTTTTGAATCGTAAACGCGTTTTTCATAAATTGTCTTGTCAAAGAAATATTTTTTACTGCTGAACTCTGTATCGTATTCTGTTGCAGGTGTTAAGAAACCTTTGTTTGCTGCAGTCGCTGCGATTGAGCGCGCATCCATAAGTGCAACACTCGAAAGCTGACCGTTCTGGATTTTAGAACCCTCGCGGTTAGGGAAGTTTCTTGTTGAGTGGCGGATAGAGAATGCACCGTTTGCAGGAGTATCACCTGCACCAAAACATGGTCCGCAGAATGCAGTTTTTACAATTGCACCGGCATCAACAAGAGCACTGAATGCACCGTTTTCCATGAGGGCTTTATAAACAGGCATAGAAGCAGGATATACATTAAGAAGGAATTTTCCGTTTCCTGTATCTTTATTTTTAAGAATATCAGCTGCTGCACAGATGTTTTCGTATCCACCACCTGCACAACCTGCGATGACACCCTGGTCTACATAGAATTTTCCATCGATTACTTTATTCTTGAGCGTAAAGTTTACTTTATCGCCAAAGCTTACTTTTGCCCTCTTTTCTGTTGCATCAAGAATATCCATGAGGTTTTTATTGACCTCTTCGATTGTATAAGCACAGCTTGGATGGAATGGCATGGCAATCATCGGACGAATCTCGTCAAGATTAATTTCGATTGCACCGTCATAGTAAGTACCTTCTTCTGGATTTAATTCTTTATAAGCATCAGGTCTTCCATGAATTGCATACCACTCTTCTACTTTTGAGTCTGTTCTCCAGATAGAAGAAAGACAAGTGGTTTCTGTCGTCATTACATCAATACCGATTCTAAAGTCTGCGCTCAAGTTTGAAACACCCGGGCCTATAAATTCCATTACTTTATTCTTTACATAACCGTTGTCAAAAACTTCTTTAATGATTGCAAGTGCAACATCCTGAGGACCAACTCCAGATACAGGAGTTCCGGTTAAATAAACTGCAATAACTCCAGGATATGCAACATCATAAGTTTTATTTAAAAGCTGCTTTGCAAGTTCGCCGCCGCCTTCACCGATTGCCATAGTACCTAGTGCACCATAACGTGTATGGCTGTCAGAACCTAAAATCATTGCACCGCAGCTGCTGAGCATTTCGCGTGCAAACTGATGGATTACAGCCTGATGAGGCGGAACATATATACCACCGTATTTTTGTGCACATGTAAGACCAAACATGTGGTCATCTTCATTGATTGTTCCGCCTACTGCACAAAGTGAGTTGTGGCAGTTTGTAAGTACATATGGAATAGGAAACTTTTCAAGTCCCGATGCACGTGCCGTCTGAATGATTCCGACATATGTAATGTCGTGGGAAGTGATTTTGTCAAATTTTATCTTTAATTTTTTATCATCACCCGATGTATTGTGTTTCTGTAAAATTGAATATGCAATTGTTTTTTTAATTCCGTCAGAATTTACTGCAGCTTCCTGTGAAGCAGGAGTAAGCTTTCCGTTTGTGTAAATTGCACCGTTTTGCCAAAGTTTCATGTTAAGTTCCCCAGATAAAAGATATTTTACTCATTATACATAAAACGGCTCAGATAAACAAGCGAGGTTTTTTGATGTTCAGCGCAGGAAATTACATTTAACTATTTCATCTATAATCTTAGCAATTATCGAAAAAGACACAGGGGTCAGAGTCGTTACAGTATCATACCTTGTATGAAAATAACGCCAGGTTAAAGGAATGCTTTCACGCAGAATGTATTCAGGCGCAATTTTATCCGGAACATCTTCCAGACGGCGGTTCATGACAGATTCTGCAAGACCCGGGATTCTTTTAAGGCTGCTCATATAATTTATGACTTCATCTTTTGGAAGCATGGTAATTGCAACAGAAGGGATTTTATTTGCAACAAATCCCGCATTATCAGAAAATGAAGCCGGCAGGATTATATTATCCAGAGAAGATTTATTTCCTATTACATTCTGAATCTGTGCAGTAAGACTTTTGTATTTTGCGGCAAAGATTTTATCTGACAACGGAGGAAGATTTAACTCACATAAAACCGGAACATCACCCCGCCCTACGCAGTCAAAAACAATCACATCCTGGTCGGCATTATTTAATTCAACAAAGCGTTTTGCAAGCGAAAAAGCACCCTGGGAAGCAACGCCAAACCTTCCGTCTTCTTCGCCGTCTGTAAATATAATGCGTGTATTATGAACAAGATTGAGTTTTGAAATTCTTACTGCAGCATCAAGCAGGGCAAACACCCCGGAACTATTGTCATTTGCCCCAGGAACTCCGTCTACCCTGTCGTAGTGTGCAACGAGTGTCTTTAATTTGTATTTGTTATCATAGTTCTGTTTTAAAAAATCTACGTAGATATGATTTTTCCCGTTGAGGCAGATTACACTTGATCTGATTTTATTTTTATCAAGATAATCCTGGATGAACTTTTTTCTGTCACAGTCTGGTTTTAAAAACTCAGAATACCCTTCCGGCAGATTCATACAACTCCCGTAAACTATTTTTTCTTTCCGAGGTAAGCTTCTTTTACAGTATCATTTTCAAGAAGTTCTTTTCCGCTTCCCTTTAATACGATTGCTCCGGTTTCGATTACATATGCAATATCTGCAACCTTAAGCGCCATATTTGCATTCTGTTCAATAAGTAAAACCGTAACACCCTGTCTGTTAATCTCACGAATAATTTCAAAAATCTGCTGAACGATAAGTGGTGCAAGACCAAGCGAAGGTTCATCAAGCATGAGGATTTTAGGCTTTGACATTAAAGCTCTTCCTACTGCAAGCATCTGCTGTTCACCACCAGAAAGAGTTCCTGCATACTGCCATGAGCGTTCTTTAAGACGAGGAAAAAGTTCGTAAACCCATTCCATATCTTTCTGGATTTCTTCTTTATCTTTTCTAAGATAAGCACCAACTTTTAAGTTTTCCTGAACAGAAAGATCTGTAAATACACGACGACCTTCAGGACTCAATGCAATTCCTTCTGCACAGATTTTATTAATCGCAAGAGCCGTAAGTTCTTTACCATCAAGATTTATAGAACCACTTTCTGCTTTTACAAGACCGCTTATAGTTCTTAAAAGAGTTGATTTTCCAGCCCCGTTTGCACCGATAAGCGTTACAATTTTCCCGTCAGGAACTTCAATATCAATTCCGCGAAGTGCTTTAATTCCGCCGTAAGAAACATGTAAATCTTTTATCGTTAACATACTCTTTCTCCAATCAAGCTTCTTCTTTTTCGCCGAGGTACGCAGCAATTACTTCAGGGTTATTCTGAACTTCTTCCGGCGTACCGCTTGCAATCAAAGCACCAAAGTTTAAAACATAAATTCTATCCGAAATATCCATTACAAGATCCATATGATGCTCAATCATGAGAATCGTAAGATTAAAATCTGTCCTTATCTTTTTTATGAATGCAGTCAATTCCTTTGTTTCCTGCGGGTTCATACCGGCTGCAGGTTCGTCAAGCAAAAGAAGAGACGGTTCTGTTGCAAGAGCACGCGCAATTTCAAGACGGCGCTGGAGACCATAAGGAAGCGATGTACAAAGTTCATTTCTTACTTCCCACAAATCAAGCATTTTTAAAAGCTCTTCTACTTCTGTGCGCTGTCTTTTTTCTTCTGCGCGGTTTAAGCGGAATGTAGCAGTAAAGATATTGCTTGTACGGCGAAGATGCTTTGCAATAAGAACATTTGTAAATACATCCTGCGTTTTCCAGAGACGAATATTCTGAAAAGTACGCGCAACACCAAGCTTTGTAATTTTATCAGGAGTCGGTTCTATTTTCTTAAAATATTTTCCGGCTTCTTTTCCGCCGTAATTCTTTTTCATTTTTCCCGACGGATAGTTTTCTACGATTTCTTTTCCATTAAAATATACGGCACCATTTGTAGGTGCGTAAACTCCGGTTACAACGTTAAATGCAGTTGTTTTACCTGCACCGTTTGGTCCGATAAGAGAAACGATTTCTCCTTTATTAACTTCAAGCGAAAGATTATCAACTGCAACAACGCCGCCAAACTGCATCGTTACATCTTTCATCTGTAAAACGTTTTCACTCATTTTAAAGCCTCCTTTGATGCGGAGTCTTTTGCATTCACCGTCTTCTTTTTAGAAAACATATTTTTAATTCTCGCCGCTAATCTTGAAAAGCTGAATTCTTTATCGCCCATGATTCCTTTCTGGTAAAAAAGAACGATTGCCATAATTACAATTGCAAAAACAACTTTTCTAAATCCCGGCCTGAAAATCTGAATCGTACTGAAATTTAAATTTGAATCATCAAGAAAACGCAGCCACCATTCTGAACAAGCGATGAAAAGGAAAGAAGAAATACAACTTCCGGTAATTGATCCGATTCCGCCTATAACTACAATAAGAAGAATTTCGTAAGTCATTGCAGAAGTAAACTGTTTTGCCTGAATCGTTGTCTGGAAAATCGCAAGAAGAGCCCCTGAAATTCCTGCAAAGAAAGATGAAATTACAAATGCAAGCTGCTTGTGTTTTGCAAGATTTATTCCCATTGCCTCTGCTGCTATTTCATCATCACGTATTGCTTTAAATGCTCTTCCGTAAGTTGAATTTATCAAAAGAACAATGAGCGCTATACATATTATCGCGACTGCAAAATAAAACAGACACGATTTAAATACAGGATATTTTTTTAAGAGGTTTGAACCATTTGTAATTACACCGATTTTATCCCACTGGAAAATTGCACGTAAAATTTCTGCAAAGCCTAAAGTTGCAATTGCAAGATAGTCAGACTTTAAGTGTAAAACAGGAAGTCCTATAAGGTATGCAAAAATTGCAGCTACAAGTCCTGCCATTATAAGGGCAACGATAACCGGCACTGTAAACTGGATAAGCCCGCCGTCAAAGTACTGATAAACCTGAGGACGAATCGCAACCGGAATCGTAAAGATTGCATAAGTATAAGCTCCAAGAAGCATGAATCCTGCCTGACCGAGTGAGAAAAGACCTGTGAAACCATTTAAAAGGTTCATAGAAACTGCAACAAGAGCATAGATTGCACCTTTCTTTAATACTGTAAAAATCATGCTCGTTTTAGGAAGAATATGTTCAAGCACTGTTATGACAATAAGGAGAAGTGCAAGAAGTCCAAAGCCGATTATATAATCTTTCTGTTTTTTAGAATCAAGTTTTAAATTCATACACTACACCTTATCCGTCTGCTTTTCACCGAAGATTCCTGTCGGCATAAACATTAAAACTGCAATCAATAAAACAAAGGTAAACGCATCACTGAATGTAGTCCAGCCTAAACCCTTGATGATGTTTTCGCAGATTCCGATTAAGAATGCTCCGATAACTGCGCCGGGAATTGATCCGATTCCGCCAAATACTGCAGCAACGAAAGCCTTGAGTCCCGGCATCGCACCGACTGTCGGTGTAACGCCTGAGTAGTTTGAGAAAAACAGAAGGGATCCTACTGCTGCAAGGAATGAACCGATTATAAAAGTTGAACTGATTACAGCGTCAATCTGGATTCCCATAAGTTCAGAAGTTTCAAAATCTTTAGAAACGGCACGCATCGCCATTCCGATTTTTGTATGCTTAATAAGATAAACAAGTATTGCAACAAGAAATATAGTTAAAAAAGGTGTAATTACCGTAACTCTTTTTGTAACAGCTCCAAAGATTGTGATTGAGTCACTTATCCACGGAATTGAAGGAAAGAATTTTGTAAGTCCACCTGTAATATACAAGGCAAAGTTCTGCAAAAGGTAACTCATACCGATTGCACTGATCATAATTGACATACGCGGTGCAGTTCTCAAAGGTTTATATGCAACGCGTTCAACAGAAAATCCAAGTAATACCGTAAGAATAATGGTAAATGGAATCGAAATCCATAACGGCATTATTGTATAAGAATAAATCATGATGAGTCCTGCTGCCATAAAAACATCACCATGCGCAAAGTTGATCAATCTTAAGATTCCGTAAACCATTGTATAACCGATTGCAATCAAGGCATACTGACCGCCGGTAGAAATTCCTGCAAGAATATACGGAAGATTAGTCTGTAAAAATTCCATTTATCTAATCCTGAAAAAAATAATGTCTAAATATTTTGAACTATTATTTTACAACATACAGCGGAGCCGGGACGCAACACAAAAAAAATTCTGCGCGCAGTACCTCTTCTGAGGCGCACCCGCGAGCACAGCCTTTTTTTGTGGCGTGTTCCCGACGGAAGCTGTATGTTAAAGATTTAATAAATAATGTCTTTTAGACATTATTTATTTACAGTCTGAATGGCAACGAATGCCCATTTTCCTGTTGTGTTGTTTACTCTCTTTACATAAGCAACATCACGTTTAGCATCTCCGTTTTCATCGAATGCGATTTCTCCTGAAACACCAGTGTATGTTACAGAAGGAAGAACTTTAATAAGATCTGTTCCCTTTGTGCTGTTAGCTTTCTTAAGAGCTTCAAGTGCTACGTAGTATGCATCAAATCCCATTGCAGAAACAGCAGAGATTTCATCATCACCACCATTGTTTGTTTTTGCAACAGCATTTGTGTTTATATAGTTTCTGAATCCGTCTACGAAAGAAACTACATTTTCATTTGTAGAACCTTCCATAAAGAATGTTGTTACGTTAATGTCAACTTCTGTTCCCTTTGCAGCGGCGAGAACTACGTTAGAGTCCCATGTATCACCTGCAAGAATAGGCATACCAAGATGCTGTGTGTTAGCCTGTTCAATGATGAGTGCTGCAGCTTCGATAGAAACTGGAGAGAAGAATACGTGTGCATCTGCGTTCTTTGCATTTGCTACATATGCAGCAAAGTCAGATGTTCCTTCAGGGAATGTTTCGTAAACAACTTCTCCACCGCGAGCTTCGAATGCTCTGATAAAGTAGTTGCACAATCCTACAGAATAGTCATCACCGAGTTTTGCAAGACAGTATGCTTTCTTTGCATTAAATCTGTCTGCAGCATAGTTTGCAAGAACTGTTCCCTGGAATGGATCAAGGAAGCAGATACGGAAATAATGATCGTTTCCAAGAGTTACCTGAGGATTGGTACATGTAATTCCGATTGCAGGAATTTCTGCAGCAGCAAAAGTATCGCTTGCAGCAATAGAAACACCAGAACCATAAGAACCTAATACAAGTGAAACGTTTTTAGCAACAAGTGCACTTGCAGCAGTTACGGCTTTATCATTCGAAGATTCGTTATCAACGATTTCGAGCTGAACTTTATATTCTTTACCATTGATTGTTACAGTCGGTGTAACTGTATTTGCATACTGAACGCCGAGAGTTTCCTGTTTTCCACCTGCTCCGTTATCTCCAGAAGCTGGTTCGTAAACACCGATTTTTACTACATCTTTATCTGCACCACAGCTTGAAAGAGCAAGAGCGAGAGCCAATGCAGTTAAAGCAAAAATTGATTTTTTCATAAAAATACCCCTTTTATTGAAAAATACCGTATTATTTTATCAAAAAAAGGGGATTTGTTCCACAGTAACGTAAAAAAATCAGTTCAATATAAATTAATTACGACTTTTTTAAGCCCCTGGTAAGTTTAACATTTATCCAGTGATAAATTATTGCAGAAACAAGTACTGTAAGTGTTACGACTATCATGTATAGAATCACATTTGTATTGCCAGAAGTAAATATCGGCTTATCTCCTTTCTGAATAAGATACAGCCATGCAAACAATGCAAGTTCCTGCATAAGATATACTTCAAGACTTCGCTTTCCGAAAAAGTCATAGAATCTGTTTCGTACATAAACTTTTCTCATAACAAGAAGTACAAAAACATCAGTAACGATAACCTGAAGACACTGAGCTGTATAACAGATGAGTTTATTCGGAATACCGAGCTTTCCGTCAAATGCAAATTCAGACCAGAAGCTTATATTAAAAAGACAGAAAAATCCGATTGCAGAAACAACAAGAAAAATTACAAATGTTACGGCAAATTTAAGCCAGTATTTTTTAGAAGACCATTCAATAAATTTATCTTCGTTTTGTGCAATAAAAAGACCTGCGACAAAACCGAACATAGAATTAACCCACCACTCACCTTCAAATGGAAGTGCGCAAGGATTTTTCCACCATGGAATTGAAGCAAAATTTGCTGGATTTACCCACCATTTCTTTGGAGAAGCATACCACGGAAAATGTCCGATTATGCAGAATAAAATTCCAAACGCAAGGGAAATCACGATAAAAAGCGGAATTCCGTATTTACCCGTTTTTTCATTTTTATAAATAAAATAGAATGCAAGATAGAAAATAACGATTACGATTACATACCAGCACTGACTGTTGATGCTTACAAGACCAGAAAGTTTTAAAGCCCATTCAACAGGAGTAAATGCTGAACCCTGAATTAAATGATAAACCGCATAAATTGCAATCATCACATAGTAAAAAATCACAATCGGAAGAACACGGCGTTTTAAAAAGGTTTTAAGATAATCCGGTTTTTTAAGATAGCTTTTGTAAAGTCCATATCCTGAACACAAGAAGAAAATTCCGACAAACAGAAAACCGATATGCTCAAAAAAACTTATCGTATGTGTCTGCTGAAAAGCAGGCTTCTGCGAAAGATGATGACACAAAACAAAAATTGCAAGAACACCTTTTAAAGATGTCATTGCATCCAGTGACATAGAGTCTTCGTTAAAACCTCTCCGAGGGGCAATCTTAAGTCCAGGGACAAAAGAAAGCAAAAGTAAAACATAAACAGCAATTGAAATAAAATTCATTTTTCACCTCTTGCCTCAATTGTATAAAAGGAATTCTAAGTTATCAAGAAGAAAATCATCAAATGTCAAAAATAACAGTATGAAAGTTCAAAGGAAATCAATAACGGGATAAAAAAACGCCCGAACCCGGGCGCTTATGGTTTAACCTGCAGCAAAGCTTTCAGGTTGAAACTGGTTTCTCCCGCGCATGTGCATACGTCGCTGACGCGCCGTTTGCAGTAAGGAAATTATTTAAGTTTGCGCTCTCGCGCATGTGCATAAGTCGCTTCGCGCCGTTTTCTGCAAGGAAATTTATTTTACCGTCTGCTCACGCAGCCTGCGAATCTGAGATGTGTAGCTGTTTCATTATCATACCCGCGGCAAT
>CAJORB010000066.1:0-56683 GCA_905236565.1 uncultured Treponema sp. | reverse complement strand
TCTTTGCATTTACAAGTTCCTGAATCTGATCATTTATCATTTTATAAGCTTCAGGTTTTTTAACGAGGTCTTCAAAATCCTTAAACTCGATGTTATTTTCTTTTGCCCAGAGTTCAAGCTCTTCCTGATTAGGAAGGATAAGGGCTCCAAGATTTCTCTGATCCTGACCTACAACAACTGCAGTTGCAATAAATCTTGATTCATGAATCTTTGCTTCGATCGGAAGAGGTTCAACATTTTCTCCGCCGCTCAAAACAATTGTATCTTTTACACGACCTAAAATCTTTAACTCGCCGTGAACACCTTCGATTGCAAGGTCGCCTGTATCAAGCCATCCATCACTCGAAAGAACTTTGTCTGTCAGATCCTGGCGCTTGTAATAACCTTTCATTACAGTCTTGCCTTTAACCTGGAGAACACCCTTCTTTCCTCGAGGAAGGATATTTCCTTCCATATCAACAATACGTGTACTTACACCGCGAATCGGAGTTCCGATACAGCTGAACACAGGCGCATCAATCGGACGAACAGCAACAACCGGAGCTGTTTCTGTCATCCCATATCCTTCTACAACTTTAATTCCAAGTGCCCAGAAATATTCATCAATAACTTTTGAATAAGCACCACCACCTGCAACACCAGAACGGAATGCATTACCAAGCATTGCGCGCACTTTTTTAAACACGAGAAGGTTTCCGAGTGCTTTAAATGGAGTAAGCAATATAAACGGAATGATTAAAGTAATCCAGCTTAATACGATAAAATCATATCTGGTTCTAAAGTTCTGTCTTAAAAGTCTTCTTTTAATCCTGCTGTGTAAAATTGCAACGCGTACAAAAAATTTATACATCATTTCAACAATTCCACCGGTACGACGCATCTTCTTTTCGATACCTTCGTATACAGCTTCAAATACACGCGGAACTGCAGGTAAAATCTGCGGATTTAATTCTGCAATATCAGGAAGAAGAACACTTCCCATCGGTTTTGAATAACAAAGTGCTGCAGCCTGATTTAAGATTACATATTCACACAATCTCTGGAAAACATGCCATACAGGAAGAACACAAACTGCTTTATCACCAGGGAAAAGATAAATTCTTTCATTAAGTTCATCAAGCTGTGTAATGAAGTTTCCGTGTGTGAGCATTACACCTTTTGGAGTTCCCGTTGTTCCGGAAGTAAAAATAATTCCTGCAATATCATCCCATTCGCCTTTATCGATTTCTGCATCAACAGCTTCAGGATTCTTTTCATTAAATTCTATTCCGGCTTTAACAACATCATTAAATTTTAAAACTTCAACACCGGCTTTTTTACAAAGTTCAATTGTTTCATCATCAAAATCATCAAATGAAATAAATTTTTCGAGAGTCGGAATTTCTGATTTAACGCTTATAATTTTTTTTGCCTGCGAAGAATTTTCTGCAATACAGATTTTTACTTCTGTAAAAGAAAGAATATATTTTAAATCATTTGCGCTTGCATCACATCCACGCGGAACATCACATGCACCGATGCTAAGGATTCCTAAATCTGCCTGCTGCCATTCTTTTCTGTCGTCAGAAATAAATCCGATTTTTTCACCACGGACAACACCGAGCGACAAAAGGCCTGCTGCAAAATTTTTTGCTGCTGTAAACATCTGACTGAACGTTACAGGTTCAAACGGCGCCTTTTTATCCGGCCTTGAGTACTGTGCAGGTACATCAGGGTTTCTGGCGCTTACATCACGAAGAATCCTTGGTAGTGTTTTTTCCATACACCGTTTCCTTTTTTATCTGTCATTTCGGGCATTGAGTTAAATTCAGCTTATAAGCGGAATTTAAAAAAATACCGCCTGGCTGCTTTAATATGTCAAAATGACAAACTTTGAGAATTTGTAAAATAGACACTTTAATTATATTCAAATTCAGCGTTGTTGTCTATTGCGCAAAAGTGTATAATGACTTTCGTGAACTTACTTTCCATCAATAATCTTGCAAAAATCGGGCGCGAAAAGCCGCTGTTTACAGAAGTTTCATTCGGCATCCAGGAAGGCCAGAAGGCTGCCCTCATCGGACGCAACGGGACCGGAAAATCGACCCTCCTTGCAACCATAGCAGGCGTCCTCACTCCCGACGAAGGCACAGTCGTATTAAACAAAGAAGCCGGGATTTCTTATCTTCCGCAGACTCCTTCATTTAACGGCGACGACACGATCCGCGAACACATATTTAAAAGCAGTTCTCCCAAGCTGAACATAATCCGCGAGTACCACGAAATCTGCAGCGCGATGGGGGACGGCGAACAGTCAGAAAGCCTTCGAAAGCGCTACGACCAGAGCATGCTCAAAATGGAACAGAACGATTTGTGGAACTACGAATCACAGATAAGCTCGATTTTAAGTACGCTCGGCATCTCGGATATGACCAGAAAGATGGGCTCACTTTCTGGCGGAATGTGTAAAAAAGTTGCACTTGCACAGGTTCTTGTAGAAGATACAAAGCTTCTTCTTCTGGACGAACCGACAAACCATCTTGATATAAAGACAATCTACTGGCTCCAGAATTATCTTTTCGAGACAAAACGCGCAGTCCTCATGGTAACTCACGACAGATGGTTTTTAGATGCAGTCTGCCACAACATCTACGAGCTTGCACGAAATCATATAAAGCTCTACGAAGGAAACTACAGCCAGTATCTCGAAAAAAAAGAAACCGAAGCAGAAATAGAAGCCAACACAGAACGCCGCATCGAATCTGTACTTCGTTTTGAACGCGACTGGCTCTTACGCGGTCCTTGCGCACGCGGAACAAAAATAAAAGCCAGAATTCAGCGTGACATGCAGCTCATAAATCGCGAAAAATTTAAGGCAGATAAAATCTTTTCGTTCGAAGTAAAAGAGCAGCGTCTCGGCGGAAAAGTTCTCGAGCTTCATAACATTTCAAAAAATTATCCTAAAGGTTATGTCGGAGATGCCGCTTCTTCTAAACCTTGCGCAGAAAACGGATTTGTTCCTGTCATAAAAGATTTTTCATATAAATTTACTGCGGGACAAAAAATCGGAATTTTCGGTGACAACGGTTCTGGAAAATCTACGCTCCTTAACATCATCACAGGAAATCTTAAACCCGACACAGGAAGCGTCGACATAGGCGTTAATACAAAATTCGGTTATTACACTCAGAATCCGGTATTTAAAGATACAAGCCTCACAGTTCTTGAATACATAAAAGAAGCAGCAGAAAATGTCGTAATGAATAACGGTAAAGCATATTCTGCTGCCCGCTTTCTTGAAGAGTTTGGCTTTGAAGGAAAAATTCAGTACTCACCTGTTTCGACTTTGTCAGGTGGTGAACGAAAAAGACTTTATCTTGTAAGACTTTTAATTTCAAATCCAAACTTTTTAATACTCGACGAACCGACAAATGATTTTGATATCTTTACGATGAACATACTCGAACAATTCTTAATGAATTTTAAAGGCTGTCTTTTAGTCGTAAGTCACGACAGATATTTTATGGATAAAGTTGCAGACACACTTTTTATCCTCGAAGAAGACGGCGACGTCTCGGGCTTTGTAGGAAAATGTTCTGAATACATAGAATATCTTGCAGAAAAAAAAGCAGAAGAAAAGAAAAACGAAAAGACAGCAAAAGCAGAATTAAAAACAGACGAAAGTGCAAATAAAGAAACAGCATCAAACTCAAACGAAAAACCAAAAAAACTTTCGTTTAAAGAACAGCGCGAATTTGAACAGCTCGAAAAAGATATCGAACTTTTAGAAAACCGTAAGAGCGAACTTGAATCCCTTATGTCAGGTCCTGATTACACAAAGCTTGCTGAATACACAAAAGAATATCAGACAGTAAGCAGTGAACTCGAACAAAAATATTCGCGCTGGGAAGAGCTTGCTTAATTTACGCCAGACAGAATTTTAAACGCGACAAGAACGATAATAAAAATAACGTTTACAAGAGTAAAAATTTTTATAAACTTTCCGCCTTGAGCACCTTCTGTATTTGCATAAAGCTTATATGAAATTAAACTTGCAAGCGATGCAACAAGAGTTCCAAGCCCTCCAAGATCTACTGCAATCAAAAGTTCTTTTAAATCAAGCGCAAAAGGAGATAAGAGCAGAGTTGCAGGAACATTGCTTATAACCTGGCTTGCAAGAATTCCGCACAAAAATTCATGGCCTGCAACAGCCTTTTCGAGCATCGCTTTTATAAAAGGAATGTTCTGTATGTTCCCCGAGAAAATAAAAAAACAGACGAATGTTAAAAGAAGGATGTAATCGACTTTTAAAAGAATTTCACGCTGAACAATCAAAATTACCACTGCGATTATACATGCAAGAACAAGGCTCGAAATAAAATCAAATACGCAGAGAATACATAAAACAAAAAGTGCGATATAAACCACAGTCCTGAATTTCGTAACAGGGATTCCCTTTGTAGAAGATTTTGCATTTACAAAATCCTTTGCTTCAAAAAAATCAGAGCGCTCTTTATTGTTTTCAAAAAGCGGTTTAGACGGTAAAACAAAACATGCGCCAAGAAGACAGACAGCACTTACTATGCTGTAAGGAAGAAGAATAAGACAAAACTCTGCAACGCCCGCATTCATAAGTGAAAACAAAAAAAGGTTCTGCGGATTTCCCATCGGAGTAACCATCGAACCAAGATTTGCTGCAACAGTTTCAAGAACGACCGTATAAACGATATGTTTTTTCTGAGAACATTTTACAAGAAGCAGAATCGTAAACGGAACAAAAGTAAGAAGCGCAACGTCATTCGTAATAAACATACTGAATACAAAACACATAAAGACAAGCGCGATTCCTAAAGAACGTACAGTCGAAGTAAGACGACACAAAGCCCGCGCACACGTATCAAAAACTCCGCAGAATCTTAAGCCTGCAACAACCGCCATAAAAGAAAACAAAAGAAAAAGTACATTTACATTTATATATTTAAGATACTCAGCAGACGGCTTAACAAAAAAACAGCTCAAAACTGCAAGTGCAAACGAAATTACAAAAACGATTTCTTTACGTACAAAGGCAATAATTTTATTCATATTAAACAATACTAATTCTTTATCAATTTATGCACAATATGTTATAATCAGACGCATGATTACAGACGTATCGGTTATCGTAAAGCCAGACGAAGAAAAAAACAGCCAGATTATAGCAAAAAAAGCTGCAGAAGAACTCTTTCGAAAAAACATCAGGGCAAAACCTGCCGAGATAAAATTTAACGTATTAAAAAAATCAATCGATGCCAGACACAGGCAGATTAAAATCGTTCTTCAGCTTAAAGTTTTCATAAACGAAGATCCTTCTGTTATTGCTGAACAAAGCCAGGCCCTCCCCGTCTGGAAAAACGCCGCCTCGGGGAAAACCGTAGCCATCATCGGCTCAGGGCCGGCAGGCCTTTTCGGCGCCTTAAAGCTTCTCGAAGAGGGCATCAAACCTGTAATCATAGAACGCGGTAAAGACACCTCTTCGAGAAAGTATGATATTGCGACAATCTCTACAAAAAACATCGTCGATGAAAATTCAAATTACTGCTTTGGAGAAGGCGGCGCCGGAACATTTTCTGATGGTAAGCTCTACACTCGCAGCAATAAACGTGGCGACATAGGAACGATTTTAAGAATCTTCAATCATTTCGGAGCCGACGAAAAGATTTTAACCGACGCTCATCCACATATCGGCACAGATAAACTTTCGGGCATAATAAACGCAATGAGAGAAAAAATAATTTCCCTCGGCGGCGAGTTTTACTTTAATACGCTCTGCACGGATTTTATAATCGATTCAGATACAATAAAGGGCGTTACCGTAAAAAATCTTGCAACAGGCGAAAGCCAAAATATAGCTTCTGATGCGGTGCTTCTTGCAACAGGACATTCGGCAACCGACATTTACAGCCTTCTTGCCCGCAAATGCCCGCATGCTCTGGAACCAAAAACATTTGCAGCAGGAGTGCGCGTTGAACATCCGCGTGAATTAATTGATTCGATTCAGTATCACGGACAAAACTTAAAAGAAAATCTCCCGTCTGCAGAATATAAAGTAACGACACAGGTAGAAGAGCGCGGAGTTTATTCATTCTGTATGTGCCCGGGAGGATTCGTAGTTCCTTCGAGCAGCGGGCCGGATGAAATAGTCGTCAACGGAATGTCTGCCGCAAAACGAAATTCAAAATGGTCAAACGCTGCAATCGTCGTAGAAATAAGACCCGACGACATACCAGAAAAATTTAAAGAACGCGCAGAAAAAGACGGATGCCCCGCACTTGCAGGACTCTATTTCAGGACACACATCGAACACCTTACAAAAGAAAACGGTTCAGGACAGGCAGCTCCTGCTCAGCGTCTTACAGATTTTCTTTCTCACAAAAAAAGCGAAACGCTCCCAGCTTCGAGTTACACACCAGGGCTTGTATCAAGCAGACTGGACCAGTGGCTTCCTTCTCACATCGAACGCCGGCTCGAACAGGGCTTTAAAGATTTTGAAAAAACAAAAAAAGGATTTATATGTGACGAGGCAGTTTTAATTGCAAGCGAAACAAGAACTTCAACTCCGGTAAGAATTGTCCGCGAAAAAGAAACATATGAATGCGTTGCAATAAAAAAACTTTATCCTGCAGGAGAAGGCTCCGGTTACGCCGGCGGAATCGTTTCGAGTGCAATGGATGGAGAAAACTGCGCAGAGGCAATACGCCGCACGCTTCGCAGTTAAAAGAAGTGCGCAGTTAAAAACCTGCGCACTTCTCAGTTAATAATAATTTATTCTTTTTTTGATTCAAACAAAAATCTCTTGTTCTCATCAAAGAATGCATATGAACTTACCGGCCTACCAAAAAGATAACCCTGGTATTTATCTGCCTTTAACGGAGCAAGAACTTCGATATCACTTTCTGACTCAACACCTTCAAGACAAACGTTCATACCTAAATCATGCGCCATGTCGATAATGTACTGGATTACCTTGCGTTCAGATTCGCCATCACGGTCAAGAACAGCTTTATGAACAAAAGAATAATCAAGCTTTAAAGTATTTGCATGAAGATTCTGAATGTATCTCAAGTTAGAATAACCTGTTCCAAAGTCGTCAATATCAACACGAATTTTCATCTTGTGAAATTCATCAAGGATTTTCTGAAGTTCAATATGATCGATATAACCGCTTTCTGTAATTTCAAGGATAATATTCTCTGGTTTTACCTTTGACTTTTCAAGCGCCATCTGAACATCAAGAAGAATATCACTGCGTTCAAACTGCATGTAAGAAAGGTTTACACTCATATGAAAATTGCTGTCGTATTCATTCCACATCTTGCACTGTGTAAAAGTCTTTATCAAAATCCAGCGTCCAACAGGTGCAATCAATCCGCTTTCTTCAAGAATCGGAACAACCTGATCGGCACCAAGCATTCCCATTTCCGGACAAGACCATCTTAAAAGAGCTTCTGCACCAACAACGTGCACACCCTGCAGCTGATTGCATGAGTTTACGATTTCTGACGCATCAACGACAGGCTGGTAATACATTTCAAAGCCTTTAAAATCATTCTTTACAGAATCACGAAGTTTTTCGCGAAGATAAAGTTTGTTGATGTGTTTTGTATATTCAGTTGAATTAAACAAATAAAGATTATGCTTTCCAGATTTCTTACCCATGCTTAAAGAGAAATCTGCTTTTTTAAGAAGATCCTTTGGCTCACTCGAATCATTGATAAACGAAACGACACCAGAAGAAATTGTAAATACGGCAGCATAATCAAGATTATATTCAATCTCAGAAACCTTTCTCTTTAATGCTGAATAAAGTTCCTGCGCATCATGTGCGTTCTTACCAGAAACATTCATCAGGGCGATTTTGTTTCCGCTTATTCTGTAAATATAAGTATGCTCATCACGAACAGCAAGACAAGCCTTTGCAACAAGTGCAAAAATTTTGTCACCTACATCAAGACCAAAGTTTTCGTTAATTCGTTCAAGACCTTCGATACGAACGGCAAGAATAAAGCCGGATACACTTCCGTTTTCTTTTACGAGATCGTTATAATCCTGTACCATCTGGATTTCAAGCGGAAGTCCTGTAATATCGTCACGATGAGTTGCTTTTAGAGTAATTATACCGGCAAGAACACGGTCATTCTTTTTAGGAGAAAGAAGCTTCCCCCTTATCATTACAGGGATATAATTATTTTTTTCGTTTTTAAAACGGTATTCAGCAATAAAGTCAGATTCTCCGCCGTTTTTAATGCGTTCAATTCCCTTTTCAAAAAGCTCTTTATCATCAGGATGAACAAGTTCGCTCATAACTTCGAAGGCATTATCAAACTCGCGGTCAGGAATAGACAGAACCTTTACGACGTCTTCGCTAAGAGAAATTACATTTTTATCGAGGTTTAATACAAATACAAAATCATCGGAGCCGGCTGCCTTAACAAAAGCTTTAAAGTCGGACTTCTCGGCACTTTTTTTATCTAGCATACTTTTATATCATTTTATCAGAGAAAAGGCAGGAATTCAAGAAAAATTCGTACTTTTTTACCATTCCTGCCCCCTCATTATCTTATCCCTGGAAAATTTATAATGCGAATAAGTTCAATATATGGTAAAATATGTATGTCATTGTAAGATATTGGAGATAGTTATGACTGATGAATCTTTTTTTACCTTTAATCTTGGAGAAGGCTCCTTTGCACTTCCGGTTAAATTTGTACGGGAAGTTTTAAATTATGAGCCTATAACGGCCGTTCCAAAAGCCATGCCGTATTTAAAAGGCGTAATGAACATAAGAGGCTCAGTCGTAACTGTCGTAGACTTCAGGGAGATGTTTGGTTTTAAATCTGACAGAAGCCTTGAAAAATGTTCAATAATCGTCCTTGAAATTGAACAGAAAGATGAACAGCCGATGGTACTTGGAATGATTGTAGATTCTGTCGATGTAGTTACACGACTTGAAATGGTTGTTTCTGAAAACTATGATTTTGGAACACTGCCGGGACGCAGAGATTTTATTTCGAATGTCGCAAAAAAAGGCGATTCATTCATTCTCGTTCTTGATCTTCCTAAAATTTTTGAATCTATTGAAAAAGAAATCGGCGTATAACCGGAATTTAACATGAACAGAAAAATTTATTACTACGTTTGTTCAGCTTTGATTCTACTGAGCTGTCTTTTTGCTTTTACAACTGCAGATAAAAAAATCTGCGACCTTTTTTTACAGAATAAAAATCCTGTCGATAAAGAAACAGATATTTTTCGCATTAAAAACGGCGGCGTGATGCAGGATGATAAAATCGGAATCAACATTAACCGCGAAATGTATGCAGAATCAGTTTTGATTCTTCGTGAACTTGGTGCAAATGTAATCTGCATTGACGATGATTTTTCTCATCAGGGCACGCAGAATATTTTCTTTGACGAAGATGAATATCTTGCAAACTGCATCAAAGCATGCAGAAATGTTGTAATTCCATTCAGATTGACAAATGAACAGGGAAAGAAAAAAGAAGAAATAGAATTTGCAAAAAATAAATTTGAACTGAAAAATGTTTCTGCGGGCAATGATAAAGTTACTCCTGTATTTACTTCGATCGAACCATGCATTGACTGCCTTTCGCGTTCATGCGAAAAATCCGGCTTTATGAACATAAGTCCTGACAAGGACGGAAAGATAAGACGTGTTCATCTGATTGCAAAGTGTGACGAAAAATATTATGCAAGTGAAATTTTGATTTCGCTTTTAAATGTTCTTGATAATCCGAAAATTCATATTTACAACAGCAGAATTGTTCTTGAAAGCAGCGCCCCCTCAAAAAAGATAACAATTCCCCGTGACTCAACAGGCGCTGTCGTTTTAAAATATACGGCAGATGATTTTTCACAGTCAAAAGAAACTGACATCGAAACACTTTATGAAATAAAACTTCTGGAAAATGAACTCGTAAAAAATATTCTTGAAATGGAAGACGACGGATTTTTTGATTATACATCCGAAGATTTATCACCTGATATTTCATGCCAGAAGTTTATTGACAGAAAAGAATATCTTTTTAACATCCTCGATAAAGAAACAGACATGATCGACAGCGCCTTTAAAGAGTATATTATTGCAAAGGAAGATTTTATAGAAAACGTCGGACTTTATGTTTCGAGCGCAGCCGAAGAAATCCTTACAGAAATTGCAGAAGAACGCAAAAGAAACACTGACACAATTAAAAAACATTTTGCAGAACTTACAAAACAGTACAACGAATACAGCGGACTGCGAAATCAAATAAAGCAGGATGCAGAAAATGCAGTTTGTCTCGTAGGAAATAATGAAGAACAGTTTGCACTTTCGCAGATGATTCTTTATCCATATCTTGCAGATGGCGAAACCGGAAAATACAACAGTTATTTTGTTAAAGTTATGCCTTGGTGGGTATCACTCATTCTTGCGCTAATCATCTGTGCCGGATTTATTCTTATGTTTGAGCACGTTGATACTCTTGCAAAAAAAATTACAATGGGCGTTCTTTTTGCTTACTTTAGCATTTTTGTTCCTTATGCAGTTTATAATTTTACAGGGATTTTCGTTGGTGCAGTCATTCCGCTTGTATCGATTTATCTTGTAGTAATAACCTGCGTCCTCATGTACGTAATCTCTGAACGCCTTGCAGAATATAATGCAATCCAGAGAATAGGCAGACTGAACTCAAAAAAAGTAGTACAGGGCTACCTGGCAAGCAGAAACGAAGGTGCAAAAAAGCGATGGATGTCCGTGCTTGTTACCGACGTTAAGGCGTTTAAAAAAATCGAAAATCATTTTAAAGAACCTGCAGAGTTCTTAAGCGTTCTTAACCGATATTACGAGTTTATTTCTGATATAATTCTTTCCCATGATGGAATTATCCAGAGCCAGCAGGGCGATAAAATCATTGCAGTTTTCGCAGAACAGAACGATGACAAACTATGCGCAGTAAACGCATGCAGAGCGGCCCTTGAAATCAGAAAAAAAGAAAATGATTTTAATACTCAATTTATAAATAACGATAAGCAGGAAATAGAGTTCTTTACAAGGCTTGCAGTTAATACAGGCTATTTTATCGCAGCAGAAACAGGAACAAAAAACAGAATGCTTTTTACCGCAACAGGAAGCAACATGAACGCTGCATTTGAAATGCTTTCTTACTTTAAAGAATACAATGCGCTCGGCTGTTTTATAAGCGAAACAACATTAAAAGGTCTTGAAGATAAATTTATGATAAGAGCACTTGATAAAGTAAAATCAGAAAGTCTTGAAAAATCCGTAAGGCTATTCGAACTTATCGATGATGCAGACAGCGCTTCTGACGATGCATGGAAGCTCGTAGAAAAATGGCAGGGCGCATTAAAAGATTATGAAAACGGCGAATATGAAAAAGCAAAAAAGGCTTTTGATTATATTGCACGGGTAAATAAAGCAGATAAAATTGCAAAAATGTTTTCGCAGCGATGTACAGAAGCCTGAGACTTATTTATCCTGATTGATTTCTTTTAATTTATTTACGACTTTTACATATTCTACAATCGAAGCAAAATCAATAAAGATTACAGAATCTTTTTTTCCTTTATCACTGTTCAACTGGATTGCAAGAGAAGTTGTTCCTTCTTTATCCGGCTCTTTCCATGATGTATCTGGGAAAGTTTTAATCGATTCATACAAAACAAACTGCCCCGAACCGATAATTGCATTCTGATAAACACCGTTTAATTTTGCATGAACGATTTCTTTTGCACTTATATAAGATGCAAGTGCTGCAACTACACTCATAAGACAGCATACAAATGTAGTTGCGCGTGTGATGAGAGAAAGGATTATCAAAACAGGACAAAGCACAAGAAGAACAATGTTCTTTGTAATTTTCGGTGACTCTGTCTTTAAAAGGAGTTCACCTGATTTTGATGCTAATTTTTTCTGCCATGGTTTAATAATACAGCATTGAACTATAAAAAAAATGAGCGCAACGGCTGCAAAAACTAATTTAACGATTTCTGAAACAAGATTCATTTACAATTCCTTTTATACCAGACCTTGAGCGTATTTATAAGTGATGGAAACGCAGCAGGGAAATTTTCGATGTCCTCAAGCGAGTTTATTTTTATTCCTTTAAATTCTACTACTTCTGATTCCTGATTTTTCATGCAGTCAATTATTTTTTTACCCTTTGGCAAAGATGATGGATTAAATTCTGCAATAAAAAACAAATCACATGTTTTATATGTAATTCCTTTGTATTCGTATGTATTTGGAAAGCTTGTAAGATATTGTACACTTGCAGGCGTAATGCCGGTTTCTTCCCTGCACTCTCGTAATGCAGCTTCTTCTGCAGATTCATCCTGGTCACAAAAACCACCCGGCACCGCAAGAAATCCTTTTCTTGGTTCTTTTGCACGAACTTCAAAAATAATTGAACCGTCAATGTCCACTATTATAAGTCCGACAGCTGCAGCTACATTATTGTATAAATCAAATCCACAGTCAGGACAAAACCATTTTTTATTATCTTTATAAATTATGTTTCTACTCTGACACATCGGACAGACATTAAAGTCGTTTGACATGAATTATTCTTCCTGAACCTCATCTGCGTGTTCACGTTCACGAATATTGCGGATTAAAATTTCAATTTCTGAATCCAGAACTTTTGAATCTTTTGATGTAAATATTTTATCACACGCTGTACTTACTTTTGTAATTGCAACAGAAATCTGCTGTTCAAATTTTCCGGCACGTGTCGATGCGCTCGGTTCGATGGCAGAAAGGGATTTTAAGCACTCGCCGATTTTGGCGCGCTGTTCAGGATAATTTTCTGCCAGATTAAAAGCTTTCTGGTTTAAAAGATCCATGCGCTTTTTGAGCGAATCCATGGAATCTACCGCAGCCTTCTGGTTTTCTTTTGAATATTTTAATTTTCCTAACGAGGAAAAGATATCTGCTATAAATGACATAGGTAAAATTTAAACTTTATCAGACTTAAAATCAAGTGGGTGGCTTGTTTTTACCCCGTTTTATCTGTATCATTGGCATAAATACTATGAACAAAAAGGTTTTAATCCCGTTTTTTTTCCTAATTACGCTTTCTTTTTTAACTTCCTGCCGCAAAAAGGCTATGAAAATGCAGTCTCAATACATTTTCGGCACAATATGCTCGATTGATCTTTTTGAAGACGGAACCGAAGAATTATACGCAGGGCTTTTTGAACGCCTTAACCAGATAGAAAGAAAATTCAGTGTGAATATCGCAGATTCTGAACTAAGTTTTGTAAACAGCAATGCCTCAGAAGGCCCGGTTGTCGTTAGCCGCGAGTTTTTTGATGTCCTTAAGTTTTCGGTGGACTTTGCAGAAAAAAGCGGCGGAGCCTTTAACCCGGCACTCGGGTCGATTATAGGACTCTGGGGAATAGGAACCGAGCACCAGAGGATTCCGGAGACACAAGAAATTGAAGAAGCTAAAAAACACTGTGATTACAGGAATATAATCCTTAACGAAGCGGATGACATCTGTTCTGTAATGCTTGCAGACGAAAAATTGAGGCTCGACCTCGGTGCAATCGTAAAAGGCTACGCCGCTGATGAGCTTGTAAAACTCCTTAAAGAAAATGGAGTCACAAAGGCAATAATAAACCTGGGCGGAAACATCTACGCGTTCGGCTCAAAGTCCAATAATCCCGACGACAAATGGAATATAGGTATCAAAAACCCTCTTAAAGATGATGCTGAACCGATTGTAGTCCTTGAAGTAAATTCAACCAGCGTAGTAACAAGCGGTAACTACGAAAGATTCTTTATAGAAAACGGGGTGCGTTACCACCATATTATAGACTCAAAAACCGGATTCCCCGCAGAAACCGGTCTTGCAAGTGTGACTGTAATAAACGAAAGCAGCACTTTATGCGATGCCATGGCAACAGCATGCTTTGTTGCAGGAACCGACGCAGAATTTATAAAAAACGAAGCCGGTCCGGGTAAAATTCAGCTTATATTCATAACTCAAGATGGTAAAATAGTAAAAAAGTAAGAAAATATAAAATTCGTAAAAACTACAGAATTTTTTATTTTTCTGCATTTTTTTGGCATTTTTGGGCTTTTTTCACTGTATTTTCATGTTTTTTCTACTATATAAAATTTGACGGATTCAAATAAGAATAGTAAACTATAAGTAGTGGTTTGGGAGGCTTTGTATATTGTTTAAAATATACAAGGCCTTTTTTTATCTGCGCACCGGAGAGTTTATGGCAAGAAAAAAATCAACTGATGCACTTCTAAAGTTCACAGATTCAGTGGGCATAGAACAGGCATCTTCTGTTAAACAGCAAATTTCTGATTCGTTAAAAGCAAACAAAGTTACAATCGTAGATTTTTCAGAATTACAGGACATAGATTCTTCGATAATCCAGCTTCTTCTGTCGGCAAAACAGGAAGCGGATTTGTTAAAAAAAGATTTTTTTGTTCAGAATATTCCTGATAACATAAAAAATCTTATGCAGGCAATGTCGGTTGTTTTACCGTCAAAAAAGGATGAGGGCTAAAGAATGTTTGATCAGGTAGCATCCGTATTTTTTGATGAAGCAAATGAACTTCTCGACAATCTTGAGGGTTACCTCCTTACCCTCGAGAACGAACCCGAAAATCAGGAAGTAATTTCTGCAGTCTTCCGCACAATGCACACGATTAAAGGTTCGTCTGCAATGTTTGGGCTTGATGAGATTTCAAAGTTTACACACAAAATGGAAAACGCTTTTGATCTTGTCAGACAGGGAAAAGTTTTTGTAACACCACAACTTATTAACCTTACGCTCAAGGCTCGCGATCAGATCCGCTGCATGCTTGGCTCAGAAATTACTCCCGAAATTCAAAACGCGTCACAATTTATAATCGAAGAACTTGACAGCTGCGTTTCTGGGTTTAATGTAGACAAAACAGATTCTCCTGCCGTCTCTTCCGGTGCACCATCTTCTTCTGATAATTCATCTTCAGCCTCTTCTGATTCTTCTGCAGAATCAACATGGCGTATTTCTTTTATTCCGTCAGAGTCAATAATGCAGAACGGAACTCGACCAGAACTTCTTATCCGCGAACTTTCAGAAATGGGAACAGCAACAGTCGTTACGTTTGCAGATAAAATTCCGCCGCTGTCAGAAATCGAAGAAGAAAAATGTTATCTTTACTGGGATATAATTTTAACTACGACAAAAACAGAAAATGATATTAAAGACGTTTTCATTTTCGTAGACGATACATCAAAAATAAAAATAGAAAAAATTACAGGCGTCGGTATTCACAAAAAAATCGGAGAAATCTTAATCTCTCGTAAATTAATTACCGAAGTTGAACTTACTAAAGTAATCGAAGAGCAGCGCAAAGTCGGTGACCTTCTTGTTCAAAAGAATGTTGTATCAGAACAGCAGATCAAAGCCGCGCTTGCCGAACAGGGACACTTAAATAAACTCGTAAAAGAAAAAGAAGCACAGGTTTCTGTGCCGACTCAAGCAGCCGTTACGTCACAGACAATCCGTGTAAATGCTGCAAAACTTGATCAGCTTGTTGACCTCGTCGGCGAGCTTGTTACGTTTGACGCGCGTCTTTCATCAATCGCAGCAGAACTTAAAAACTCGAGCCTGCAGACACTCACAGAACTTGGTGAGCATCTCATTTTCTCTCTTCGTGATATTTCGATGGACATGCGAATGCTTCCTATCGGCACAATCTTCTCAAGATTCAGAAGACTTGTTCACGACCTTGCATCACAGCTTGGAAAAAACATCGAGCTTATAACCGAAGGTGCCGAAACAGAACTTGATAAAAACGTAATCGAAAAATTAAATGACCCGCTTGTCCATCTCATAAGAAACTGCTGCGATCACGGTATCGAATCCCCGGAAGCCCGCGCTCTGTCAGGAAAGAATGCGACAGGAACCGTAACGCTTTCTGCACGCCACGCAGGAGCTTTTGTATTGATAACAATTTCTGATGACGGTGCAGGATTAAACCGCGATGCAATCTACAACAAGGCTGTTGAGCGCGGTCTTATTAAACCCGGCGAATCAATTCCTGACAAACAGGTTTATGACCTTATCTTCCAGCCGGGATTCAGTACAAGTAAAGCAGTTACTTCTGTTTCTGGCCGTGGTGTCGGAATGGATGTCGTTAAAAAAGACATTGATTCTCTCGGCGGTTCTGTCTCTATTGAAACAGAAAAAGGAAGAGGCTCAAGCTTTATACTTAAAATTCCTCTTACACTTGCAATTATCGAAGGCATGCTCGTACAGATTGGCGAAAACAAATATGTAATTCCGGTTTCGGGTGTAGAAGAATGTATCGAGTACGAACCAAAAGAAGACTCTGACTTTTTATGTTCTCATATCGTTGCCCGCGACGAGTACCTTCCTTGCATCAACATGCGAAAATATTTTGAAGTTCCAGGCATTTCGCCGCAGGACCAGCAGGTAGTTGTCGTAAATGACCAGACTTCTAAAATCGGTATCATTGTCGACCACATAATCGGCAACCATCAGACTGTAATTAAACCGATAGGAAAACTCTTTAAGAAAATCGAAGGGCTTTCTGGTTCAACAATACTTGGAGACGGATCAGTTGCGCTGATTCTCGATATCTTTAAACTTTCTGACATCATCAGAAAAATGGATATTAAAAGCAGGTGAGGATTAAGATGAATACACAGACAGTAAAAACAGCAGCACCTTCTCACCCTTCTCCGGTTGTTAAAGTTTATCCGCAGCAACAGCAGCTTACATCTCCGCAGTTTAAACGCATTTCGTCGTTCATGGAAAAGACAACAGGAATAAAACTCCCGGAATCAAAACGAACGATGATACAGGCGCGTCTTGCAAATCGTCTTAAGGTTTTAAATTTTGATAATTATGCTCAGTACGTTGATTATGTTTTTTCATCAAACGAAACTGCAAGCGACGAAATTACGATGATGATAGATTTGATTACGACAAATCTTACTCACTTCTTTCGCGAAAATACACATTTTGAATTTCTTAACAGCACTGTTCTTCCCGAACTTGCAAAAGAAGGAATCATCATTCCTGATATTTGGTCTGCAGGATGTTCTTCCGGCGAAGAACCTTATACACTTTCGATTGTCATTGCAAATTATATGAAAAAAAATCCGGGTCAGTTTACCGATTACAGAATTCTTGCAACAGATATTTCTACTAAAATTCTTTCAAAAGCGGTAGAAGCTGTTTATCCGATGGAAACAGTAAAAAATCTTCCGGACGAAATAAAACGCGCATATTTTTTAAAAAGTAAAAATCCGGATATGGATCTTGTAAAAGTAAAACCAATTATCAGAAACAAAGTGCAGTTTGAGAGATTAAATTTCATGGACGGAAGTTATAGAATTAGTCCAAAAAAAGATATTATTTTCTGCAGGAATGTTCTTATCTACTTTGATAAGCCTACTCAACTTGCAGTTATAAAAAAATTAGTTGACTGTTTAAAGCCGGGAGGGTTTCTGTTTCTTGGACATTCAGAAACGATTTTCGGATCTAATCTTCCGCTTAAAACAGTTTCCACCACAGTATTTCAAAAGACCAGGGAGAAGTAAAAAATGCCGATCAAAGTTTTAATCATCGATGATTCTGCATTAGTCAGAGAAACATTAAGTTCCATCCTCAATTCTGACTCCGACATCAAAGTTATTGCAACAGCATCCGATCCAATCTTTGGTGTTAAGAAAATTAAAGTTGAACGTCCTGATGTAATCATTCTTGATATCGAAATGGCAAGAATGGACGGTCTTACGTTCTTAAAGAAAATGAACGAGACACTCGATCCTATTCCATGTGTTGTCTGTTCTACAATGATTGCAGAGGGGTCAGAAAATGCAATGAAGGCTTTAGAGTATGGAGCTGCTGAATTAATTCAAAAGCCTGCTCTGGGTACAAGGAAATTTCTTGAAGAATCTAAAGTAAGAATTTGTGATGCAGTTAAATCTGCATTTAAATCTACTGCAAACATAAAAAAATTAATTCCGTCACCGCTTTCGACAAAAACTCATGCGGTACAACCAAAACTTTCTGCAGATGTCATGCTCGAAAAGCCTACTGCTGCTTTAGCTCCTGTAGAAACAACAGAAAAAGTTGTAGTTGTCGGTGCAAGTACGGGCGGAACCGAAGCATTAAAAGATTTCCTGTCGATGCTTCCAGATGACGCACCGGGCATTGTAATTGTTCAGCATATGCCGGAACACTTTACAGCTGCGTTTGCAACTCGTCTTGACGGAATCTGTAAAATCCATGTTAAGGAAGCTCAAAACGGTGACTCTGTTGTTCAGGGGCAGGCTCTTATTGCTCCGGGCAACTATCATACATTATTAAAACGTACAGGTAATCATTACTACGTCGAGGTTAAGGAAGGGCCTCTTGTATCACGACACCGACCGTCAGTTGATGTTCTGTTCCGCTCTGCTGCACGTTATGCAGGAAAGAATGCAATCGGAATTATCATGACAGGAATGGGTGATGATGGTGCAAAAGGAATGAGGGAAATGCACGACACAGGAGCTTTTACCATTGCTCAGGACGAAGCTTCGTGTATCGTTTATGGAATGCCGTGTGAAGCTGTAAAGAACGGTGGAGTTGATAAAATTGTTCCGCTGTCAAATATAGCACAGACGATGATGAATGCGGCGTTAATAAGATAAATAGAACCACTATTGTGGAAGTAATAAGGAGTGAATTATGGCAGACAAAAAAATTTTAGCAGTTGATGACTCAGTTTCAATCAGAAAGAGTATTTCATTTGTTCTTGATCAGGAAGGTTATGAAGTAACAGAAGCTGTAGACGGTGTAGACGGCCTGGGAAAAGCAAAGGCAGAGAAATACAATCTTATAATCACAGATATCAACATGCCTAACATGGACGGAATAGAAATGATCAAGCAGCTTCGTGCACTTGAAGGATATAAATTTACACCTATCATTGCACTTACAACAGAAAGTCAGGATTCGAAAATGGCAGAAGGAAAAGAAGCTGGAGCAACAGGCTGGATTGTTAAGCCTTTTACTTCAGAAAAACTTCTGGCAATCGTAAAAAAGATAATTGGATAAGCAGTAGATTTTTACAGGAGATTTATAGGAGTTAGCAGATATGAAACAGAGCTTAAAAAGAACAATAATGCGTATTTCAATTTCTGTTCTCGTAGTAACAGTTGCCGTTATTGCAGTTTTATCTGCAATAATAACACGCAATGTTGTCATCGATACACAGAAAACTAATTTCTCTACATTGTTTGGAGAAGTTTCGAAATATGCGTCATCAAGAATCGAAACAGAATATGCACGACTCGAAGCAATCGCAAACCGTGATGATATAAAAGATACATCGGTATCTGTCGAAGCACGTGCACGGCTTCTTTCAAAAGATGTAAACGAAGCTGTCGGTCACCGATATTTTGTTTTCTCCGATGCAGACGGAAACGCTTACAGTTCACTCGGAAAACCTGTAGACATTTCTCAGCGTGAATACTTTAAAGAGACAAAAAAAGGTAATCGCGCCGTTACAGATCCTCTGATGAATAAAATCTTAAACGCAGAAGCACTTTTGTATGCCGTTCCATATAAAGATGAAAACGGAAACTTCCTTGGAGCAGTTTGTATCGATACAACAACAGATATCTTAAACGACATCTGTAAAAGCATTTATGTTTCAAAACGCAACACGATGGTAATCATCTCACGTGAAACTTCGAAGATTATCGGTACATCAAATGATGTTCTTGCCGGCAACGGAAGAAACATCGTAAAGGAATCAGAAACAAATCCTGCTTACAAAAATCTTTCCATCTGTTTTAAGAACGCAGTAGAAGGGAAAACCGGTACAGAACTTACATGGGTTCGCGGTCACCGTTTCTTTGTTTCTTATACTCCAATCCAGGGCACAAACTGGGCAATCGCAATGTATGCTCCATACGCAGACTTCTCAAGTGGCGTAATGTTTATGGGAATTACAAATGCAATAATGGGAATTGTCCTTACACTCCTTGGAACACTTGCCTTCTTTATCTTTGCTAAATCGATTACAAAGAATTTAAATACAGTTTCTGCAATGCTCGAAGATATCGCAGAAGGAAATCTTATCTTAGAAAACATTCCGCAGAAAGATAAAGACAAAATATTCTCACGCCAGGATGAACTTGGAGAAATGGCGCAGTCATTAAAGACCATGGTTAAAAAACTTTCTACAATTCTTTTAACCGTACGCGATTCTGCAATACATGTAGAAACAGGCGGCTCACAACTTTCTTCTTCAAGCCAGTCAGTTTCATCAGGTGCATCAGAACAGGCAGCCTCTACAGAAGAAATGTCGGCAACAATGGAACAGATGACTTCGAACATCCGTCAGAATGCAGACAACGCTGCAAAAACAAGTTCAATTGCTAACCGCACATCTGCAGAAGGAGAAGCTGGCGGAATGGCAGTTTCAGAAGCGCTTGATGCAGTTAAAGAAATTGCAAATAAAATAAACATCATCGAAGAAATTTCTAACCAGACAAACCTCCTTGCGATCAACGCAGCAATCGAGGCTGCCCGTGCAGGCGAAGCCGGAAAAGGTTTTGCAGTAGTTGCTTCGGAAGTTAGAAAACTTGCAGAACGTTCTAAGGTTGCTGCAGGCGAAATCGGTGAGCTTTCTGCAAAAACACTTCTTGCTGCAGAAAACGCAGGCGCTAAAATTAACGCAGTCGTTCCTGGCATCGAAGAAACATCACAGCTCATCGATGAAATCGCAACAGCATGCCGCGAACAGGACAACGGTGCAGAACAGGTTTCTACAGCCATCATCCAGCTCGACACAGTCGTACAGCAGAATGCATCTGCTGCAGAGCAGATGGCAGCGATGGCCGAAGAACTTTCTAACGAAGCACAGAAACTTGTAAAAGCAATCAGCTATTTCTCGATTGACGAGTCCATCGCTGACACAGAAGACATGCCAAAGGCAAAATCTTCTGTGCGTTCTGCAGACAGTACAACCGTTAAAGCATCGCCTGCCTCTGCACCAGCAGAAGCAGCATCTGCAACACGCGAACTTCTTGCAGACGTTAACGATGATATATTAAAATCATTCGGCGATGATGACGAAGCAGAAGAAGAACCTCAGGATTCACAGAAAAACGATAATCCTGTTCCCCCTGCTCCGCCTATAACAGGAAATTTTAATCCTAAGAATACTGGAAACATGATAAGCGATTCTGATTTCGAAGAATTTTAATTATGATTCAACAGTATTTGACTTTTAAAATTGAAGATACTCAATATGCGATAAATGTTTTTAGTATCCAGGAAGTACTTGAATACGAAGAACCTGTAAAGATTCCGTGTTCAAGTCCCCTGCTTACAGGACTAATACGTTCGCGCGACCAGAACATTGCCGTAATGGATATAAGACAGCGCTTTGGTCTTTCGCCTAAATCAAGCGGCATCGAAACAAGAATCATCGTTCTTGAAATTACAGATCAGGAACATGGTGTTGTAAATCTTTTTGGCATTGTCGCAGACGAGGTTCTTGAAGTAATTGATGTTGATGACACACTTCTTGAACCGCTTGCAAAATCAAAAAAATTCTTTGGTGCCGAGTTTGTAAGTGATGTAATCAGACAAGACGATTCATACATACTTGTCCTTGATACAAAAAAATTATTTGCAGAAAGAGATATTTCAAACGCTTCTAAATCTGCACAACAGCAGACAAAAACAAAAAAACGGGGAGGCAAAACAGAATGACAAACCAACTTTTAACATTTAAACTTAACGACAATCTTTTTGCATTCGAAGTATTTAAAGTTCAGGAAGTTTTAGAATATTCTGAACCGGTAAAAATACCATGTGCTTCTCCTTATGTTAAGGGACTTATCAATTCACGCGGAACAGGAATAACAACTGTAGACCTCAGAAAAAAATTTCTCCTTCCAGAAGCTGAACCAACTAAAGATACAAGAATTATAATCGTAGAAGTAAACAAACCTACAGATGAAAATCCTGATCACATTTCAACATTTGGAGCTATCGTAGATTCTGTCATGGAAGTTCTCGAAACCGACAGCAACAATATCGAACCGCCTCCAAAATTTGGAAACACAATCTCTCCAGAATTTATAAGCGGGCTTTCTAAAAAAGACGATCAGTTTATAATTATTCTTAACGAAAGGGCAATCTTTGCTCAGAACGAGCAGAAGTTATAAAATTATCTGTTTAAATCAATCTGTAATATATTTTAAAATAAAAAACTCACAAGGTCGCAAAAACAACTTCTGCAGCAATTATTAAAGTAAGAAGGAGTATTTGCAGCCTTAAATGCCGCTATGGCCATTCATCCTTACAATAAAAATTAAAGCAAAAGAAGTTTCACTTCCCAGTGAGCATCCCCCTGTTAAGGGGGCGCTTTTATGCCCGACTAAAATCGGGCATATATTCTTGAGGTTAACACCTCTATTATTCTTTTACAGATCCCATTGTCAAACCAGAGATAATGTATCTCGACATGAAACAATAGAATATGATAATAGGAATAAGTGATACGGCAATACCCATGTAAATAGCACCGAACTCTGTACGATAAATATCACCACGGAGTAACTGTACGATGATAGGTAATGTCTTTTTCTTATCATCCTGCAAGAGAATCATTGGAGTAACGAAGTTGTTCCATGATCCTACAAATCCGAAGATTGCCTGTGTTGCAAGAGCTGGCTGGAGAATAGGAATAATAATCTGGTTAAAGATTCTAAACTCTCCGGCACCGTCGATACGACCAGCATCAACAAGTTCAAGAGAAAGAACCGACGCCATGTACTGACGCATGAACAATACAGTTGCAGCAGAAGCGATAGCCGGAACCGTCAAAGGAATAAAACTGTTTGTCAAATGAATCATTGACATAAACTGGTAGAATCCGATGAACGAAATAGAAGCCGGCAACATCATTACGAAAAGGATAAATGCCCAGATGAACTTTCTTCCTCTGTAGTTATAAACGTGCAATGAATATGCAGTTAACGCAGAGAAGTAGATACCTAAACATGTAGATCCAACAGCAACGATTGTAGAGTTAATCAAACCCTGCCAAAGCTGGAATTTACCTTTTGAGAAGTAAACAATAAAGTCACCGATATGCATGAACTGTCCGGCATAAGCAGAACTCTTAAAAATTTCCTGCCATCCGCCGGCTTCATTAATCTTTGCAACTTTAAGACCAGAACCACAAGTAACAAGTAAGTTCCAGTTCTGGATACTAGCTTTACTAGGAAGCAGAGAAAGACCTGCGTTGATTTCTTCTGTTGTACGAGTAGCATTAATCAACATCAAATAGATAGGAACTAATGCAATAACAACGAAGAAAATCATCAAAATGTATATTACTGTCTTTTTGACAGTCATAGATGCTTTATAATCCATATTCCAACCTCCTACTTACGTCCCATATCACTGCGGTCCTGCATGAAGAAGTAGATAAGCATAGAAAGGAACATAGTGATGATAAATACACCCATGGCAATGGCAGAACCGTAACCGTAGGTGTTCGTACCCTGGAATGCAAGGTTGTACATGTATACAATCATAGATCTGATTGAGAATGCTGGACCACCGCGCATATCCGTCAAAAGGAATGGAATTTCAAACAACTGCATACCACCAATCAATGATGTAATCAAAATAAAGAGCATCATTGGTCTTAACAATGGGAGTGTAATGTAGAATGTCTGCTGTCCCTGGTTAGCACCGTCTACAACGGCAGATTCGTACAATGATGGAGAAATAGATGTAATACCAGCCATCAACATAATCAATGTCTGTCCACACCACAACCACCACTGGATGAACGATACAATACCGCGCGACCATGGAATACTTCTAAAGAACTGAATAGCATCTTCAACAGGTTTGCCGTCTTCCAAACGCCAGCTATGAATTCCTAATCCATAAAGGAACTGGTTAATAGGTCCGTTTGGATATCCAAACAAACTCTTAAAGAGGATGGCAACTGATGCGGCTGTCAAAAGGTTTGGCATATAGAACAATGCACGGAAAGTATTCTTTCCCTTTAAGTGCATACGTGGATCCGTAAACCAGATGGCAAACAGAAGAGCTATACCCAACTGTGGAGCAAAGTTAAATAACCACATTATGAATGTGTTTCCAACAGAACCCCAGAAATATTTATCTTTAACTAAAGTTACAAAGTTTTCACCACCAATCAGGTGAACACCTTTACATTTAGAAACTAGACAAGATCTAAATTTGTCGGTTGTTTTTACATCTGCTTTTTTATAGCTTCTGTTCTTACACATGTGAGAACATACTCTGATGCCAACAAATTTTTTACCATTTTTCTTAATTATGATTTTACCAATTTCTTTTCCGTCTTGATCAACGAGTTTATCCGGAACTAATTCTGTAGTTGCCTCACCCGTTTTCTTGTTTACACGGCGAACTTCTCTTTCATTAATAACGTCGCCGTCTATCATGACTTCTTCTATTGGTCTTTCGAAATATATAGAACCGTGAAGTCCAGTGTTAAAGCCTTTTTTATCTGTGAAAGACAAGAAGACTGTATAAATAGTAGGCCACAACTGAAAAAATAAGTATATTACGATGAATGGAATAACAAAGAATACACCATATTTTTGAAGTTTAGCCTCAGAACCTAATTTCTTATTGGCCATATTTACTCCCAAAACATTATGTAAATATAATTTTTTATAAAAAAAAGTGCAGGGCGACCGAAGTCACGCTGCACTTTTTCTAGATTCTAAAAATTAGAATCCGAGTGTCTGGTTAACCTGATCAGCAAATTCTGCAAGAGCTTCTTCTTTGGTTTTTTCACCATTGATGAAAGCTGCTACACATTCACCCCAGATTCCTTCAATAGCCTGGTCTGTTCCCTGTGTAAGTTTACCATCTACATTGTTTGCCATTGCAGCAAATTCTGCATAGTGGTTCTGTCCACCAAGGAATGGTTCGTTGTATGTATCTTTAATCTTGTTGATTACGTTGTTGTTAGATACCATATCTCCAGTATCTTTAGCCCATCTTTCGAGGAAGCTGTCGTCTGTAGCTACGTATTTGATGAATTCTTTTGCAAGTTCAGGAACTTTTGTGTTCTTGTATGCACCAACCCATGTACCACCCCATCTGTAAGCAGCTGGTCCAGCACACATAGCCCAGTCTCCAGATGTATCTGGAGCGTTTGGTTTAAGAACGTAGTGGAGACCCCAAGTAGGGAGGAAGTAAGAGAATACTTCTACTTCGTTTCCTTTTTCGTCTTTGAGTTCACCTTTCATTCCAGCGAACCAACCTTCAGCCCACTGTCCCTGGCGTCCTTCATAACCTTTGTCTTTCAATGTTTTACACATATCCATGTAGTCTTTCATTGCTGGGTCGATAACAAGTTTTCCACCTACTACCCATGGCTGCTTGCGAGCACCCTGGAATGGCTTGAACAAGTCACCAGTTGTTGAAACGATTACACATTTTCCGTTTGATTTGTTCTTGAGGAATTCAGCTGCATCGAGGAATGCATCCCAGTTAGCAACTTTCTTCTGAACTTCAGCAGGATCATCTGTTCCGAAGTATTTCTTTGCAAGTGAGCGGCGATAGAACATAGCACCTGGACATGCCTGCCAAGAAAGTCCGTATACTTTACCGTTGTAAGATCCAACGTCAGCTGGATAAGAAATCATCTTTCCCTTGATTTCGTTATAAACGTCTGTCAAGTCAAGCATGAGATCTTCACCCTGTTCAACATATTTGCGTACGAAAGCGTCTTCGAGAGCGAATACGTCTGGAGCACCGTTTCCGTTAGCAAGAACTGGGTCCAATTTGTTAGGGAACTGATCTGTAGGAGTAAGTGAGTATTCTACTTCTACTCCAGGATGATCAGGTTTGTAGTACTTTTCTACCATTGTCTGGAGTTCGTCTGTGAACGACCAGATTACCAATTTTTTCTTTGCAGGTCCACAGCTTGATACAGATGCGATCATAGCAGCTGCTGCGATTGCTGAAAGAATAATTCTACTTTTCTTCATATTTCCTCCAGGATACATGAATATAAAAATTATTAGAGTCCTGCTGCAAAGCAGCCGGTTTCCCTCTTTATGTATCTCTAATTATCTATCCATTCACGCAAGTTGTCAACAAAAAAAATCCAAAATTCCCTCGAATTTTGGATTTTTTGGGTCTTTTTGGACTTTTATACGCTAAGTTTTAAGTATTTTTACGATTTTTTGAGTAAATTCAGCTTAAACTACTTCCAGGTCTTTAAAATGTTAAGATAATATTTCCTGTCAGATTCAAATTCTTCCTTTTTGATGTTCAAAAGAAGAATCTGGCTGTACCCGTCTTTTTCTTTCATGACATAAATTCTTTCATATACGGTGCCGTTGTCTGTATCTATTCCATCTGAATAAAACAAAGTCCTGTCTTTTTCTTTTGCAATACTTATGGAGCTGACTGGTGTATACATTGTCAGTTCTGAATGAAGCAGAGACCTGAGTACATCGATATACCCCTGACCTTTTTCAAGGCAGGAAATTACCAGGAGCGCATCGTCTCCATGAAAAAACATTCCGCCGATTGTTGAGCCGGCGTCTGCCCATGTTTCGTCAATAGTAATCTGTGTTTCAGGAGCATTCTGTGTTTTTTCAAGAGTTACCGTAAGAGGCTTTGCCTTTTTGTTTTTCTTTGGCGAAACTTTTTTTGTAACCGGAACAAAAGGACGAAATTCTGAAAAGCTTTTGTCTTGAGAAGAACGAAGAATGCCGGATGCGACAACTTCTAAAACATTATGGTTAGCATTGTCCATTATTTTTTTAATGTTAAAAATCGGAATCATATAATCATAATAAATAAAAACTTCACCGCCAAACTGACTGTAATCTTCATGACTTACAAATCCGCTTTCCATAAATACAGAAGAGTCTTTATATCTTACAGACGGATTTTTTTTGCCGTCAGATTCAACTTCTGGAGAAATTAATCCAATCTTTTTTCTTCGTGCGGCAAATTCATAAACAAGGTCATGAATATAATTTATTATATCCGTGTCATCCTGAGTTATGTTTGTTAAAAAGCGTTCTCCGGTCATTTCGATGTAATCTTTTGTTGAATCAATTGTAAAAATAAGTTCTATATTTATGGGAGCAAGATTATCTGCAGCCGGTGCAAAATATCTTGCAGCATACGTAGATTCATCATATGTTAAAAAGCCGACATAAGATTCGCGGTTAAAAGTATAATCACGATAATATACATATTCACCGGAAACATTACCAAAAAAATGTTTTACACCCGGGATTGCAGACGCATTTGCTGCCATCATTAATACTGAACAGACTGTAAGAAAAAATTTCTTCATTTTTATATTCCCTTTTATGTTTCTTTATATATAAAAAAATTGCCCCGTACTTTGTTACAGTCACAGGGCAACTTAAATCTTATCTTGCTTTAAGCGTTTAACTTTGCAAGTTCGTCATTTACGATTGCAGCTATCTTTTCGCCCGCACTTTCTAACGGAATAAGCTCTGCCTTGTCGCTGCTTCTGAGTTTTACTTCTACATTAGGAAGATTTTTATCTCCGATAACAACGCGTACAGGATATCCGATTAAGTCGGCATCTGCAAATTTAACACCAGGGCGCTCGTTTCTGTCATCGAGAAGAACTTCGATTCCCTTTAATGTAAGTTCTGCATAAAGCTTATCAGCTGCTTCTTTCATAGCGCCGTCATATTTAATTGGAACGACTGCAACATGGAACGGAGCTGTACTCATTGTCCAGATAATTCCGTTGTCGTCATGATGTCCTTCGATGATGCTTGCAAGTGTTCTGTCTACACCGATTCCGTAGCAGCCCATTACAGGTGTTACAGGTTTTCCGCTCTGGTCAAGATATGTTACGTGCATGCTCTTTGTATATTTATCACCGAGCTTAAAAATGTGTCCGAGTTCGTTACCCTTTTTAGTATAGAAAGTTCCACCGCATACAGGGCACTTATCGCCTTCTTTACATGTGCGTACATCAACTGTCATAAATGGAGTAAAGTCGCGGCCCGGTTCTACATGTTTAATATGAAATCCTTCTTTGCCGGCTCCGGCGATACAGTCATGCATATCAACTGTAGACAAATCTGCGATTACAGGAATTTTAATTCCAACAGGGCCTACAAAACCGTGTGGAGCGCCGGAGTATTTTAAAACATCTTCGTCTCCTGCAAGTTCTGCGCCGCTTGCTTTAAGTTCTGCAGCAAGCTTTGTTTCGTTTACATCAAGGTCACCACGGATAAGAACACAGAAATAACTTTCAGGAATATATGTCTGGCCACCTTCTGTAACTGTCTTTGCATTTTTATAAAATTCTGTTTTAGAAAGATCTACGGCGCAGTTGTAAACTTTATAGATGAGAGCCTTAAGGAATGTCGTAGATTTTTCGTTAAAGAATTTTTCCATGTCTTCTATGCTGAATACATTCGGAGTTGCAACTTCTTCTATTGCCTTGTCTGTCTTAACCTGAGGCTTGCCTTCGCTGTTAAGCGGAACTTCTGTTTTACATGCAGCCTTTTCTACGTTTGCTGCATAATCACATTCAGGGCAGAGTAAAAGTGTATCGTCTCCTACTTCGCTTTCTACCATAAACTCTTCTGAGCCTGAACCACCCATCGCACCTGTATCGGCTTTTACAGAAATGGTTTTAAGACCGAGACGCTTAAAAATACGGCGGTATGCGGCCGCGCACTTATCATAAGACTCATCAAGGGATTTCTGGTCCGCATCGAATGAATAAGCATCCATCATCGTAAACTCGCGGCCGCGCATTACACCGTAGCGCGGGCGAATCTCGTCGCGGTATTTTGTGTTTATCTGATATGCAATGATAGGAAGCTGTTTGTAAGAAGAAAGCCCGTCGCGGATGAGGGCCGTAAACGCCTCTTCGGCAGTTGGAGAAACTACCATGTCCTGACCACCGCGGTTCTGCGGTTTGAGCATCTCATCTCCCATTGTGTTCCAGCGGCCAGACTCTTTCCAGAGTTCACCGGGCTGGATAACTGTGGGTTTCATTTCTAAAAGGCCTGCGGCATCTAATTCTTCGCGTATAATTTTTTCTACTTTGCGCAGTGAACGCAATCCAAGCGGCATGTAAGAATAAAGTCCGTTTCCAAGTTTTCGGATCATGCCGGAACGCATCATAAGCTGATGACTTGAAATAACAGCATCAGAAGGAGATTCCCTTAAAGTGCTTATTAAAAACTGTGAACATTTCATAGAGGGTATTTTATTGAAAAATCTCTTTCTTGTGAATAGTACCTGTTTTAGAAATTGCACTGGTAAGCTTAAGGTCAGGGTTTTCTTTACAGAACTGTTTAAGGTCTACAAGAAAACGATTCATCGAAAAATGCTGGAAAACGAAAACCTTGCCCCACGCATCTGAGCCTTCGTATTCTTTCATAAGCGTCTCTTTATATGGAATAAAAATACCGCCTTTTTTTAATTCAGCATAACCGACAAGCCAGAGCTCAGGTAAATCAGATTTTGAAAGTCCTTCCTGGACTGCCGCATCATAGAGCGCTTTATGAAGTTCTGCAGTTTTTTGTGCCATCCATATCTGGCTTTCTAAAATAAGATTGCAGGCTTTTGAATCTTTGCTTTTTAATTCGTGGTCGATGAAATTTAAGTGTTTTGTTTTTGCAGAGTGAACCGGCGTCTTATTTAAAATGATTACGTTTTTTCTAAAATCAGTTTTAAGTTCCGGGTTGCGTCTGAAAAAACCTTCTGCGATTTTTCCTGCCTGCCCTACAAGATATTTTGAATTAACTGCAAGTTGTTCGGACTTTCCCGGATTATCACCGATTACAATGAGTTTGATTACTGAATCTTTTGTAATATCATCAAGTGCTGTGTTGTAAACGACAGGCGTTTCGATATTGTAAGGCGGAGTATCAGAAGAAGCTGCAGTTTTCTGCAGCGAATCAAGCTCAGAAGAAAACTTACTCCACTCCCCGCACTTTTTTTTAAACGCATCCCTGAAGGTGCAGAAAACATTCCACTGAGCTTCTGTCATTTAAATTATTCCTTATAAATTATTCTTCGTCGACAACAGGCGCGTCTTCTTCTATTATATCTCTGTTTTTATAAGCGATGAATGCCATGACAACTGCAATCAGAATGAAAACAACGCCTGCAAATTTAATGAGTGTAAATCCAAAGTCAGACGGAAGAAGAAACAGAACGATTGCTCCGACAAATGTTGAAATAATTTCTATAAGATATTTTTTTGTATTGATTCCGGCTGAACTTAATTTAACAACTGAATAAATTTCTAAGAGTGCAGAACAGATTGCAAAAATTCCGAGGATAATCATCGTAGCTTTCCATGCACCTTCTGCAAAACCACGCGGTCGAATTATACAGAGAAGCCCAAGGAGAATGCTTACTCCACCACGAATGTATGTATCAATTTTATACGACTTATCATCAACAAGCTTTGACATCGTAAACAGAATGTAAATTCCTGAAACTAGAAAAAAGAGTCCGAGTGCTACGATAAGCACATAGATTACTGGTTCAGCAGAAAAAATCATTACAAGGCCGATTACTGCTGTAAGGGCCGGTACAACGAATGAACTTAACATAAGCCACCTCTCATAATATAATATATAATAAAAATAATATAACTGCAGTTACAAATCAAGCAAATTTTCTTTTGTAAAAGTCATATTTTTTATTTGTGCCAGTCGATGTTAAATTTAACGGTGTTGTTTTAAACTTATTTCTATGGGAAAGAAAAACCAGTTATCCTTTATCGCAGGTAAAAATTTACAGATTTTAAGAAAACAGAATCATCTTACACAGGCAGACCTCGCAGAAAAACTCGGAATCTCGACATCTCATGTTGCAAATATAGAAAGCCGCAGGACTTCTGTAAGTCTTGAATTAATAGAAAAAATTTTAAAACTTTTTGATATTACTCCAAACGATCTGCTTCTTGATAATTATTCAGTAAATAAAAAAGAAAATACTTCAAAAGAAAAAGTGCGCAGGATAATTTCTGCAAAGATAAACTCGCTCGCATTTGAGCTTTATTACGACATCGAAGAATATGTCCCGGATCATCCGGCTTCGCGCCAGGTTGAATACAATCAAAAGCCTAAAAAAAGAAGCGCAAGCCTTAAGGTAGCGGATAGCGATAAGAAGTAGACGGACGAAATATCCGTGTCGACCTCACAAGTGAAATTCACGCGTTGTATTGACAAAGATCTCAATTTTTGCTATTTTTGTTTACGCAACATTGGAGCGGTATCAAAGCGGTCGTACTGAGGCGGTCTTGAAAACCGTTGTACCTTCGGGTACCGGGGGTTCGAATCCCTCCCGCTCCGAATATATATGGAAGCGTGGTAGAGCGGTAATACAACGGATTGCTAATCCGTCGGTTCCTTACGGGCCGGGCAGGTTCAACTCCTGTCGCTTCCGAATATCTACCAGGTTGCAAATCATGAAAAATTTGAGGCTGTAGCTCAGCTGGATTAGAGCACCACCCTGCGGAGGTGGGGGTCGCACGTTCGAATCGTGTCAGCCTCGAAGAAATTAGTCTGTCGGAATGACAGACTTTTTTTATTTTAAACCAGTGGTCCCGGGCTTGAATGAGATTCGAACCGGAGCGAGCGGTCATAAAAGCCGCGAGACATCGCAGCGGGTTTTATGATTCAGTGACAGGAAGTCACTGAAAGAGAGCGCAGGCGCCGCAGAGGGAGTAAACAGGAGGTTTACGACCAACGCGGCGAATCGTGTCAGCCTCGAAGAGAATAGGTTGTCTTATACGGCAACCTTTTTTTATTTTAAACCAGTGGTCCCGGGCTTGAATGAGATTCGAACTAATCGTATCTAGCCGTTTACAGAGATCACTTTAAAGTCCTGGAGCATTTTTTTGCCCCCAAACTGGAGCATCTGTAAAAAACGTTGTGCGGTTCCCTGCGGCACATTACGACCAGATTCCCACGCTTCAACTGTTTTTGGAGAAACTCCAAGGACAAATGCAAAATTTCGTTGAGTAAGATTTAGACTCTCACGAATCTGCTTTATTTCTTTGTCATGGTATACAGGAAGTTCTGCAACCATAACATTCATTTTTCTTGCTTTAGTATAATCACCTTTTATATATTCAAGTCCTTCTGAGAGACCGTTTATTATGCTTTTTGCTGTTTTACTTTCGCTCATCCCGTACCTCCTTCTCTGCGGCTTTAATTGCAGCTACAAGATCTTTCATCTGATTGCGCCAGTACCTTGCATTATGTCGCCTACGTTAGTATTTTTACATAGAAATATTTCGAGTTCATTTAAATCATCATCATTTAGACCCAATTCTTTCCAATTGTTGTCAAATTCTCTGGTAATGATAAATTCCCTCGTCATGTTTATAATATATACCCTACTGAATAGGGTGTCAAGAAAAAAGAGATTTATTTCAAAAAGCCGTACTCGTACACTTTAGGAACAATCTTTTTGGCAAGTACTTTCATTTTTGCTCGCAAATCAGAAATCAATTCCATTTCCCAGAAGATGCCGTCGTTTGATTTAAATTCAGCATGAATAAAAACCTTAATTTTCCGTGTTTTTTTAGTTGCCATAAAGCTAATATTTATATACAATATTTATATATTCTAACAAAACCATTGTGGTGGGGGAAATAATGAACAAAGCAGAATTAGTAGACGCAATTGCAAATGATACTGGATTGTCAAAAAAAGACTCAGAAGCAGCTTTAAAATCTATTATCGAAAACATTTCGACTGAACTTTCAAAAGGCAACGAAGTATCTCTTATCGGATTCGGAACTTTTGGTGTAGGCAAAAGAGCTGCACGCACAGGACGCAATCCAAAAACTGGAGAAACAATCAAGATTGCTGCAAGCAAAACTCCAAAATTTAAGGCTGGAAAAGCTCTTAAAGACAAAATCAACAAGAAATAAGTTTTATTTCTGTTAAGACAAGCCCTGCATTTTACTGCAGGGCTTTTTTTTGCCCTGAGAAGCCAACAAAAACTTGCGCCATGGCGAATTTGGGTCTATAATTAGCGTGTACGCACACGCTAAAAATGCGTATTTTTGCCATGACTATAACAGAGATTGCTGAACTGGCAGGCGTTTCTATAGGAACCGTAGACCGCGTAATTCATAAGCGTGGAAGGGTTTCTGCAAAGACGGTTGCCAAAGTAGAAAAGATTATAAAATCCTCAGGGTTTACGCCAAATCCTATCGCACGCCAGCTTGCATTAAAAAAAGATTTTGTCGTAGGAATTTTACTGCCGCTTAAAACTGATGACGCCGGATACTGGGAACTTATCTTTGATGGAATTGAAAAAGCATGCGAAGAGTTAAAACCCTTTTCTATCAAACTTGCCGTAAAAAATTTTGACAGAAAAAAAAACGGTGACTTTACTGCAAAAGCAGAAGCACTTTCGAAAATTAAAATAGATGCGCTTATTACAGCTCCTGTCATTGCAGAAGAAGCGTCAAAAGCTCTTAAGTTTTTTTCTGATATTCCATATGTGTTTGTTGACTCTTCTCTCCCGGAAGGAAAGCAGCTTACAACGGTTGCACAGAATCCTTATGCAAGCGGTGTATGTGCTGCACGACTTATGAAGCTTATTGTTCCTGATGCAGAGAAAATCGTTTGCGTGCAGATGTATCCTGATTCATACAACTTAAAGGAAAGGGCGCGCGGCTTTACAGAATTTTTTAAAGAGAAAAATGTTATTAACGTCGCAGGAAACTGTAATACAAAAAACGAAACAGATTCTTTTATAAAATCAATAATTGCTAAAAAGCCTGACGGTATTTTTGTTTCGAACAACGCAAGCTTTAGTTTTGTTGAATACTGCCGCGCGCACAACATCAAAAAAAAATTTGCTCTAATCGGTTACGATTTAATGAAGCAGAATAAAAAATTTCTAGCAGAAGATTTTATAGACTGTATCATTTCGCAGCAGCCGGAACAGCAGGGTTATGAAGCTGTCAAAGCAATTTACAGACACAGCCTGATAAATGAAAAGGTTAATAAGACAATGAAAATTCCAATCACAATATATTTTAAGGAGAATATCTAATATGGAAAAAAATCAGATCAGAGATTTTATCGAAAACGGTTCTGCAGTGCTGGGGCTTGAATTTGGTTCAACTAGAATTAAAGCTGTTCTCATCGACAGTGACAACATGCCGGTTGCTTCCGGAGCTTTTGACTGGGAAAATTCTTTGGACAATGGAATATGGACTTACTCGCTTGATGAAATTCATAACGGTCTTGCAACATGTTATGCTAACTTAAAAAAAGATGTCAAAGAAAAATACGGTGTTACGCTTAAAAAATTAAAAGCAATGGGAATAAGCGCAATGATGCACGGTTATCTTGCGTTTGACAAAAATGATAATCTTCTTGTTCCGTTCAGAACATGGAGAAACACAATTACAGGTGAGGCTTCTAAAAAACTTTCTGATCTTTTTAATTATCCTGTTCCGGAACGCTGGAGTATTTCTCATCTTTATCAGGCAATGCTTAACAAAGAACCTCATGTTAAAGATGTTGCTTTCTTTACAACTCTTGCAGGTTATGTTCACTGGAAACTTACAGGAAAAAAAGTTTTAGGTATCGGTGACGCTTCGGGAATGTTTCCTGTAGATATGAAGACAAAAAATTATGATGAATCGATGATTAAAAAATTTGATGAACTTGTAAAGCCTTATGGTTTTGGTTTTACTCTTAAAGATATTCTTCCTGAGGTTTTGACTGCAGGTACTGCTGCAGGAACTTTAACAAGTGATGGTGTAAAATTTCTTGATAAAGACGGCGATCTTGAAAGCGGTTTTATCTTTGCTCCGCCAGAAGGAGATGCAGGAACTGGTATGGTTGCTACAAACTCTGTTCGTCCGAGAACGGGAAATGTTTCTGCAGGAACTTCTGTTTTTGCGATGGTTGTTCTTGAAAAAAATCTTTCTAAGGCATACAACGGAAAAATCGATCTTGTAACAACGCCTTCTGGCGAGCTTACTGCAATGGCTCACGCAAATAACTGTACTGGAGAATATGACAAGTGGATTAAGCTCTTTGGAGAAGCAATTAAAGAATGCGGCTTTGAAATTGATAAGCCTAAGCTTTATGACAGCCTTCTTGGCGCTGCTCTTAAAGGAGACAAGGACTGCGGCGGTTGTATTCCATATAATTATATTTCGGGTGAATCAATGACTGAACTTTCTGAAGGCCGTCCTCTCTTTGTTCGTACTCAGAAAAATAATTTTACTCTTGCAAACTTTATGCGCTCGCAGCTGTTTACTTCGCTCGGTGCCTTGAGAACCGGAATGGATATTCTGTTTAACAATGAGAATGTAAAGATTGATCGTCTTACAGGCCACGGAGGATTCTTTAAGGCCCAGGAAGCAGGTCTTACTGCAATGGCTTCTGCAATGCACACTCCTGTTTCTGTAATGGAGACTGCCGGTGAAGGCGGTCCATGGGGAATGGCGCTCCTTGCTTCTTATGTAGTAAATAATGATAAAAAATCGCTTCCTGACTGGCTTGACCAGGTAGTATTTGCAAATTCTTCTACAAAAACTTTCGAAGCTTCAAAAGAAGATATCGAAGGATTTAATGTATTCTTCGAAAACTATACAAAGGGCCTTGCCGTAGAAAAAGCTGCAATAGAAAATGTTCAATAAAAAATTTGCAGATTAAGTGATTTTAGAAGATAATATAAGAGGTTTTAGAATGAGTTCAATTTATCAGACACTAAAAGAAGAAGCTTTTGAAGCAAACATGCAGATTCCAAAACGGGGACTTGCAATCTATACATGGGGAAACGTTTCTGCTTTTGACAAAGCAAAAGGCGTTTTCGCAATCAAGCCTTCGGGAGTTCCGTATGATACGATGAAGGTAGATGATATCGTTGTCGTTGATCTTGAGTTAAATAAAGTTGAAGGAAATTTAAACCCTTCTTCTGATACACCGACTCATGCAGAGCTTTATAAAAAATTTGAGGGCATCGGCGGGATTACTCATACACATTCCCCTTATGCAACTTCATGGGCTCAGGCTTGTAAAGGCATTCCTCTTTTAGGAACAACTCATGCAGATCACAGCGCAAATGCTGTTGTATGCACACCAATGATAAAAAAAGATGCAGTTGAACGCGCTTACGAAAAAGAAACCGGTATCTTAATTGCAGATACTTTTCTTAATCCAGAAAAAGTTGGTGCATTAAACTATGACGGAACACCTTTAAAAAAACTTGTTCCGATTGAAAATCCGATGGTTCTTGTCGCAGGACACGGACCATTTACCTGGGGAACAAATGCAGATAAGTCTGTATATAACGCTGCCGTTCTTGAAGAAATTGCAAAAATGGCATGGGTTACTATGACTGTAAATCCTGCATGGAAACCTTTGCCTGATTATGTTGTAGATAAACATTATCAGAGAAAGCATGGAAAAAATGCTTATTACGGACAGAGATGAAAAAATTTTTAGTTTTATTTACAGGAATTTTTATTGCAGTGTTTTGTCTTGCAGTTACAGGCTGTAAGGCAAAATCAGAAAATAAAACTCAATCCTCTGAAAAGCCAGAAAAAAATATCATCGTTGGTTTTTCACAGATTGGTGCCGAAAGTGAGTGGCGCACATGTAACACAGAAAACATGATGCAGGCTGCAAACGAAGCAGGCATTCAGTTGATTTATTCCAACGCGGAACAAAAGCAGGAAAACCAGATTAAGGCAATACGCTCGTTTATTGTTTATCAGGTTGATGTAATCGTGTTCTGCCCTATCGTTCAAGATGGGTGGGATAACGTTCTGCAAGAAGCAAAGGATGCAAATATTCCTGTCATTGTCGTTGACAGAAAAATCAGAACTAAGGACAATTCGCTTTATGCAGGTTATATAGGAACCGACAGTCTTGAAGAAGGAAGAAACGCCGGACGTTTTCTGCTTAAAAAATATAAGAATGCATCGGGTCCGATTAACATCATGGAACTTTACGGAACAATAGGCTCTTCTGTTTCTGAAGGCCGTAACCAGGGCTTTCATGAAATCATAGACAAGGACCCGAGGTTTTCTGTTGTATACACAGAGTCGGGAGACTTTCTTCGTTCACGCGGAAAAGAAATTGCAGAGAACATCTGTTCTGAATCTCCTGCAGGAACTTTAAAAGTAAACGGCAAAACGATTCATGCAATTTATTCTCACAATGACCAGATGACTCTTGGCTTTCTCGAAATTCTTGACAACTACAAGATAAAATGCGGCAAAGACATTACAATGATTACAATTGATGCAGAACAATCTGCCATCGATGAACTTTGCAGGGGAAAGATAAATTGTGTAATTGAATGCAATCCAAAGATGGGCACACAAGTTATGGAGTTTGTAAAATCACTTGTAGCAAATAAACCGATTCCTGCAGTAACATATGTTCCTGAAACTGTTTTTACTGAATACGATGCTCTTGATCAGATTGCACCACGAGGGTATTAACTTTGATAAAAAAAACTGCAAAAGCAAAAACTAAAAGCATCAAAAAAACTTTGTGGTTTTCTTATTTTCTTATTCTCATACTCATGATAATTCCTGCTATCGGTTCAATTTCGATAACACAATATCATACAAATCAATATAACCAGATTATTAAAAACGTAAGTCGTGCAAACAAAATAAATCAGATTATAAAGCAGGACGTTTCTAACGAAATCTGGGAAATTGTTGCGGGTAAAAAAACTTTTGCAGAAGGACGCCAATACGAAATCCTTTCTGAAATTGAAACTGGTATTTCAGAAATGCTTGAGACGACTTTGCTCAAAGATAACCGTCAGAAGCTCGAAGTTGCAAACCGTGCAGAAAAAACTTTAAAAAAATACATTGATTTGCTTGGTGAACAGATTAAAAATAACAATCCTGTTTCGCAGCGAGAAGAAACTCTCGAAGAAGTACGCGGCTGTGCATCGCTGATGAATGATATTTTTCAGGACTTTATTGTTGCAGAAATCCAGACACTATCAGAAACAAATGACAGTATAAGGCAGTCATCAATTTTACTTTCTATTGTTCAGGTTGTAATAGTAATTTTTGTAATCTTCCTTGCATTCTTTTCTATGTATTCGGTTTCTGAAAGCATCAGACAGCCGATTCACAGTATGGAAATTCTTTCTACAAAAATTGCGAGCGGTGATCTTGCAGCACGTGTTGAACGCCCTAATGTTGAAGAGCTTGATAACCTGTCCGGCAACTTGAATACAATGGCAGGAAAAATAAATGAATTAATCGAAGAAAATATCCGTGAGCAGAAAAATCTTCAGAAAGAGGAAATGAAAACTCTGCAGGCACAGATTACGCCGCACTTTTTATACAACACATTTGATACAATCATCTGGCTTGCAGAATCTGGCCAGACTGAACAGGTTGTAGAAATTACAAAGGCTTTCTCAAACTTCTTTAGGATTTCTTTGAGTAAGGGACATGACTGGATTCCGATTGAACAGGAATTTGAACATGTAAAAAGTTATCTTACAGTCCAGAAAATACGTTACAGAGACATTCTCGATTACTCGATTGATTTTGACGAACGCCTTACTGGAACGATGGTATTAAAACTAATTCTCCAGCCGCTTGTAGAAAATGCAATTTACCACGGAATTAAAAACAAAAGGGGCCGTGGAAGCCTTAAGGTTTCTGCCCTTCTGGATCATGAAAACAATATAGTATTTTCTGTAGAAGACAATGGAAAAGGCTTTACGCAGGAACGCCTCGAGCAGGTAAAACGTGAATTAAAATCCGAGGGATCTTCAGAAGACCTGCAGCATATTTATGGTCTTTATAATGTTAACAAAAGATTAAATCTGTATTACGATAAACCTGTAAATCTTGAAATTGAAAGTGTTTTAGACAAAGGAACAATCGTTTCTTTTAAAATTCCGTGGAGCAGGTAAATGTACAGTGTCTTTATTGTAGACGATGAACCGATTGTACTTGAGGGCATCCGAACGACAATCGACTGGGAAAATTCTAACTTTTCTTTTGCTGGCGAAGCTTCTGATGGAGAAATCGCCCTTTCGATGATTCAGGAAATTAAGCCGGACATTTTAATTACAGACATAAAAATGCCTTTTATGGACGGACTTGCCCTTTCTGCTGCAATTAAAAAAATTCAGCCATGGATAAAAATAATAATTCTTTCTGGGCATGATGAATTTGATTATGCAAAGAAAGCAATTTCGATTGGAATCGAAGATTATCTTTTAAAACCCTTTACATCTAAAGAAATTATTTTAAGTCTGCAAAAGGCAGCAGAACGGATAGACCGCGAAAGAAATCAACTTTCTGACATAAACAGAATGAAAGAAGAATTAAAATCGTCAGAAAAAATAGTTCAGCGTGATTTTTTAAGCGCAGTTGTTCATGGCGAAATCGATGTAGCATCTGTAATGCAGAAAAGTGCCGAATACAAGATTGATTTATTTTCACGATATTACAAAGTTCTCATAAGTAAAATTGAAAGTTCGACACAAAATCAGCAGAACCAGCAGATGGCGTGCTCGCTTGTTAATTCTTATTCATCATCGTGGGAACAGACAAACTGTTTTTTTGAACATAACAATCGGCTTATCTGCATCTGCAAGGGCAGCAATCAAAATGAACTTGAAGACAACACATATCATATCGCAGAAACAATTGAACATATCGTAACGCAGAACGACGACTGTAATGTAATTACGACAATCGGAAAAACTGTTGAACATCTTTCTTCGCTCCCAGAAAGTTATGAAGATGCAAAACAGATTATCGAAATGAGTAACCCTGATATTCATACGAGAATCATAAGTAGTGACGACATTAAAACCGAAGGTTCAAATCTTTTATTCTTAAAAGAAAATGATCCGATGGTAGAACGACTTAAATATGCTTCGAAAAATGACATATCAATCATCATCGAAGAATCAATGAAGCTTATAAACAACAATCCGGGACAGTTCCAGTTTGTTGCTTCGTATCTGCTTGGCGATTTGATTTTTGCAGTTTCAAAATTGATTGAAAACCTCGGAGGAAATATCCAGGACGTAAAACCTGAGATTTTGACAAGAAGCTATATTGATTCTGCAATCCAGAACAGTGAAACATTTTCTGAAACATTAAAATCGATTTTAACTTTTTCTCTTGAATACCGCGACTCAAAGATTACGGGGAAATACCAGGATGTAATTTTAAAAGCCAAAAAATATATAGACGAGCATTATGCAGACCAGAATACAACTCTTACGACCGTTGCAGATGTTGTCTGTCTTTCTCCAAATCACTTTAGTACGATTTTCTCTCAGGAATGTAAAACAACATTCATCGAATATCTTACTGACGTCCGCATCGAAAATGCAAAACGCCTTTTAAAAGAAACAGACATGAAGGGTTATGACATCGCGTACGAATGCGGATTCAGTGACCCTCATTACTTTAGTTATATCTTTAAAAAGAATACAGGTCTTTCACCGCGCGAATACAAGGGAAATTTATAAGTACGCAATGTCCGGCAAGTTAGTTCAATTTGCGCACGCAGCAGGAATACGGGCAAATTTACACGCACAAAAAAATGCACTTTCTTTTCTGTGGCCTTTGAAAAGAAAGTGCACCCACCCTGGAGAACAAGTGTTTTAAGTTAGTTTCCGCTCATTTTCATGATACGGTTTTGATGCAGTCCTGCATCTTATTGGACGGCAGTTCCAAGTTTCTTTTTTCTAACAGAAAGAATTACACTCTGTAAAAGAATAAAGAAACAAAGCATAAGACCTGTTGTAATCTTCTGCCACCAAGGTTGTGTAAGCCCAGAAGCAATTACGATTATATTAATTGTCTTGAGAGACATGACACCAAAGAGTGTACCGATTAAACTTCCTACACCTCCTGTAAGAAGTGTTCCACCGATAATCGAAGAAGCGATTGCTTCCATCTCGGCTCCATCGGCATTAGATGCGTTTCCGGCTCCTGTATGAAGAAGGTAAACAAAGCCTGCAATTCCTGCCAGAACTCCGCAAATTACATAAGATAAAAATCTTGTACGCTGAACATTGATTCCAAGCATCAATGCACTTTCGCTGTTACCACCGATTGCGTAGAAGTTTCTACCCAGCCTGCTCCATTTTAAAACGGCCCAGAGGATTACGACAATTAAAATCGCAACAACCGCACCGATTTCAAAATAAGCATTGATGAACATTCCGGATCTTGTATACTGTCCGATACCCGGAATATTGATTGTAAACTCTTTTAACTTAAGAAAAAGCTCCGATGCCTTTGCCGTTACAGGATTAACACTTACAATAGTCGTCATACCTTTTGCAAAAAACATTCCTGCAAGAGTTACGATAAACGGCTGAATCTTAAGGTAAGAAATTAAAAATCCCTGTATAAGTCCAAACGCAAGTCCGATAGAAAGTGCAATGATAAGAGCACCAAAAACACTTCCACCTTTGTTTTCAAGATAACAGACGGTTACCATTGTAATCAAAGCAATCTGACCGCCGACAGAAATATCGATTCCACCAGAAATCATAACGATTGTAAGACCACATGCAATGATAATCAGATATGCGTTGTTGTTTATGATATTAAAGAACTGCTGCGGATTTAAAAATCCTCCGCCCCAGATAACCATTCCGCCAATGTACATTACGATAAAAGTACAGATTGTAATCGTTAAAAGCAGAGTTGTATTAGAAACAGGCTGCTTAAAATATTTTCCAAAGAAATTCTTTACAGCATTTATAAAGTTCATATTATCTGCCTCCTGCTTTTACTGTACCAGAAGTAATCTTCTTAAACATTTTTCCAACCCATTCTTTTACAACAGGAGATCCTGCAACTACAATTATGATGATTACAATTGCTTTGTAAGCCTTGATATCTGTCGAAGAAACTTTCATCGCATAAAGCGTGATCGTTAAAGCCTGAATTATGTAAGCGCCGATTACTGTTCCAGAAAGTTTAAACTTACCGCCGCCAAGAGAGTTTCCTCCGATTGCTACTGCAAGAATCGCATCCATTTCGTAATCAAGAAGAATCTTTTCGTGATTTATCAAACCGATGCGGCAGACATTCATAGAACCTGCAAGGGCTACACAAACTCCAAGGATTACAAAAACAAGAAGCTTCATAAAAATAGGATCGATACCGTTCTGCTTTGCGGCTCTTTCGTTAATTCCGACTGACTGAATAAAAAGACTTAACGTTGTCTTATTTAAAAGAACAACAATAAGAATTAAAAACAGAATTACAATCAGAATCGGACTTGGAACAGGACAGCCCGGAATAAATCCACCAAGATATCCAAGAAGATTGCTTTCTACATTTGGAGTTGCTCCTCCGTTAATCCAGTAAGCGATCGGACGACCTGCCGTAAACAAAATCAAAGATGCAATCATCGGCTGAATGTTAAATCTTGCAATCAAAACGCCGGTAAACAGACAGAAAACAATTGCAACACAACATGCAATGATTACACCCAAAAAGATTGTAGGAACTGTAATCGAACCTGCAGCCCTTAATGTTTTAACAAAGACACTTCCTGCAATTGCAGCACATGCTCCGACAGAAATATCCTGTCCTTTTGTTGCAGAAGTTACCAGTGTCATACCAATAGAAAGAATTACAAGTTCTGATGCACCGTTTAAGATACTGATTAAGTTTCCTGCAAGAACCTTGTTTCCAACGTTGTTTACTTTGATTCCGACAGAAAAGAAACTCGGATCACGAATCAAGTTAAATATAACAAGAATAAAAAGTGCAATCACCGGAATAATCAATTGCGATGAAGTAAACTTTTTAAATTGTTCAGAAAAATTAAATTTGCCTTTCATTTATTAATTACCTCCCGCAATAGTTTTCATGATATTATCCTGACTAAGCTGTTCATCACGAAGTTCACCGACAATGTTGCGGTCTTTCATAACGACAAGTCTTGTGCAGACATTGAGCATTTCCTGAATTTCTGAAGAAATAAAAGTAATTCCTACACCTTCTTTCGAAAGCTTTAAAACCTGCTTTTGAATTTCTGTTTTTGTTCCTACGTCAATTCCGCGTGTAGGCTCATCAAGAATAAGATACTGCGGATGAGTCAAAAGCCAGCGTGCAAGAATAACTTTCTGCTGATTTCCACCAGAAAGAGATCTTATAGGAGTTTCCTGACTTGCAGTTTTAATCTGAAGAAGCTTGATGTATTCATCAGCAATTTTTTCTGCTTCTGCTTTTTTAAACGGACTCCAGAAACCTTTTAAAACCTGCTGTGCAAGAATAATATTATCGCGAACAGAAAGATCCTGAATTATTCCATCACCCTTACGGTCTTCCGGAAGATAACCGATTCCGTTTTCCATTGCATCTTTTGGTTTTGTAATTTTAACATCCTTGCCGTTCATTTTTACTGTTCCGCCTGTAACACGGTCAGCAGCAAAAATTGCACGCACACTTTCGCTACGGCCAGAACCCAAAAGTCCCGTAAATCCGTTTACTTCGCCCTTACGAACTTTAAATGCGAAAGGTTTAACACCTTCTGCACTCGAAAGATCGCTGGCTTCGTAAATTGTTTCTGATGCTTCGTTAAACTTTCCTTTTTCATCTTTTAATTTAGAAATATCATCGAGTGCTTTTCCTAGCATTGCAGAAATAAGTTCAACCTGAGGCATATCCTTAATAAGATATTCACCGACAAGCTCGCCGTTTCTTAAAACTGTAATCTTGTCACAAACTTCGTAAACCTGATCAAGGAAGTGCGTAATAAAAATAATTCCTACGCCATTTGCTTTTAAATCGCGCATTAATTTAAACAAAAGTCCAACTTCTCTTTCATCAAGAGAAGATGTCGGCTCATCGAGAATGAGAACCTTACATTCCATATCAACAGCACGTGCAATTGCAACCATCTGCTGCACGGCAAGTGAACATGTTCCAAGCTGTTGAGATGCTTTTGCAGGAATGTTAAGCTGCTGCAAAAGTGCATCTGCTTTCTTTTCCCATTCTTTCCAGTTTATAAATTTATAGTTTCCCCGTCCAATAAACATATTTTCTGCAACAGTTAAATTTGGACAAAGTGTAATTTCCTGATAAACAGTTGAGATGCCGAGATTCTGGGCATCCTGTGGTGACTTTATAGAAACCGGTCCTTCTTTTCCTTCTATAAAAATTTCACCCTGGTCTTTTTCATAAACGCCGGTAAGACATTTTACGAGAGTAGATTTTCCAGCTCCATTCTCTCCCATCAAAGCGTGGATCTCTCCTTTGCAGAGAGTAAAGTCTACATTCTGAAGTGCTTTTACACCGGGAAATTCTTTGTATATTCCCCGCATTGTCAAAACAACATTGTTTTCCATTTTACTTTCCCACTTTTCAAAAAAAAAGCGGTGCAATCGCGGACAAGATAGGAACCCTGCCCACGATATTTACACCGCGTCCGCTTACGATTAATTAGTCACCGAGACCGTATTTGTCGATATCAGCCTGTGTAAGAGCTTTAGCATCGAAACCTTTTTCTTCTGAAATTACTTTCTTTGAAGGAACGTTTCCTGTCTTAATCATCTGTTCGATTACAGCAGCCTGGAATGGTGAACACTGTCCATCGTAGTCCCAGTTTCCAGCGAGAAGTTCGCGGAGAGCCCACTTGTTACAGTCAAATCCCATTACTTTAACTTTTCCGTTAACACCGTGTGTAATACCAGCTTCATCAAGAGCAGCTACAGCACCTTTAGCCATACCGTCGTTTTCTGCATAGATTACGTTGAAATCTTCACCAGAGTTGATTACAGATTCAACGATTTTCTTTGCTTCTGCTTCGTCCCAGGTAGCTGTCTGCTGAACAACTTTCTTCATTGTTCCTGCAGCAAATTCTTTATCAAGAGCAGCTGTACGTCCGATCTGAGCGTCAGATCCCATTGCACCCTGAATATGGATTACTTTGTATTCAGGAAGGTTCAAAGACTTAAGCCATGCAACAGCTGTATTTCCCTGGTTAGCCATGTCAGAAACAACAGCAGCTTCATAGAGGCTTGGGTCTGTGTTAATCATACGGTCAAAAAGGAATACTTTGATTCCAGCTTTCTGTGCATTCTTAAGAACTGCATCCCATCCGTCTGTTGCAGCAGCAGAAAGAAGAATGTAATCTACACCTTCTGTAATGAACTGTGAAGCAGCATTGAGCTGTTCATCATTCTTAATGCTGTAGAAAGTCTTTACTTCATATCCTTTAGCAGCAGAGAATACTTCTTCCATGTCTTTTACGTTTGCTGCACGATATCCAGATTCTGAAGGTGGGTTATTAATGATACCAATCTTAATGGAATCGCTTTTCTTTCCTTTTCCACATCCAACAAATAAGCTTGCAGCCATCAAAACTGCAATAGCAGCAGAAACTAATTTTTTCATCTAACTTTTCCTCCTTTTAGATGTTACTCGTTATGGTACCATATTAAGGTCGAAAGTCAGATTTTTGAATGCAAATTTTTAGGTATTTGCGTATATATTTTTAAGATTTTTAAGGCTGAATTTACTAAAAGAAATTCAGCCTTATCTTAATCGAGAAAAAAGTTTAAATTTTTACGGTAAAATTTGTAAAATTTTACATCAATTCTTCGAGGTTAAGCTCGCCGGCAACACACGGTACTGTGATTGACCAGTTTTCGAGAACCTGAGGATGAACTTCGCCGAATACTCCGACGTGTTTACCGTTTACAACGATTGCTGCCTGACGGCCAGGAATAAAGCGAGGGTCATCACATTCTTCTACTTTATACTCGTGATCAAGGAAGTACATGAGAGAAGAAACTTCGCTTGCTGCGTTGTTAAAGTTTGAATTGCTTGCAGCTGTCATAAATCCAAGGCTCTGGATTGTTTTTGTTCCGGTATTTTCTTTTTCGTCGAGGAAAGCAACTTTACCGATTTCGAAAATCTTATGAGGGAAGATTGCGTTTGCACTTCCTGCTTCTGCTCTTAAAAGAGAAGCAATGATAGAAGGACGAACAAACTGATAGTTTTCGCTCATAGGATTTGCAACTTCGATGATTTTCGAGTCATCGATATTCATCCTTTCGATGTAATCTTTTTTACTTCCGAGGTAGTTAAATATCATTTCCTGATATCCAAGACCTACCATTACATTTTTTGCTTTACGGCTGAACAATGTTAAAGGCATAAGACGACCGATTGTAAAGTCGTTTGGTTTTTCCGGATTAAAGTTATCAAGACCAACACCAATCATTACATCTTCAATTACATCAACTTCATGTAAGAAGTCATTGCGATAAGGTGCAGGCCATACAGTAAATTCAACATCACCAGAAACATCTTTTGCCTCAACTTTGTTATCCATTCTCTTGAGCGCATCAAGAACCTGATCTTTTGTAAATTCACTTCCGAGAAGCTTGTTGATGTTTTTCAAAAGAGCTTTTGTCGGTTCCTGGAAATAGAACGGAGCGTAGATATCTTTTCCGCGTCCTGTATCATATGGATGTTCAACTTTAATAGGAATAATTTCGTAACCACAGTCTGCAAAGTCACATGCAACAATGTTTGCAGCAAGAATAAGGTTGTCGATATTATCACCTGTAAGTTCTACCATGAGATCTTTATCTCCAACCTGAACAGCACCAAGAGTTGCACTGTTGATAATCGGAGCCATAGACATTACTTCGCCAGAATCATCTGTCAAAAGCGGGAACATTTTTTTGTCTTCGAGAATCCAGCCAAAGTCTTTTCCTTTCGGATGATCTGTTAAAATCTGACGACATGTCATCGGTGTATCACATGCTAATGGAACGAATGAAGTTTTATCAGGATCAACTGCCTTGTAATGAACAGGCCACTTAATCTGATCTACGCGATAAAGTCCCATAGAAAGAGAACGGCGCTTACGACCAAAGTTCCATGCAAGTTTTTCCTGAGTCTGAATGATGTCAATCAACATCGGTTCGTCGATTGGTTTACCTGCAATCATGAATGCAACCATGTACGGACGAATGTCTTTGATGTTTGCATCAACTTTTACAACGCGATTCTGATTGTCTTTAAAGTTTCCTTCGCGTGATAAAAATTTATCGTAATCACCGGATTTTTTTCCTGCATGTACACGAAGCTGGCGTGCAACACCGTTTGTTGACCAGAGGTCAGGGCGGTTTGTATCATTAAGTTCGATTTTAATTACACGCTGATCTTCTGCCTGTGACATATCAGGTTTTTCATCAAGTTCAGCTTTACCGCATGTTAATTTTTTTTCTAATGTATCGTAGTCATATTTCTGACCAACCATTTTGAAAAATAATTTTTCGTTAACTTCAATCTTTGGCATTTTATTCTTCCTTAGTTACATTTTTTGAAAATCAATGATGTATTTACACCGCCGAATGCAAAGTTGTTTGACATTACGATGTCTGTGTTGATATCGCGTCCGTCTCCCATGATGTAATCAAGCTTACCGCATTCTGGATCGAGATTTTCTTTTGTAAGATTTAATGTAGGATGGAACCATCCGTCGTTCATCATATTAATTGTAACCCACGCTTCAAGACAGCCGCAGCATCCGAGCGTGTGTCCTGTGTAACTCTTTGTAGAAGAAATCGGAACAGCTCTGTGGAATACGCTTTCTGTTGCGTTTGTTTCTGCAACGTCACCGTGACCTGTAGAAGTTCCGTGTGCGTTTACATAACCGATCTGGTCAGGGCTTATTCCTGCATCATCAATTGCAAGCTGCAATGCTTTTGCCATTGTTTCCTGATTTGGAGTTGTGATGTGGTTTCCGTCCTGGTTTGTTCCAAAGCCGATTATTTCTGCATAGATTTTAGCGCCGCGTGCTTTAGCATGTTCATATTCTTCGAGAATTAAAGTAGCACCGCCTTCGCCGATTACAAGACCGTCGCGTTCTTTAGAGAACGGGCTTGGCGAAAGTTTTGGTGTATCGTTTTTTGTAGAAGCAGCATAAAGAGTATCAAAGATATCAGAATCAGCGGCGCTAAGTTCTTCGGCTCCACCGGCAATCATGATATCCTGGAATCCATAAGCAATCTGTTCGTATGAATAACCGATTGACTGGCTTCCTGATGTACAAGCTGTGTTTGTTGTAATGATTCTTCCGCGGATCTGAAAGTAAACAGAAAGGTTAGAAGCTGCTGTCTGTGGCATTGCACGTACATAAGTTGTAGCGTTCATTCTTGTACAGTCAGCGTTTTCGAGCATTGCACAGAACTCCATCTGAGCGTCCATAGAACCCATGCACGAACCGTAAGAAATTCCTGTGCGTCCGTTGTGAAGTTCTTCTGCAACATTTCCGTCTGCATCGATAAAGCCGGCCATTCTCAAAGCATCATCAGTTGCCTGGAGTGCAAGACGGCTAACACGTCCCATAGAACGAACCTTTTTTCTGTCGTACTTACGGAGCTCTTTTGTATAAGGAGCTGCAAGACGAGTATTCATTCCGGCACCGTAGCGGTCCCATTCGTCCATGCGTACAACACAGTTTTCAAGACCCTTGAGAGTCTTTTTAATTTCTTCCCAATTATCTCCAAGTGCTGAACAAACTCCAGCGCCAGTAACAACTACTCTTCTTTTTTCCATTATTTTTCTCCTAAAATTCTTAAGTCGTTTGTTTCCATTACGGTTATTGTAGTTTCAACTGCCGGAACATCCGGATTTTCGCTTGAATATGCAACACCGGAATAAGTAAGCATGCTTTCAAGCTCATCAATTTTTTTTATTGCAACGTGAACGCTTGTTCCGACTTTAAAGCGGTCAACTTTTGCAGAATAATTCTGAATGCTCAAAAGAAATCCCGGCTTTGGAGGTTCGCCGCGTTCGCAGCCTGTAACTCCAGACAATGCCGAAATGCTCTGTGCAATCAGTTCAAATGCAACATGCGACGGGATTCCGTCTAATGCTTCATCATAAAATATATGATTTTTTGTTACAAGAGATTCTGATTCGAGCGTTCTTGCAACAATATCATGCTGAGTAAGGTGATCAAGTAAAAACATTTTTCCTTTGTGCGGCAAAAGATTTATCAATTCTTCTGCAGGAACATTCTGCGGTAATTTTCTTGGTTCCATTTTTGTTTCTGCCATTTTTTGTTTTTATTCCTTTCCAATTATCAAACTTATATTACAACCGCCAAAGCCAAATGAATTGCTCATGACTGTCTTTATTTCTTTTTCTACTTCAAATCCATTGCCGACAAAATTTAACTGCGGCATATCTTCTTCGCGCTCTTTATCCCAGACCTGAACAGGAAGTTTTTTACATGCACAATTTTTTAACGCCATGTAACATACTGCAAGTTCAATTGCAGAAGCTGCACCCAAAGTATGACCGGTTAAAGGCTTTGTCGAGCTTGCAGGAATTTTTTCTGCAAGACTTGCAAAAACTTTTTTAACGGCTTTTGCTTCCATTGCGTCGTTTAAGTGCGTTCCGGTTCCGTGAAGATTAATGTAATCAATCTTTTCTGGATTGAGGTGCGCATCCTTTAATGAAGCCTCTATCGCGCATGCAGCTCCAGTTCCGTCTTCTAAAGGAGCTGTCATATGACTTGCATCTGCACTTTCGCCTGCTCCTAATAAGACACACGAAAAGAGTTCGTCTGATACAAGTTCTTTATCACGACACAAAACAAAAACTGCAGCGCCCTCACCGAGCGTTATGCCTTTTCTGTTTCTGCTGAACGGATTTGTAATCTCATCAGAAACTGCTTCGAGACTGTCAAATCCTAAAAGCACAGTGTCACTTGCAATATCAACACCACCGACAATCGCAGCGTCTGCAATTCCGGTTAAAATAAGTTCGCGTGCTTTTAAAACCGCACTTCCGCTTGAAGAACACGCCGTACTAAAAACGAATGCCGGCCCTTCAAGACCAAACTTTTCTTTTACAAAAACAGCAGGATAGTCCGCACCCTGAACATCAAGCTCATAATCTGCAGGAAATTTTCCTTTTTCAAAAAAAACTCTGTGGCCTGCAAGCGAAAACTCAGAACCGTTGTCACATGATCCGATGCAAACTGCAATTTTTGAGCCGACAGCTTTTTTGAGCCGTTCAACTAAAGGTGCGATCTGCTCAAGGGCACGATCAAGAATCCTTATGATTCTCATGTCGTATTTTGCATGCTGAACAGAACTCAAAAGCGAATCGTCTATACGACCAGCGAAAAAATCTTTGCCAGAAACGGCCGTTACTTTTTTAATTCCGCTCTGCGACCCGGAAAGGCATGATGCCCAAAGCTCAGCAGGATTTTTGCCCGCAGCGCATATTACCCCGGGATATGACAGATAAAGATTTTCGCTCACCTTTTGCCCTTTTTTGTAAAATATTGAATAATTTTATCTATTTATTGTATTTAAATCAATAAACCGCCTGTCAGACAACGACGAGGCCGCGGCCGTGGAGCGATTTTAGGGCTTTGAGCGATGCTTCGTCCTTTCTGACGCTTTCGACCGCCTTTTTACGCTCATCTTTCGGGGTTTGAGGGCTTAAAGAGGCTAAAATTCCGCTTTTTACAAGCCTTTCGAGGGCGCTGCCGGCCGGAAAAGCTTCTTCCTGCATAAGATAAATCCAGCGAAACTCATTTTTGCAGCGGACCGGAGTGCCGCCAAGCCAGAAGAGGTTTTCTGCATTTTCTGCTTTTATCAGGGCCGCTCGTTTTTCGTTTTCATGCTCATACAGTGCAAGCTGTTTTTCGACAAAATCGCGCGCAACAGTCGGCTCTGGTACTTTAAAATCAAACCATTTCTGAACTTTCTGTGACAAAAGATTCTGGTCGCCCTGCATCCATGCATCAAGCGCTGCCTCGAGCGGACGTCCGAATTTTTCGAATGATTCTTCGCCTTTAAAGTGAAGATTGTTATTTGCAAAAATTGAATTTTTTACAGAGCCTTCTGATTCTGGTTCAAGCGGAACAAGATCGTTTTGTCTTCCATTTTTCCACTCGCTGTAAACGGTTGAGTTTCGCGTTAGAACAAATTTATGCCAGAACGAACTGTCCAAAAGTCCGCATGCAAAAAACTGGCGCAGAGTTTCCATAGAATCAATTATCGATTGCGCCGTATCGTACCAGAAACCGTAAATCATGTAGGCGTGAACTAAAATTCCGGCTTCTTTAAAAGCTGCGCATGCATTTATAATTGAATTTATATCAGTGCCTTTATTGATGTACTTGAGGCCACTGCCTGTTGCAACTTCAAGACCTGCAGAAACTCCGCCGAGTCCGCAGTAACTTAAAAATGCAGCAAGATCTTTTGTAAAAGTTTTTTCAAAACGAATGTTGCCCCAGAAGTAGAGCGGATTTTTTTCGCGCGCATTTTTTAGTGCAAACTTTTTTAAAACTGCAGGCGGCATTGCTTCGTCAACAAAATGAATTCCAAAAACATTTTTTTCTTTTGCAGTTTTTAAAAGTCCGTCGTAAAGTTTTTCGATATCAACAGTTTTGTATCCACAGACATAATCGAGGTTTGTATCGCAGAATGCACAGCGATGCCAGTAACATCCATGTGCAAGATAAGCTTTTATCCATGCGCCGTCTGTCCATAATCTGTGCATCGCGTTTTTATCATCGCACATTCTTAAGTACTTTGAAAAATCTATGTCAGAGTAATCCGGAATTATATGCGGAGTAATTTCTGCTTCGTATTTTTCTAATTCAGGAGAGTTCCATAATGGATGTTGAACAGTGACGCCATCTGCAGAATCACAATCGCGCATTGTAGTACCGTCATCTTTTTCGATACCATCATCTGCGCCGTTAAAAAACAACCTCATCTTATAAATTGAATTCGACTTTAAAAGAACATCGCAATCTAAATCCGGCGCGCACTTAAAAAGCGCATGATAAGAACCGTATCCTCTGTCATAAGAAATTGCGTCGATGTATTGTGATAATTCTTTTGCATCACGCAAAGCATTATCAGAAGAATTATTTTTTATATCACAAACATCGCGCAATTCTGTATTTACAAATCCACCGCCTATGCATACAAAAACAGATTTTCCCCAGCGCTTTTTAAAGTAGCGCGCCGTAAAAAGAGCAGGGATAAAAGTGCCCGCAAACGGAACTGAAATACAGATCATGGTTTTTACATCGCGCGAATCGATGGTGCCGTGCGAAACTGAGTCAACGACACGGGAGCCACGGCCTGACACTCCCGCTTCATTGTCTACAAGACGCGGAACAAGCCTCTCAAGCACAGGTTCATAAAACTCTTTAAGAACAGGAGAATCAAGGCCTTTAGTAAGTTCAGCAAAGCTACGCTCATCAACTGCAAGGCTTTCTGCGTAACGGACAAGCGAAAACTCAGAATCAAAAACCGCGGTAATATAGTCTGCAAGATCTGCAATCGCGTATGAACATAAAAAGCGAACGTCATCCACAGTCGGCTCGCGGCCAGAATCTGCAAGAGACGAAAGAAAATTTTCCATACGCTGACCGCGCGGTGCAAACGGCGAATATAAAAACTGATGTTCTTTTTCACGCGCGCCACCGCCAGTTAAAACTGCAGTAATAAAATCTATCCAGTTAATCCAGTTTGACTTTGTACTTACATAACGTCTGATATTAAAAGCCGTGTTGTCATCACCTTTTTTTTCTGCCTTATCTGCAAGCGAAAGCGCGTTCACTTCTGAAAGATCAAAAAGGCGCTTTAGTCCGTTCCGCGAAAAAATCTCATAAAAAAGCTCGAGGTTAAAATCTGCCTGAGAAGCCTCGTGCCCTTCGCTTTTGAAAAACGAAGTAAGGTAAGCCCCGGACGGATATGGTGAGTTTAACTGTATTACAGGTGGAATAATTGTAATAACTTTCATAAAATGAGTATAACATAAATTTTTAAATTAATTACAGATTTTTGCTTTCAGGTCATTTTACGTAAGCGAGGTAAAAAATGATACGTCGAATAAACAAAGAAGAACTTCCAATGTGTCTGGATTTTATTCATCTGTGTTTTTCTACAGTTGCACAAAAGTTTGGACTTACACGGGAAAACTGTCCAGGACATAATACTTTTATGCCAATGGAAAAGTTAGAAAATTTCTGGAACATGGGCTTTATGATGTACGGGTTTTTTGAACAGAATCAAAATGGAGAAAATGAACTGGCCGGATATTTTTCTATCAGCAAGGTTCCGGAGAAAGAAGATACCTGGATGCTTCATAATCTTTGTGTAAGACCACAATTGAGAAAGCAGGGTTATGGCAGGCAACTTCTTGATTGTGCAAAAGAGAAAACAAGGGAGCAAGGTGGAAAAACACTTTTTCTTGATTTCATTGATGAATATACAGAATTAAAGGAATGGTATTTTAAGAATGGTTTTGAATTTAAAGGAACTACAAAATATGAACATCTGCCTTTTACTGTTGGATTTGCAGAATGTGATGTAACAAAATAAAAAACGACCACCGTATTATGGTGGTCGTTTAATAATTATATTACACCGATTTATTCGCTGGTGAGTTTGAAAAACCGGCTAGAACTATCGGCAGAGTTGAGTGTAGAAACATTTGCCCTAGGATCTGAAAAATCAACAGACGTTCCGCCGGTTTTATTTTCCCAGGCATCTTTTGAATTTACAACATACCATCCGCTTGGATCCTCAAAAGTGATAGAAGTTAGTTTTTCACAACTAGAAAAGGCACGAATACCTAACCATTCTACAGATTTAGGAATTGTTACGTCCTTAAGTTTTTCACATACTTCAAAAGCATAATTCCCAATGGTTTCTACGGATTTCCCTATAGTTACTTTTTCAAGATTCGTGCATCCACCAAAAGCATATGGCTTAATTTCTTTTACAGAATCTGGAATTGTAATATTTTTAAGTTTTGAACAAGTTGAAAAGGCCTGGATACCGATGGTTTCTACAGAGTCTGGGATTGTAATTTCTGTTAACTTATAACAACATTGAAAAGCACTCTCTCCAATACTTTCTACGGATTTTCCTATAGTTACTTTTTCAAGATTCGAGCAAAAATTAAAAGTCGAATCATTAATAATTTTTACATAATCTGGGATTGTAATTTCTGTTAACTTATCACATCCATAAAAAGCAGAACCTCCTATACTTTCTACGGATTTTCCTATAGTTACTTTTTCAAGATTCGTGCATTCTTCAAAAGCACCACCTCCAATGGTCTTTACAGAATCTGGGATTATAAATTCTGTTAGCTTATCACATCTATAAAAAGCATATCTTCCAATAGTCTTTACATAATCTGGGATTGTATATAATCCGCTTTTCCCGCAAGGGAAAATTACTAACTCTGTTTTATCCTTGTTAAACAAAACACCTTCTACACTGCAATATTTTTCATTATTTGAATCAATATTTATCGATGTAAGAGATTTACAAAAAAACGCTAAATCCCCAATGGCAGTAACTGTATCAGGAAGGGTAATGCTACATAATTTTTCACAGCTACCAAATCCATACTTCGGTATTTCTGTCAAGCCTGTTACATTGCTTAAATCAAGATCTATTTTATACTTTGCCTTGAGAATTGCAGTCTTTATTGACGCAATATCACTTGGTTTAACTTCGCCTGACATTACGATTGTCAAGTCTTCTGTTAAACCTGCGATAATCTCTGCGATGTTGGCTACCGTTACACCTGTAGTAACGGGATTAGATTTTATTCCGCTCCCATTGCCGCCACCGTTTCCACCGCCGCTGCTTGGTGCTTTACACGAAACAAATCCTGCGATTAAAAATGCGCAGACAACAGCAATGACATTAAAAAACTTTTTCATATTTTCCCTCACAGGTTTTATAAAAATGCAAAACAAGATGAATTATTTTTGAAAGATTTTTGGAAGAAGAATTTTATAAGAACAAACTATTTTAACTCTCATAACCACTATACATGGGCTAAGGTTATTCTGTCAAGAAAAAATTCCTGTTAGCGCAGACTACAGATTTACTGAACTAAATAAAAAATCCTTTGAGTAAATTCAGCCTGAAAAAAAACATTTAAGACAATATATAAAAAATGCAGAATTGCACAAATCGCCGCGACATGTTATTATAGAAAAAATCACAGTGGAGTATTATAAACCATGCTAAAAGGTCGCCATTTAATCGAACCAGAAAACCTTACAATTCAGGAAATCGATGAAATTTGTTCATTAGCAGAACAGATTATTGTTGATCCAGTATCATTTCAGGATGTGTGCCGCGGAAAAATTCTAGCGGCACTTTTTTTTGAGCCAAGCACCAGAACGCGTCTTAGCTTTGAAGCTGCAATGCTTCGCTTAGGTGGAACGGTAGAAGGATTTGCAGATGCAAGTTCATCTTCTACATCGAAGGGTGAAAGTCTTGCAGATACGATAAGAGTTGTTTCGTCATACGCAGACATCATCGCAATGCGAAACCCAAAAGAAGGTGCTGCCCTTCTTGCTTCTAAATATTCAAACTGTCCGATTATAAATGCAGGCGACGGCGGACACTTTCATCCGACACAGACTCTCACAGACTTGCTTACAATACGTGCACTGCGCGGAACTTTTGAAAACCAGACCATCGGATTCTGCGGAGACTTAAAGTTTGGACGAACGGTTCACTCACTTACACAGGCAATGTGCAGATATCCTAAAAACAAATTTGTTTTCATAAGTCCTAAAGAATTAAAGATTCCGGAATACATGATAGAAAATATTCTTAAACCAAATAAAATTGAATACACAGAAGCTGAACGTCTTGAAGATGTAATCGGAGACCTCGACATTCTTTACATGACACGAGTTCAAAAAGAAAGATTCTTTAACGAACAGGATTACATCAGATTAAAAGACAGTTACATTCTTGATGCAGAAAAAATGAAGCTTGCAAAAAAAGATATGATTGTTTTACATCCGCTTCCGCGTGTAAATGAAATCCAGCCAGAAGTAGATGACGATCCTCGCGCTGCATATTTTAAGCAGGTTAAATACGGAATGTACGTAAGAATGGCATTGATTGCAAAACTTACAGGTGCACTTTAAGTCGAGTCATTAAGGAGTTGTTATGCTGAATGTAGATACAATAAAAAACGGTCTTGTAATCGATCACATCTGTGCCGGAACCGGTCCAAAGATTTTTCACTGGCTTGGTCTTGAAAAAGCAAAGTTCACTGCAGCACTTGTAATGAATGTTCCGTCAAAGACAATGGGTAAAAAAGATATCATCAAAGTCGACAACATTATCAACTTTGATTTTTCTGTCCTCGGTTTTATCGACCCTAACATCACCGTTAACATCATTAAAGATGAAAAAATAATCAAGAAAATAAAAACAGAACTTCCTTCATGCGTAGAAGATGTAAGAAAGTGTAAAAATCCGCGCTGCATAACTGCAACAGAACATTATGTTCCGCAAAGATTTTTGCTTGTCGATAAAGAAAAGGCTCTCTACCGCTGCGAATACTGCGACTCACTTTACAAAGCAGGTCCGCAGGGCGAAGTAGAAGATTTGTTTGAGTAATTTTTTAAGCTGAATAAAACCAGCGACTTTAATTTTTTTTAATATAGAGAATGCGATGCTCGTAATTTACAATGCAATTTTGGTTGATAGAAATATTTCTCAAAAAGGTTACATCGTTTGTGACAAAGATAAAATTTTAAGC